>NZ_CP047130.1:4275240-4580615 GCF_009832865.1 Colwellia sp. 20A7 | reverse complement strand
ACAAACGAAAGTTTTTATTATGTAGCACCATTATCTCTATACTTATCCACAAGTGCAATATTGACAGACAACTATTCGTAATTATTTTTACAATAAACGGCTAAAGGCTAGTTTAATTGACTTATTAGTGATTTTTTAGATTAAAACACATCAAAAATGGATTACTTACTTTTATTACTTATTAGAATAAAAACGCAATTAATCAGTAAAATAACAATATTAAATAACAAACCTGTGGATATTTTCCGTCTATTCGGTGAATAACATTAAAATGTATGTGACGTGGAACTTAAGATCCTAACGATCATCAAAGGATCTTTTAATAAATATTCAAGATAAAACATTGACAGCGGGCTCAATTAGATTTAGAATTCGGCCTCTTTTTTTAGACCTGTGTGCTCATTTGGCTTTTTTGTCAGGGCAACAACAACCGACGGATTAGCGTAATGAAAAGAACATTTCAACCTAGCGTATTAAAGCGTAAGCGTAACCACGGATTCCGTGCTCGTATGGCAACTAAAAATGGCCGTGCTGTTATAGCTCGTCGCCGTGCCAAAGGCCGTGCAAGCCTTAGTGCTTAATCTTAATTTTATTTCTAGCTTAGAAACCGAATTAAGATGGTAACCAACAAGGTTACTTATGAATTTAATCGGGAGTCACGTCTGTTGACTCCCGGTCACTTTCAATCTGTGTTTAAAAAACCTATCAGATTTGGCTCTCGCCACTTTACAATACTTATTACCCCTACTAATTTATCTGATGATTCATGTAAAAATAATCGTCTCGGCTTAGCTATTGCTAAAAAACGTGTAAAACTTGCCGTACAACGAAATCGCATGAAAAGAATTATTAGAGAAAGCTTTCGTTTAAATCAACATGATTTACCTGCTATCGATATGGTGGTTATGGTAAAGTCTGGTATTGATCAGCTCGACAATAACGAAATCAACCAAGAATTAGAAAAAATATGGCGAAAAATAATTCAGCGCCACAAAAACTAGCAATAGCTTGTATAAAAGGCTATCAGCGTTTTATTAGTCCTTTATTAGGATCTAATTGTCGATTTCAACCAACCTGCTCTACTTATGCAAACCAAGCTATAGAACGCTTTGGTGTAATAAAAGGGTGCTGGTTAGCAAGCAAACGAATATTAAAATGTCATCCGTTGAATGAAAGCGGTGATGACCCAGTTCCACCCTTAAAAAAAGAAAAATAATATTCCTGCCTTAAAAAGCAGAACAAATTATATACTCTAATACTAAAAGAGTGTTGGTTTGCAGTTAAACCTAGTCTAAAATGCCTTGCTATAAATTACATGCGGGAGGATATAACCTCGTGCCAACCCAAAAACAAGAGAATTAAATCTTATGGAATCTCAACGCAGTCTGCTTTTTATTGCGCTTATGGTTGTTACTTACTTACTTTTTAGTCAGTGGCAAGCAGAAAATTCACCAGCAGTTGAACAACCAACTATTAGTCAAAATGCGAATAATGAACTTGCTGCAGGTGCAGAATTTGTTCCTGAATCAACGGACTCATCAGCACCCATTGCTAAAGATGCCATTTCAAATGCAAAATTAATTAGTATTACTACTGATACATTAATAATTAAAATTAATACGCAAGGTGGTGATATAGTCGATGCTAAGTTAGTCGATTTTAATACCGAACAGGGTAATGGTATTCCATACACTGTTATGCAAAATGGTAATCAAAAATATGTTGCACAATCAGGCTTAACTGGTGCTAACGGTGTAGATAGAGTAATTAAAGGTCGACCAATTTATAGTACGGTTCAAAGTAGTTATGAATTAGTTGGCGAAAACCTTACCGTAGATTTAACTTTTCAAGATAACAACGGCCTTAACGTAACAAAACGCTTTTCATTTGCTGCTGGCAGTTACAGTGTTGATGTTGAATACATAATTAATAACAACACAGCTAACAGTGTTTCAGTTCAAATGTATGGTCAACTTAAGCAATCTACCCTAACAGATACTTCATCAGGCATGTTACCTACTTATCGTGGTGCAGCTTTCTCTACCAATGAAGATCGTTATGAAAAATATGATTTTGATGATATTGCAGAAACAAACTTAAACAAAACAACACCTGGTGGTTGGGTTGCAATGCTAGAGCATTACTTTGTTTCAGCTTGGGTACCTGGTGCTGAAGATAACAACCAACTTTATACTAACTACAGTAACAACCAAGAAGCTGTTATTGGCTTTAAAGCACCTGCAGTAACAATAGACGCAGGCCAACAAGGCAATACTTCTGCTATTTTTTATGTTGGTCCTAAAGATCAAGCGGTACTAGAGAAAATAGCACCTAACTTAGATTTAACCATTGATTACGGTTTTTTATGGATGATTAGTCAACCATTATTCTGGTTACTACTAACAATTCAAAGCTTTGTAACAAACTGGGGTGTAGCAATCATTATCATCACTTTAATTGTTAAAGGTGGTATGTACCCATTAACGAAAGCGCAATATACCTCAATGGCTAGAATGCGTGAATTAGCACCTAAAATGGCACAGCTTAAAGAACGTTTTGGTGATGATAGACAAAAAATGTCTCAAGCTACAATGGAAATGTACCGTAAAGAGAAAGTAAACCCTGCTGGTGGTTGTTTACCATTAATATTACAAATGCCTATTTTCCTTGCGCTTTACTGGGTATTTTTAGAAAGTGTTGAATTACGACATGCACCGTTTGTTTTCTGGATTCAAGATTTATCAGCAATGGACCCATACTATGTATTACCAGTATTAATGGGTATTAGTATGTTTGTAATGCAAAAAATGCAGCCAATGACTATTCAAGATCCAATGCAACAGAAAATAATGCAATACATGCCAGTTGTTTTCTCAATCTTTATGGCTTGGTTCCCATCAGGATTAGTACTTTACTGGTTCGTAAGTAACATGATTTCAATTGCCCAAATGAAAGTAATTTTCAGTGGCATTGAGAAGAAAAAATTAGAAAAAGCAAGTTAACGCTTATTCGTTCTAATTTTTAGCTTACCAATGATTAACAATATAAAAGCGGTTTCTGATAAAGAAATCGCTTTTTTGTTAGTTAAAGATAAATAACGTAAAATAACTGTTATATCACTTCTATTAAGTTTGTGATCTTATTGTACGAAGGAAAAATAGATCAAGGTAAGGCGCTTGATTGAGCAATAGCTGGCTATTGTGATTGAAAGCAACGCAACCTTGGCTTATTTTAACCAGCACAAGTGGGCAATAATTTAATAGAATTGGTATTATTCAAACTCTCTGTTTTTATAGGTTTAAATCAATGTCATTATTACCTAGTGGTAAATCAACTATTGCAGCACAAGCTACCGCACCGGGTCGTGGTGGTGTTGGTATTATTCGTGTATCTGGGCCTGAAGCAAAAAATGTTGCTCAAGCTATTTTGGGTAAATTGCCCGAGATTAGAAAAGCTGAGTACTTACCTTTTTCAAATGCACAAAATGAAATATTAGATCAAGGTATCGCCTTATACTTTAAAGCCCCTAATTCATTTACGGGTGAAGATGTTATTGAATTTCAAGGTCACGGCGGCCCTGTTATTTTAGATATGCTACTTAAAGCTATTCTAGCCTTACCTAATGTTATTATGGCTAAACCTGGTGAATTTAGTGAACAAGCTTTTTTAAACGACAAACTCGATTTAACTCAAGCAGAAGCGATTGCAGATTTAATCAATTCAAGCTCCGAACAAGCAGCACGTTCTGCCCTGCACTCACTTCAAGGTAACTTCTCTAAATTAGTTAACGAAATGGTAGAAAGCATTATTCATCTACGTATGTATGTTGAAGCCTCTATTGATTTTCCAGAAGAAGAAATTGACTTCCTTGCTGATAAAAAAATAGTTAACGATCTAAAAGCCATCATCAACAAAGTTGAAAGTGTACGAAAACAGGCACAACAAGGCAGTATTATTCGAGAAGGTATGCGTGTGGTTATAGCAGGTAGACCTAATGCCGGTAAATCGAGCTTACTTAATGCATTGAGCGGTAAAGAAAGTGCCATTGTTACTGATATTGCAGGTACCACACGTGATGTATTAACAGAACAAATTCACATCGATGGTATGCCATTACATATTATAGATACCGCTGGTTTACGTGACAGTGATGACAAGGTTGAACAAATAGGTATTGAGCGCGCTTGGCAAGAAATAAAACAAGCTGATCGCGTATTGCTAATGGTTGACGCAAGTACTAATCATAACTTGTTAGAAAGTGAACAAGATATTAAAGATTACTATCCTGAGTTTTTCGAAAAATTGCCGGATAACATCGGCCTAACCTTAGTAAGAAACAAAGCCGATTTAAACCACGCAATTATTGAAGATAATATTGGTTTAGCTGAATTTACAGATAAAAATGATAAAAACCATACCTCGGTAACCTTATCAGCAAAAACTGGCGCAGGCGTTGACAGCTTAAAAGAGCACTTAAAATCTATTATGGGCTACCAAGGTAGTACCGAAGGTGGCTTTATGGCTAGAAGACGTCATTTAACCGCTTTAGATAACACTCATCAGCATTTAATTACTGGTTTAGACCAATTAGAATCTTATGTAGCTGGAGAGATTTTAGCTGAAGAATTAAGAATTTGTCAGTTAGAGCTTGATCAAATCACTGGTGAATTCACCAGTGATGACCTATTAACTAAAATATTTAGCTCTTTTTGTATTGGAAAATAGTTATATAAATAAACGTTTATACGCCATCGATATAACTTAAAAATCGCCCCTATATTAATCTTTTCTCTCCCCTACAAGCATATTGCCATCTTCTAAGAAGGTTAAACAATTTGCTTACGGGGCGATTATCATCGAATAAGTAACTATATTTTTCAATTATTCTATCTCTATCGGCCTGAGTTCTTGCGGTAGACATTTCATCACGAAAATCTGCCGTTGTTCTTAATGCATTTTCAACTTTTGTTTTTTCTGAAACTAGAGAACTAGCAGTAATGATTGATAAACCAGAATTGAGTTTTAAGAACAGTAAGAAATATATTTTGATAGGTAATAAACACAGATAAGAAGATCGGTCAGGTTTATTTTGTGAGATTAAAGCCGCTTAAGTTGTTTTAGATGTTTATCTATACTTTATCGCGGCAATATAACTAATTTTTCTGGGGTAAATCTCTGCTAAAACGAACTATTGTGCAACTTTCACACGTATTCTGTTTTTAGCAACTCTTGTTTCATGAAGAGCAGAAAGTGCTGATTTTGCTTCTTTCTCATCTGGCATTACCACAAAAGCAAAGCCTTTTGAATTACCTGTTTCTTGATCTAAAACTAAACTACATTCAGTAACAGAGCCATGAGCAGAAAATAATATACGAAGTTCTTGCTCTGTGGTTGAACGTGAAAGGTTACGAACTAAAAGTTTCATAATGAACCTTATGACTTGATTAAAATATTGCGTAAGTAATTGTCGCACATATTGCCCGTAGTAAGTAATGATAAATAAAAATATTAAACGGCATATTATTATACTCAGCACCTATTAACGCTAACTTCACCACTCGCTGTTACTAGTTTTAAACCTAATGCTACCAATCGTTATTTCATCTAGAATAGGTATATTTTCGATATCTATGAAAATATGTATAAAAATTCAATAGTGAATACTCACTTACTGTATAAATTATATTATATATTGATTTTAAGATCATCCTTTGCCGTTATAATAACCATATTATACGCTTTTTCTACTGCTTCTAACTTGTGATATAATGAGTGTTCATAGCTATCAATACAACTTACGTCATATATTGAAACTTCTCCCGCAACCAAATCATTTTCAAATTCTTTTTTAATTTGAGTTTGTCGTATCTCCTCTGCTTTAAAGTAATATCTTAGTACATCAATTACCTCTTTACTTAGAAAAAGCAACCCTTTTTCATTTAATAACTTTTTAACTTCAACAGTTAATTCGCTTACCTTTCCGTTATATATCTTTTCTGCCTCAAATATCAAAAAGGACTTGGATTTTTCATACTCATCCTCATCTTCCATATAGCTTAATTTTGACACTCGGTTAAGGTATTTCTCCGCTTCTTCACAGGAATATTTAATTTTTAGCAGCAAGTTAATTAACTCAATAAATATAGTTTTTCGAAATTCCCATTTTTGCTGTTCAATCCAAATTTTATTAGATAAACGATTCTTTACATCTTCAACTGCCTCTGTTTGCTTTTGCAACTGGAAAATAGTGTCATCTAATCTTACTTTAACAGCCTTCAATTCTCCCGACTTTTTCATATAAGAAAAAAGGTATGCGCCAAAATACGCAAAAACAAATGAAATCAATGCGGCAATAACATAGGTTAAAAGTGACAATTCGATTCCATTTTCAAAGAACCGATCCAATACCTCAATAATATTTGATTCTGTCAATGTACTTCCTTAGTTAGCATATTAATTAGTATTCACCATACCAAAGACCATGTTTGTTATCTTGATATTTTAGCCAATGATATAAGTACCTGTTAAAACCATAAGTAAACCACTGATTAAGGTTTATTGCCTTATAATACTTATACAAGAAAAGAAAAAGCCATTTAAATGTCTAATACTTTCAATTAGAAATACTGTTTATCGAGTTCACATAAAATAAAAGCCGGCCTAAATAAGTTTATTATTCAAGCTGGGTAGTTCACCTTGAGGTGGTTTACGTATAAGAATACAATAATTTCATTCTTAATCATTAGATCACCTTAATATGAGCTCATTTCAAATAATTGTTGGTAGTATGCTTGGCGGGACAGAATATGTTGCAGAAGCATGTGAAGAACAGCTAAATAAACTTAACCATGACGTAAATTTACACTTAAATCCTAATTTTAATTCGATCCTTGGATCAACTTTTTCACAAGATCCTGCTAAAAAAACAACTTGGCTCGTTTGTACCTCCACTCATGGAGCTGGTGACTTTCCTGACAATATCCAAGCATTTGTTGAAGATCTTAAAAATTGTGTACAAGATCTATCCTCAATAAATTTAATTGTTATCGCTATTGGTGATTCAAATTATGATACTTTTTGCAAAGCAGGTTTTGAATTAAATAAACTACTAATATCAAAGGGTTGTAGTAGTTTATTAGATATTAAAACTCTTGATATGAGTGAAGATATTGATCCAGAAGATCTTGCACAGCTGTGGTTAAGTGAAAATAAGGATCTTTTATAAGCTACTTACACATAAGTTATCAACAAAAGTATGTATAAAAAATACCTATTGTGGATAATTCAATGGATAAGCGGTTAATTTCTTATTATTATTCCGTGTATATCTTTATGTTTTAATTGCGCTGTGGATAAGTAGCCCTTTTGATCACCGCTTATATTGGACTTGATCAATGTTTGATCACAAGCTTATCATTCCTTTAACTTCATAGAATAATTGATAAAAAAACACTTACCCACAGAAAAAACGATCCCTAATAAGTAATAATAATAAGATCTCTATAAAGATCTTATATATATTAGTGAGATCGAGTTACGATCTTTTTACGCATTTGATCGTTTCACTATTGAAAAAAAAACTGTAAAATACGTCTCCTAATTTCAGTTAAAGAAATTTTCTTTAACAACAGTTTTTTAAGGTTCAAATTTATGTGGTATCAAGAATCGTATGATGTAATCGTTGTTGGTGGTGGCCACGCAGGCACTGAGGCTGCGCTTGCATCTGCCCGAATGGGGTGTAAAACGCTTTTGTTAACCCATAACATCGATACTTTAGGACAAATGTCGTGTAATCCAGCCATTGGTGGGATTGGAAAGGGACATTTAGTAAAAGAAATTGATGCCTTAGGCGGTTTAATGGCAACAGCCATTGATCATAGCGCTATTCAATTTAGAACCTTAAATGCCAGTAAAGGCCCAGCTGTAAGAGCAACCAGAGCTCAAGCGGATCGTGCGTTATACCGAACTTTCGTCCGTCAATTCTTAGAAAACCAAGAAAATTTAACTATTTTTCAACAGCCTTGTGACGATCTGATCTTAGAAAATGATCGTGTAACTGGTGTTTCAACTCAAATGGGATTGAAATTTAAAGGTAAAACGGTTGTACTAACCGTAGGTACTTTCCTTGCAGGACAGATTCATATTGGTCTAAACAACTATCAGGGCGGACGTGCAGGAGATCCAGCAAGTGTAAACTTAGCTGCAAAAATGCGTGATATGCCTTTTAGAATGGATCGTTTAAAAACAGGCACCCCACCCCGTTTAGACGCAAGATCATTAGATTTTTCTGTGATGGAAGAACAGCCAGGAGATTCACCTCGTCCTGTATTTTCATTTATGGGATCTGAAAAGGATCATCCTGAACAAGTTTCTTGTTTTATCACGCACACTAACGAAAAAACACACCAAATTATTCGTGATGGTTTAGATCGATCACCAATGTATACCGGTGTAATTGAAGGAATAGGTCCACGCTACTGCCCTTCTATTGAAGATAAGATCACTCGTTTTGCTGATAAAAATTCACATCAAATATTTGTTGAACCTGAAGGTTTAACGACTAATGAAATTTATCCAAATGGTATTTCAACAAGCTTACCTTTTGATGTACAAATGAATTTAGTACGTTCAATTAAAGGTTTTGAAAATGCTTTTATTACACGTCCTGGTTACGCAATTGAATATGATTATTTTGATCCTCGTGACTTAAAACAATCACTAGAAAGTAAGTTTGTTGAAAATTTATATTTTGCAGGACAAATAAATGGTACTACAGGCTATGAAGAAGCGGGTGCGCAAGGCTTAATTGCAGCAACCAATGCTGCTAATAGAGTGAAAGGTCGTGATGAATTTACTTTAGGTAGAGATCAAGCCTATGTGGGCGTGTTGATAGATGATCTAGCAACCCTAGGTACTAAAGAACCGTATCGTATGTTTACTTCACGTGCTGAATATCGTTTATTGTTACGTGAAGACAATGCTGATATTCGTTTAACAGAAAAAGGTCGTGAAGTTGGTTTGGTTGATGATCTTCGTTGGAAACGTTTTAATGATAAAATGGAAAATATTGAATTAGAACGTCAGCGTTTAAAAGATACTTGGGTACAAAAGGATCAAAGTAACGTTGATCAAGTAAATGAATTACTTAAATCACCAATGAGTAAAGAAGCGAGTCTTGAAGATCTTATTCGTCGTCCTGAAGTACGTTATAGCGATTTAATGAAAATTGAAGGTTTAGGTCCTGCGATTGCTGATACTCAAGCCGCGGAGCAAATAGAAATTCAAACTAAATATGCCGGTTATATTGATAGACAACTTGATGAAATAGCGAAAAAGCAACGTAATGAAGATACTGCTATTCCTATTGAATTTGACTATAGTCAATTATCAGGACTTTCAAACGAAGTTGTCGCTAAATTAAAAGACGCTCGTCCAGAAACCATTGGTAAAGCATCTAGAATTTCTGGTATTACTCCAGCGGCTATTTCGTTATTATTAGTTTACTTAAAAAAACATGGTTTACTTAGCAAAAAAATAGCGTAATCCAACTAAAAGTATCATTAAAAAAATATGACATTAACTTCAAAACTCGAAAACTTGCTTAGCCAAACAACTTTGCAAGTTTCTGCGCAACAAGTAGACTTACTTATTCAATATGTAGAGCTTTTACATAAATGGAATAAAGCTTACAACTTAACATCAGTGAGAGATCCACAAGAGATGCTTGTTAAGCATATTATGGATAGTTTAATGGTCGGTGAAGTGTTGCAAGGTAAAAACTTTATTGACGTTGGCACAGGCCCTGGCCTTCCAGGTATTCCTTTAGCTATATTGTTCCCTGAGAAAAATTTTGTTTTGTTAGATAGCTTAGGAAAAAGGATCACTTTTCTTAGACAAGTTGTATTTCAACTAAAATTGACTAATGTTCAGCCGGTTAAGTCACGTGTTGAAGATTATTCTGGTGAAACACCTTTTGATGGTGTATTAAGTAGAGCCTTTTCATCACTTAATGATATGGTGACTTGGTGTTCACATTTAGTGAGTAATGAACAAGGACAATTTTTTGCATTAAAAGGTCAATATCCCGTTGATGAACTAACTAATTTACCAGAAAATATTAGTTTAGTTTCTAGTCATGAAATAAAGGTACCTGAGCTTGTAGGCGAACGTCATGTGCTTATTCTAAAAAAGAACTAAAAGTGTTCAAAACATTGTTTAAATAATAAGTTAAAAATAATAGAGGCGCTTGTGGGAAAAATAATAGCTGTTGCAAATCAAAAAGGTGGTGTTGGTAAAACAACGACCGCTGTTAATTTGGCTGCTTCTTTAGCTGCTACTAAGCGAAAAATATTATTAATAGACCTTGATCCTCAAGGCAATGCGACAATGGCTAGTGGTATTAATAAATATGAAGTACCCGCCACTTGTTACGAATTGCTCATCGAAGAAAAATCTGTTGATGAAGTTGTTCAAAAAGAGACAACTGGTTTATATGATCTCATTGCAGCTAACACCGATGTTACTGCTGCGGAAATTAAGTTGATGGAAGTTTACTCTCGTGAACATCGACTAAAAAGAGCACTTGAACCAGTAAAAGATTATTATGATTTTATTATCATTGACTGCCCACCATCACTAAATATGTTGACGGTAAATGCAATGACAGCAGCAGACTCTGTTTTAGTGCCAATGCAATGTGAATACTATGCTTTAGAAGGTTTAACAGCGCTGATGGATACCATTTCAAAATTAACGTCAGTTGTTAATGACAAACTTCATATTGAAGGTATTTTACGTACCATGTATGACCCTCGTAATCGATTAGCTAATGATGTGTCTGAACAATTGAAGCGCCACTTTGGTGATAAAGTATATCGTAGTGTTATTCCACGTAATGTACGTTTAGCTGAAGCACCTAGTTTTGGCTCACCTGTAATGTATTATGATAAATCATCAACAGGTGCAAAAGCTTATTTGGCATTAGCCGGTGAAGTACTTCGTAAAAATAGTGCTGAAAAAAATAATTCAGCAAAAGCACCTAACAGTGAACAAGTAGCTAGCTAGAGTCAGGATACTGCAGAGTAATTCAAGGAATATTATGAGCCCAACAAAGAAAAGAGGTTTAGGCAGAGGCCTTGACGCATTACTTACGCCACAAGTAAGAGCTTCGGAACAAGAAGATAGCAGTAAAAAAAATGAAAGTAATGATGACACTGTGCTTAAAGATGGTGATTTAAGTAAAATAGCTATAAATAGGTTATCACCTGGTAAGTATCAACCACGTAAAGATATGTCTGACTCTGCGCTTGAAGAGCTTTCTTTATCAATTCAATCGCAAGGTATTATTCAACCTATTGTTGTTAGACTTATCAACGTAGATAATAATGGTGACCGGTTTTACGAAATAATTGCAGGTGAGCGTCGTTGGCGTGCAGCTAAGTTAGCAAAATTGACAGAAGTACCTTGTTTAATAAAAGATGTACCTGATGAATCAGCTGTTGCAATTGCTTTAATAGAAAACATTCAACGAGAAGATTTAAATGCAATGGAAGAAGCTGTTGCACTTGATCGTTTATTAAGTGAATTTGATCTAACTCATCAAGAAGTTGCTTTAGCTGTAGGTAAATCTAGAACGGCGGTAACAAACCTTTTACGCTTAAATAATTTAAATGATGCAGTAAAAACTTTCTTAGAAAATGGTGATATAGAAATGGGTCACGCTCGTGCATTATTAGCACTTGATGACACATTACAAGCTGAAGCGGCAAGAACGGTAGCAACAAAAGAGTTAACCGTTAGAGAAACTGAAGCACTAATTAAAAAAATTCAAAACCCAAGTGAAGAGAAGCCAGCGAAAGAAAAAGATCAAAGTAGCACTAATATAGAGCAAAACTTAGCTGAGAAAATAGGTTTGAATGTTGCCGTTAGCCACAATAAAAAAGGGAAAGGTAAATTAGTCATTTCATATGCTAATTTAGCAGAACTGAATGACTTTATTTCTAAAATAAAATAAAGGTAATCCCCACTTATTATTAGCATAAAGCTTAATGGATAAAATTTATGCTATTTAAATAACTTGAGCTTAGTTTAATAAGCTTTTCTTGAGTGATTATATTCCTCTTCAACTAATAATAGTCGCTACAGACTATATTACTAAAAAAGTTAGTACGATAAATTACCACAAACTATTCTTCTAAAGTAAATTTAGGGTAATAGTTTGCTCCTCAAATAGTATCGTAATATTCAGTACAATAAACATAAATATAGCCTCTTAATATTTAATAAAACTCATCCGAGCAGTTAGAGTATAAAATCAATGATTTCATCCTTTAGAATCCTTTAGTTAACTATAATTTAGTACTTTAGTTGTATTTCTCAAATCTATATTAATTATTAGCACAAATAAGGGGCGTTCATTGCCCTATTTTCTTGCAATAAAAGACAATTTAAGTATACTTGCGCAAACTTTTTAACATTAAAGTTTTTACTTTAAAAAACTTGTTTGACTACGATTGTATTCGTAATATAACGGTGATAATTATTGATGATTTTTTAAATGAGTTTTATTAGTATATATGAGTAATAGCTTAACAAAAGCAGGGCGAAAAGTAGCCCGAACACAAATATTATTCACTATTACTTTAATGTTAATAACAACAGTAATAATTTATTTTATATGGGGTATTGCCCATGCCAAGTCAGCGTTACTTGGTGGTGCAGTAGCAATAATACCCAATATGATTTTTGCCTATAAAGCATTTAGATATGCAGGGGCACAGTCGTCTAAGAAAGTAGTAGAGTCTTTCTATAGCGGCGTAAAATTAAAAATGCTATATACAGCGCTATTATTTGCGTTGGTTTTTAAATTTATGGTAATAATACCTTCAGCATTTTTAAGCACATATTGTGTGGTAGTGTTTTTTCCACTGCTACAGCCTTTGTTTTTAACAAAACGTTAAAACACAGGCAAAAAAAAATTTATAAACTTTAACTTTTGGGATAATAAAATGGCAGAAGAAGTTACTCTCTCAGGCCATATTCAGCATCATTTAACTAATGCGAAAATGTGTACGACCGATAATGGTTTAGCATTTAACAAAGCATGTAGTGATAGTGGTTTCTGGACATGGCATATAGATACCCTCGCTTGGTCGATTGGTTTAGGGGTGTTGTTTTTATGGATTTTCCGTAGAGCAGCAAACAAAGCAACTACAGGTGTACCTGATAAGTTTCAATGTTTCATTGAAATGGTGATTGATTTTGTTGGCGACAACGTTGCTAAAACCTTTCAAGGTAAAAGTACGCTGATAGCGCCATTAGCCCTAACAATATTTGTTTGGGTATTTTTGATGAACTTAATGGATTTAATTCCTGTTGATTTCTTACCTGCATTTGCCGGATTTGTTGGTGAAACAGCATTCGGTATGGATTCTCATGATGTATACATGAAAATTGTACCTACAACAGATATTAATCTTACTGCAGCATTGGCTGTAGGTGTATTTTTATTAATGATCGCTTATTCAATAAAAATTAAAGGTGTAGGCGGTTTTATTAAAGAACTTACTTTGCACCCTTTTAGTACTAATAACAAACTTGCAATGGTATTTTTAATTCCTTGTAACTTATTACTCGAAACAATCGCATTAGTCGCTAAGCCTTTCTCGTTAGCATTGCGTTTATTCGGTAACTTATATGCTGGTGAGTTGATTTTCATCTTAATCGGCGCTGTAGGTTTAATGCAACTACCGTTGCACTTTGTTTGGGCTGTATTCCATATACTGGTTATTCTATTGCAAGCATTCGTCTTTATGATGCTAACAATTGTTTACTTAAGTATGGCAAGTTCTGACAATCATTAATTTTTAACTTTAACTTTAACTTTAATTTATAATTAAAAACCCTGGAGAGAAAAAATGGAACAAGATCTAACATCAACATTAGCAATGGCTGAAGCAATTAAGTTCATCGCAGTTGCTTTACTTATCGGTTTTGGTGCAATTGGTACTGCAATCGGTTTTGGTAACATGGGCGGAAAATTCTTAGAAGCGTGTGCTCGTCAACCAGAATTAGCTCCATCACTACAAGTTAAAATGTTCATTTTAGCAGGTCTAATCGATGCTGTAGCAATGATCGGTGTTGGTATCGCGATGGTATTATTGTTTGTACTTTAATTCCATTCTTTGAACAGCTTACTATTAAGGAGGAGCGGTTGTGAATTTAAACGCCACTCTAATTGGTGAATTAATAGCATTTATCGTTTTTGTTTGGTTCTGCATGAAATATGTATGGCCACCACTAAACAATGCTATTGAAGCTCGCCAGAAAATAATCATAGATGGTTTAGCTGCTTCAGACCGTGCTGAAAAAGACTTGGAATTAGCCCAAGAACAAGCAACGGCCCAACTAAAAGAAGCGAAAGCGCAAGCTGCTGAAATTATTGAAGTAGCAAAAAAGCGTGAAACGCAGATAGTTGAAGAAGCTGCTGTGAAAGCAGAAGCTGAGAAAGTAAAAATCTTAGCTGCTGGTCACACAGAAATTGAAACTGAACGTAACCGTGCAAAAGAAGAACTGCGTAAACAAGTCGCTATTCTTGCTATTGCTGGTGCCGAGAAAATTCTTGAACGTTCTATCGATGCCGCTGCACATAGCGACATCTTAGATAAATTCGTCGCTGAACTTTAAGAGGATAGAGCTATGTCTGAATTGACAACCATTGCTCGTCCTTACGCTAAAGCAGCGTTTGATTTTGCTGTTGAAGCTAAAGCAATTGATAGCTGGGTTACCCAGCTAGCTTTTGCTGCTGAAGTTGCTAAAGATAAAACTATTGAAAGTTATTTATCTGGTGGTGCTTCTGTTGAGCAAGCACAAACTTTATTTTTAAATGTTTGTGGTGAGCAAGTAAACAGTGAAGGTCAAAACTTTATAAAAGTTATGGCTGAAAACAAACGTTTGTTGGTGCTACCGCTGGTCCTTGAACACTTTTTAGCATTAAAAGCTGAATTTGAACAAGAAATCACAGTAGATGTAACCTCGGCAGTAGAAATTACTGCAGAGCAAAAAACAACACTTAGCGCCGCGCTTGAAAAGCGCTTGGCACGTAAAGTAAAGCTTAATTGTAATATTGATGTGAACATAGTTTCTGGCTTAATTATTAAAGCGGGCGACACGGTTATTGATGGCTCTATCCAAGGTAAACTGAGCCGTTTATCAACAACATTACAATCTTAGATAAGGGAACAGAGCATGCAACTGAATTCCACTGAAATCGCTGAACTGATCAAAAATCGTATTGAACAGTTCAACGTTGTCAGCGAAGCTCGTAACGAAGGTACTATCGTTTCTGTAACAGACGGTATCATTCGTATCCATGGCCTTGCTGATGTAATGCAAGGTGAAATGATCGAACTTCCTGGTAGCCGTTACGCTATCGCCTTAAACCTTGACCGTGATTCGGTCGGTGCGGTAGTAATGGGACCTTATGCTGATTTAGCAGAAGGACAGAAAGTTAAAGGTACTGGCCGTATATTGGAAGTACCGGTAGGTCGTGGTCTTTTAGGCCGCGTAGTAAATACACTTGGTGAACCAATTGATGGCAAAGGCCCAATTGATAATGATGGCTTCTCTCCAGTAGAAGTTGTTGCTCCTGGTGTTATTGAACGTAAATCAGTTGACCAACCAGTTCAAACTGGTATCAAGTCAATTGATGCTATGATTCCAATTGGTCGTGGTCAACGTGAATTAATCATTGGTGACCGTCAAATCGGTAAATCAGCGATTGCACTAGACGCGATTATTAACCAAAAAAATACAGGTATTAAATGTATTTACGTAGCAATTGGCCAAAAAGCCTCTACTGTTGCTAACGTAGTACGTAGTTTAGAAGAGCATGGCGCTCTTGCTAATACTATTGTTGTTGTTGCCTCAGCTTCTGAAGCTGCTGCACTACAATATTTAGCTCCTTATGCTGGTTGTTCAATGGGTGAATACTTCCGTGACCGCGGTGAAGATGCGTTGATCGTATATGATGATTTGTCTAAGCAAGCAGTTGCTTACCGTCAAATTTCATTACTACTTCGTCGTCCGCCAGGCCGTGAAGCATACCCAGGTGATGTTTTCTATCTTCATAGCCGCTTATTAGAACGTGCTTCAAGAGTGAATGAAGCTTATGTTGAAAAATTCACTAACGGTGAAGTAAAAGGTAAAACAGGTTCTTTAACTGCCCTACCTATTATTGAAACACAAGCTGGTGATGTATCTGCTTTCGTACCAACTAACGTAATTTCTATTACGGATGGTCAAATATTCTTAGAGTCTGATTTATTCAACTCAGGTATTCGTCCTGCGGTAAATGCTGGTTTATCAGTATCTCGTGTTGGTGGTGCAGCGCAAACGAAAATCATCAAGAAACTTGGTGGTGGTATTCGTTTAGCATTAGCTCAATATCGTGAATTAGCAGCATTTGCTCAATTTGCATCAGATTTAGATGACGCGACTCGTGCTCAATTAGAGCATGGACAACGTGTAACTGAATTAATGAAGCAAAAGCAATACAGCCCATTATCTGTTGCTGAAACAGCTGTTTCTTTATTTGCTGCAGAAAAAGGCTTTTTGAACGACGTTGCTATTAACAAAATCAATGATTTTGAAGACGCGTTACAAAGCTACATGAACAGTGAAGCATCTGAGCTTATGGCTACGATCAACGATTCAGGTAACTACGATAAAGACATTGAAGCAGGTTTGACTAAAGCACTTGAAAATTTCAAGTCTACCCAAACTTGGTAAGACGTTTTTAATTAAGTAATCTTTTCGGAGAGAGAGTCATGGCCGTTGGTAAAGAAATAAAAACCAAAATTGCGAGTGTGAAAAATACTCAAAAGATCACAAACGCTATGGAAATGGTTGCCGCTTCTAAAATGCGTAAAGCGCAAGAAAGCATGGCAGCTTCTCGTCCATATGCGACAAATATACGTAACGTGATCGGTCATATTGCGCTTGGTAACTTAGAATATCGCCATCCTTATATGGAAGAGCGTGAAGTTAAGCGTGTTGGCTATATTGTTGTATCAACAGACCGTGGTTTGTGTGGTGGTTTAAATATTAACTTATTTAAACAAGTACTAGCTGACGCTGCCAAATGGCAGGGTCAAGGAGCTGAAGTTGAATTTGCGGTTGTAGGCTCAAAAGCTACATCGTTTTTTAACAACATGGGCTCTAAAGTAACTGCACAAATATCTGGCTTAGGCGATAACCCGTCACTTACTGACTTAGTTGGTAGTGTTCAGGTTATGCTAAATGCTTATAATAACGGCGAAATTGATAAGCTATTCGTAGTGTATAACAAGTTTGTTAACACTATGACACAAGCACCAACAGTTGATCAGTTATTACCTTTACCTAAGTCTGACGATGTAGATATGAAGCATCGTTGGGATTACATATACGAACCTGATGCTAACGTATTGTTAGATCAACTATTAGTTCGTTATGTAGAGTCGCAAGTATACCAAGGCGTAGTTGAAAACTTAGCCTGTGAACAAGCTGCCCGTATGGTAGCCATGAAAGCCGCTACAGATAACGCTGGTGACTTGATTGATGATTTACAACTGGTATACAACAAAGCGCGTCAAGCATCGATTACTCAAGAATTGGGTGAAATCGTTGCAGGTGCAGCTGCGGTTGGTTAAAGAGTAATTAACATATAACGTTTTCGTAATTTAACGACAAGCTAGCTGCGCAAAGCGTTGGTTGGCTTAAATTAAGAGGAATTAACATGAGTACAGGTAAAGTCGTCCAAATAATTGGCGCAGTTGTGGATGTTGAATTTCCACAAGATGCCGTACCTCAGGTATATCACGCAGTAAAAGTAACCGAAGGTGACCTTGCAGGTTTAGTACTTGAAGTTCAACAGCAGCTTGGTGGCGGTGTTGTACGTACTATTGCAATGGGTAGCTCAGACGGTTTGCGTCGTGGCCTGAATGTAGAAAACACAGGTAATGGTATCCAAGTACCTGTTGGTGTTGAGACTTTAGGTCGCATCATGAACGTATTAGGTGAGCCTATTGATGAAGCTGGTCCAATCGGCGAGAAAGACCGTTGGGCTATTCATCGCGAAGCACCTGCTTACGCAGAACAAGCCATGTCTAACGAATTGTTAGAAACAGGTATCAAAGTAATCGATTTAGTTTGTCCATTCGCTAAGGGTGGTAAAGTTGGTCTTTTCGGTGGTGCTGGTGTTGGTAAAACAGTAAACATGATGGAGCTTATCCGTAACATCGCAATCGAACACAGTGGTTACTCAGTATTTGCTGGTGTTGGTGAGCGTACACGTGAAGGTAACGATTTCTATCACGAAATGAACGATTCTAACGTACTAGATAAAGTATCGTTAGTTTACGGTCAAATGAACGAGCCTCCAGGAAACCGTTTACGTGTTGCCTTTACTGGTTTGACTATGGCAGAAAAATTCCGTGACGAAGGTCGTGACGTATTATTCTTCGTAGATAACATTTACCGTTATACTCTTGCGGGTACTGAAGTATCAGCTCTACTTGGTCGTATGCCATCAGCGGTTGGTTACCAACCAACACTAGCTGAAGAAATGGGTGTATTACAAGAGCGTATTACTTCTACAAATAAAGGTTCTATTACTTCAATTCAAGCGGTATACGTACCTGCGGATGATTTAACGGATCCAAGCCCTGCAACTACCTTTGCTCATTTAGATGCAACTGTAGTACTTTCACGTTCTATTGCTGAATTGGGTATATACCCAGCGATTGACCCATTAGATTCATCTTCACGTCAGTTAGACCCATTAGTGGTTGGTGCTGAGCATTATGAAGTTGCTCGTGGTGTTCAAACAGTATTACAACGTTATAAAGAGCTTAAAGATATCATCGCTATTTTAGGTATGGATGAGTTATCTGAAGAAGATAAGCAAACAGTGTATCGTGCACGTAAGATTCAACGTTTCTTATCTCAACCGTTCTTCGTTGCTGAAGTATTTACAGGTTCTCCAGGTAAATATGTATCATTAAAAGACACTATTGCTGGATTCAAAGGAATTTTAGCTGGTGAATACGATGATATGCCTGAGCAAGCGTTCTACATGGTTGGTTCTATTGACGAAGCCATAGAGAAAGCTAATAAGATGTAATCATCTGATAAGCGCTTAGGGTTTATCTCTTAAGTGCTTATTAATATAGAGGTCGAGTCAAATGGCATTATTAACTGTTAATCTGGATGTAGTAAGCGCTCAGGAAAGTTTATTTTCTGGCAATATTAAATCATTACAGATCACAGGTAGTGAAGGTGAGTTGGGTATTTTACCTGGTCACGCACCTTTACTGACCTCACTAAAACCTGGAATGGCACTTATCACTAAAAAAGATGGTAGCGAAGAAGTTATTTATCTTTCAGGTGGTATGTTAGAAGTTCAACCAAATCATGTTACTGTGCTTGCTGATGTAGCAACACGTGCTGGTGATTTAGATGAACAAGCTGCTATAGAAGCTAAAAAGCGTGCAGAAGAAAATATGAATGCCAGTGGTATTGATGTTGATTATGCTGCAGTAGCTGCTGAATTAGCACGCGCAGTAGCGCAACTACGTGTTATTCAGGTGACTAATAAAAGAAGTTAATATTAACTTCCTGATTTAAGTCGTCAGCTAAGGTTTAGTGAATTAAATTATAAATGCTCTGTTATTGTAAAGTAACAGGGCATTTTTTATGTTTGTTACTATTTAAAACACTAAATTTTTGACAAAAAAAAGCGTCTATTAAGATAGACGCAATAAAAACATGAAACACTAAGGGAAATAAAACTTACAACTATTAAGAGTAGTGAAATTATAAAAAGTTCCCATAAGCTAATTAATTTATTTAAATTTTTAGCCAACTACGTCTTCTTTAAAACTATGGTTGATTAAACAGTGCTAAATAAAATATCAAATCAGTTACTTCCTACAGAAAGTACACTTTATTTATTACGTCACGGTGAAATTGATACGCCGGGTATTCTGGCAGGAAAAACGGATGTGGCATTATCTGCGCTTGGCCGTAATCAATTATTACTTGCTACAAGTTCACTAAAGTCTATCGACCGTTGTATTAGCTCTCCCTTAGTACGTTGTTGCCAATATGCTAACTTATTCTGTCAGCAACAAAACTTATCATTAGAAATTGAAAATAAATTACAAGAAATGGACTTTGGTGATTGGGATGGTAGAACTTATCAGTCATTATGGAAAATAGATGATCGGTCAACAACTAGTGCAATAGGTGATTTTTGGCAAAACCCTTGGCAGAATCAACCGCCAAATGGTGAATCTATGACAAGTTTTACAGGTCGTATTGATCATTGGTGGAAAAGCTTTTGTGATGAAAATGAATCGAAAAATACACTCGTTTTTACACATGCAGGTGTGATCAAGCATTTACTTGCCAGAGTTTTAAATTTACCTATTCCAGGAACCTCGCATATGGACTCAATTGAGGTACCTTATGCTTGCTTGATAAAAATATCTTTATATCGAGATGAGAGTGGAAAGGTTTGGTCAAAACTCGTGTTATAAATAATAAAACCACCTTCTTTTATTTTTTACTAAATTTATATTCACGATAATGGTTTACCGTTAAAACTATAAATATCCCCATTGAGACTATTATGACATTTACAATTGAACCTATTACTCACAAATTTGATAATGAAATTCAAGCAATCATTGATGGTAAAACTAAGCCATTAGGTGCACTTGGCCAGCTCGAAACAACTGCGAAAGCAATAGCACGAGTACAAGTAACACAGTCTGAACAGCTTGCGCGATTAGTCATTAAAAAACCTGCTCTTATTATTTTCGCGGGTGACCATGGGGTGGCTGCGGAAGGGGTTTCTATAGCGCCAAGTGAAGTTACCGGTCAAATGGTTGCTAACTTTGCAACCGGTGGTGCAGCGATAAGTGTTTTTTGCCGTCAATTAGGTTGGGATTTGAGTGTCGTTGATGCAGGTATCTTGCATAAACCGTCCCCAGAATTAAATGTTATTGATCAACATCTAGGCAATATTACACAGCCTTTGCATTTGCAAGCCGCTATGACAGTAGAAACTGTGAAAGAAGGCTTTAGTAAAGCTAAATCGCTGATCAGTAAAACCAAGAAAAATGGCTGCAATTTAATTGCTTTTGGTGAGATGGGTATTGGCAATACGACATCGTCATCTGCAATCATGGCAGCTGTTATGAATATCTCTGCAGTAGAAACGGTCGGAAAGGGCACTGGCGTATCTGACGACGTTGTTAAAAAGAAACAGCAAGTAGTTGAACAAGCGCTTAAATTACATGCGGATAAATTATCAGATCCTATACAATTATTAGCGTGTTTAGGTGGCTTCGAAATAGTGCAAATTACAGGAGCAATGTTAGCTGCAGCAGAAGATAATATGCATGTAGTCGTTGATGGGTTCACTTGTACTGCCGCAGCAATGGTTGCCATACAAATAAACCCTGCAGTAAAAGACTATATGATATTTGCTCATTGCTCAGGTGAGCAAGGACATCAGAAAATGCTCACTTGGCTTACTGTAGAGCCTTTATTAAGCCTTGAATTACGTTTAGGTGAAGGTACAGGAGCAGCGTTAGCTTTACCGCTTATTCAAGCTTCTGTGGCTTTTTACAATGATATGGCTAGTTTTGAACAAGCCTCAGTAACAAAGGTAGTTTAGCGTTTATCGCATAAGCTCGAGCATAAAATGACTCAAAATTTACAACAGAAAATAAAACCTCAATTAACACTATTGTTATTGGCCGTTAGTTTTTTCACGCGCATACCTGTTCGATTACCTGCTGAAATTAGTGCAGAGCAACTTAATCAATCTAGTCGCTACTTTGCTGTAGTTGGTCTTATGGTTGGTATCCTTTGTTCTTTAATTTATGCTGCTTCCGTGGAATATTTACCAAAAGAAATTGCTGTGCTTATTGCTATGGCTGCTAGTTTATTAGTAACCGGCGCTTTTCATGAAGATGGCTGGGCAGATGTTTGGGATGGCTTTGGTGGTGGTTGGAGCATTGAGCAAAAACTGAATATTATGAAAGATAGTCGCTTAGGAACTTATGGTGCAGCAGCGTTATTTATTATTTTATTTCTAAAATATCAAAGTTTAATGGCGTTTGCATCGCCTCTTATTGCGCTCATTTTAGCAAACACCTTGAGTCGTGTAGTTGCCACCAGTTTAATTTACGATATGTCTTATGTCTCCCTTGATGCTACCTCAAAAGTCAAACCGCTAGCTCAGCATTTATCGAACACAAGTTTAATGGCGTTGTTTGCCACTGGATTGATAGTGAGTTTATGGTTTCTTCCTTTGGGTGAATGTATTTTATTGTTCGTTATTTTATTTATTTTTAGAGCTTTATTAGCATTTTGGTTTAATAAGCAACTTAGTGGTTATACCGGTGATTGTTTAGGCGCAGCTCAGCAAAGTAGCGAAATTGTTATTTATTTAACGTTATTGGTGTTTGGCTATGGTGATGTCATGTTAAGTACAAGTTCAGGAGTTATTAGTTAATGTCTGTTCATTTGATTTTAGGCGGTGCTCGCTCTGGTAAAAGTTCATTTGCCGAAAAGCAAGCTAAGCTCCTTGAAAGTAACACTCAGTCACAGGTTTATTATCTAGCAACAGCTCAGCCGTTAGATGGTGAAATGTTAGCGCGTATCAAGCAACACCAACAACAAAGACCTGCTCATTGGTTGTTAATTGAATCATCTATTGAACTAGCCAAAGCGATTGAGCAGTTAGTAAAAAAACATAACAGCGAACACAAACATGGGATAACAATATTAGTTGATTGCCTTACTTTATGGTTAACAAATTGCTTATGTTCATCTGAAAAAGATTGTTTTCAACAAGAAAAACAAGCGTTACTTAAAACTTTATCTCATTATGCACAATCAAGTGAGGTGCATTTACTGCTTGTTAGTAATGAAGTTGGTCATGGCATTGTACCTATAGGAGAGCTTTCACGAAATTTTGTTGATCAAGCGGGTTGGTTACATCAAGAAATCGCCGTAATAGCTGAACGAGTCGATTTTATTATGGCAGGTATTCCTCTATCGCTTAAGCCAAAGGAGCACAAATGAAAACTTTAATGATACAAGGCACTACTTCTGATGCGGGAAAAAGTACGGTAGTGGCAGGGCTTTGTCGTGTTTTTGTTAATAGAGGTTTTAGTGTTGCGCCTTTTAAACCTCAAAATATGGCGCTAAATAGTGCTGTAACAGAAGATGGCGGCGAAATTGGACGAGCACAAGCATTACAAGCTATTGCTGCTAATATTGCACCGCGTGTTGATTTTAACCCTATTTTATTAAAGCCAAATAGTGATACTGGTGCGCAAGTTATTGTACACGGTAAGGCGCTTTCAAATATGGAAGCGACCAGTTATCACGATTATAAAAAAGTGGCGATGAATGCAGTGGTTGAATCACATTACCGGCTTGCACAAGAGTTTGATGTGTTAATGGTGGAAGGTGCAGGTAGTCCGGCTGAAATTAATTTACGTGAACATGATATTGCCAATATGGGCTACGCTGAAAAAGTAGATTGTCCTGTTATTTTGGTCGCTGATATTGATCGTGGTGGTGTTTTTGCTCATTTAGTAGGGACGCTAGCGTTATTGTCAGCGTCAGAACAAGCACGGGTAAAAGGCTTTATTATTAATCGTTTTCGCGGTGATATTAAGTTACTAGAATCAGGTTTAACTTGGCTTGAAGAACGTACTGGTAAGCCTGTTTTAGGTGTTTTACCTTATTTGCATGATTTAGCGCTTGATGCTGAAGATGCTATTGCTCTTGATAATAAAGTGACTCAAAGTAAAATTTCTATTGCGGTACCTCTATTGCCACATATTAGTAATCATACTGATTTTGACCCATTAAGGTTAAACCCTGAAATAGATTTACGTTATGTCAAAATGGGTGAACGGATAGACAATTGCGATTTAGTTATTTTACCGGGCAGTAAAAATGTGATTTCAGACTTAGCCTTTTTAAAAGCTCAAGGCTGGCAAGAGGATATTAATCGTCATTTAAGATATGGCGGTAAAGTGCTCGGTATTTGTGGTGGATTTCAAATGCTAGGTAATAAAATATTGGATCCACTTGCGATTGAATCAACAGCTGAAGAAAATGGCGAAAGAGCTATTTCAGGCTTAGGATTAGCTGACTTTACCACGACGCTAACCGCAGAAAAAACCTTAACACAGGTTTCTGGCACATTCACCCTAGCTGGCGCTTCTTGTGAGGTTTTGGGCTATGAAATTCATTGTGGTCATTCACAAGGTGAAGCACTTAAAAAACCTTTAATAAGTGATTTGTCTGTAGGTGCGCTAAGTACAGATGGCTTTATCTCAACAGATAATCAAATTGTAGCAACCTATTTACATGGCATTTTTGATCACGGAGCAGTAACCAGCGCGATATTGCAGTGGGTTAAACAAGATCATGGCGTACAGTCTGTTATTGATATTAATCAACATAGAGAAACTCAATTAGAACGTTTAGCTGGGATATGCGAGCAATACTTGCATATGGACGATATTGAACAAATTTTAAAAGCGGGTGTTACCACTGGCAACACCCTATAACTGCCTTCACTATCAACATGAAATTTATAAGAATTAATACGCTTCGTTAAGTGTATTATACCAATTTAATTGATTTGGTATAAATAGATTCAAGGGTGGAAATACTTCCACTTTATTATAGTAAGAAACGAGGGAAACTTATGAGAATTAAGTACTGCCCCCGCAACGGTAATAACTTATCGCAGTTACGATAAGTTTAAGTCCGATACCTTGTACTTACTTAATTATCATTGAGCTAAAAATACATAGCTCAATGATCAACATGATGCGGCGGGCGTCATAGAGCGAGGTAATATGAAAGCAAAAACATTATTTAAGAAAATACAGTTTAAGAAAACACAGCTTAAGAAAGCACAGTTCAAGAAAACACTTACTCAAATTGCTGTAACGTCAGTATTATTTTCTGCAGCATCAAGTTCAGTCGCTAATACCGTTACTGAAAAAAGTGCTGACATAGAAAACATTGTTGTTACGGCAAATCGAACTCAACAAGAACAGTTTTTATCACTTTCAGCAACTGTGGTTATCGGTCGCGCTGAAATTGAAGCGATCCAACCGCAAAATGTTACTGAACTACTTAATACCGTGGCAGGGGTTACTGTTGCTAATTTAGGCGGGGCAGGTCAATCTTCTTCTGTATTTATGCGTGGTACTAATAGTAATCATACTCTGGTATTAGTTGATGGCGTTCGTATTGGCTCTGCAACAACAGGTAGCACGAGTTTCTCTTCAATGTCTGTTGCTTTAATTGAACGTATTGAAGTGGTAAAAGGCCCTCGAGGTGCGCTTTGGGGATCTGATGCTATTGGCGGTGTGATTCAAATTTTTACTAAAAAGCTTAATTCCAAAGAAGGGTTTGTTACTGCTGGTATCGGTAGTAATGGTTACTGGAAAACAGAAGCGGCTATCGGTCTTGGTGATGAAGATAATTCATTGACTATTGCTGCCGCTTTAGAAGAAAGTGATGGCTTTAACGCAACAGAACATGCTGGCCAAGAAGATGATGATGGTTATGATCGTCAATCTTTTAGTGTTAATGGTCAAAGTAAATTATCCAAAGAATATACCCTTGATTTAGTTTCTCATTATGAAAAAGGCGGTTCAGATTACGACAGTAAATCGGCTGGCTCAGATGAAAATGAATATGAAAATTATTCAGTTAAACTAGGTGGCGCTTATAACGCGGATAAACTTGCAATTGAAACCTCATTTGCTAAGTCGCAAGACCAAGGTGGTTCATTCAAAAGTAATACTACACCAAAAGTAGTTAGTGAAATCACCACGAAACGAGACCAATTTGGTTTGTTTGCCCAGTATCAATTAAATGATAAAACAAACCTTACAGGTGGTTTCGATTGGTATAAAGAGCGTGTTTCAAATACTAGCTCTGACTATGAGGTAAATGCGCGAAAAGCATCAGCTGTATTTGTTCAAGCTCGTCATCACGAAGGTCAATTTTTATTTGAAGGCGCGGTGCGTCAAGACGATATTGATGGCTTAGACAAAGAAGTTACTTACAACCTTTCAGCAGGTTATCAATTCAATGACGACTGGTTATTAAGTTTAAGTAAAGGTACGGGCTTTAAAGCGCCAACATTTAATGACTTATATTGGCCTGGTTCGGGTAATCCATTGTTAAAGCCTGAAAAAGTAGAGAGCTCAGAAATACTTGTGCGTAATCAATTTAATAATGGCAGTGTTGAGTTAAGTTTCTATGATACTGAAATAGAAAACCTAATTGCATGGGCACCCAATGCTGACGGTGATTGGCAGCCAGCTAATGTCGATCTTGCTACCGCTAAAGGTGTTGATTTAACGGTTTCATTACAAACGGGAGAGCTTTCTCATTTAGTCGCGGCGGCTTATGTAGAAGCAGAAAACAAGTTAACAGGTAAAGCATTATTGCGTCGTCCAAAAGTTACCGTAACCTATACTTTGGGTTATCAAATTGGTGATTTTACTACGAATATTGTCTTTGATTTTAGAGGTAGAAGTGAAGATAATAAAAACACCGTTACCTTGCAATCAGAACTTTTAACTAATATTTCAGTAGGTTACCAAGTGTCAGAGGACTTTTCTATTGTCGGTAAAGTCAATAACCTTTTTGACGAAGAATATAGGGTTGCTGAAGATTACCTGACTGACGGTGTTAACTTTCAATTAACAGGTACTTATACTTTTTAATTGATTCGTTGATATCACACAAAAATATATAACGTAAAAAGGTAGAGCAGTCATTTACCTTTTTACGTTCTTAGTTCTTAATTTTTAGGTTTTAGTTTTTTGCCTTTTAAAGTCAATTTAATTTTTTATATTCGCTAAAGCGTTAGCGAGTCGTTCAAAATCTTCTGCTTTTGGTATACCAAACCGCAATGCACACTTATCATCCGTCAGTCTTACATAAACCCCTTGTTTGCATAACGCAATATAGTAATTTTCAGCACTTTTTTTGCCATCAATGTTTTTATTCTCAAGGCTTGTATCGTCTCTACCTGCTTTAAAATAAACCGTTTGAAATAGAGCAGTGCCAGATATTGTCGTTATTTGTTGCATGGGTAAATTTTCAGTGAGTAATGTCTGTAACTGGCTGCTTAACGTTTTTAGGGTTTGTTGTTGCTGCCTTTGCCAGTGTTTATCTTCTAGGGCTTTTTGCGCAATAAACTGTGCCGGGCCATTAACTTGCCAAGGACCAAGGTGATCACTAAACCTTGCTAACCAATCGTCGTTACCGATTAAAAAACCAATACGAATTCCAGCTAAACCAAAAAACTTGCCAAATGAGCGTAATATCAAGGTGTTTTTGTCGCTGTTGCTAATGCTTATATTAGCCATTGATTGCGCCGGCTCAATTACGTCAATAAAGGCTTCATCAATAACGAATAAACCATTACTTTGCGCTAATTTTTGTTGATAGCTGAGCAACGTTGCTTTTTGATAGAGCTGTCCGGTTGGATTATTTGGATTAATCACCACCAACACCGAATTTTCTTTAATCTCGGTAATTTCAGGTAAAGTGTCTTGATACCAACACACTATAAAACCGGCTGTTTGCCACGCTAAGGCATGTTCTTTATAGCCTTGCTCAGGTAAATAAACCGTTGTTGAATGTTTATTTTCTTCATGCCATAACGTCGGTAAGAGCTTTATTATCGCTTGGCTACCGTTAGTGATTAGTAAGCTGTTAGTGTTGTAATAACCTTTGGCGGCAGTTTCTAACGCACTATTGGGTTGAGGTAATACTTGGTACAACTGTTCAGGTATTGATGGAATAGGATAGCTAAGTGGGGCTATACCGGTAGATAAATCTAACCAGTTTTCAGGGGCAATGTTAAATTGTTTCGCCACTCGCTGTAATTGTCCACCGTGAATAAGAGCCAAAAGTTTTCCCTAAAAGTAATAAATTTAAATATAGCGTTAGCTATCGTGGTAACTAAAATAACAGCTCAATTGCAAGATAAGCACAAAAAAAACTAACAGGATCGCAGCCCGTTTTACTAATGTGATACTGCGTGGCATGTCGTCTATGCTGACCGATCTTCCTAAACCTAAGGTTGGTGAAGTAACGGTTTTACCATGATACAAGGCATTGCCGCCGAGTGTTATTTTCATCACGGTAGCGCCAGCCGCCATCACCCAACCACCATTGTGGCTTTTATATTGATTACCTTGCTGATAAGCATTGATAACCGATTGTTTAATATTACCTTGTATTGCATACAGTAGCGTACAAACCTTTCCTGAAAAAAAACCTAATAAGTCATCAAGCTTGGCGCTGGCATAACCAAAGTCATTGAAACGAGTATTTTTGTAGCCCCACATAGCATCGAGCGTGTTAGCGAAGCGATGTAAAATAACCAATGGCGCGCCGCCGATAATATAATAAACCATAGAGGCGATAACCGAATCATGGCCATTTTCGAGCATAGACTCAACCGTTGCCCTCGACATTGCTTGTGGTGAAAGTGCGCTAGTTTCTCTACTCACAATATAACCGGTAAAATGTCGTGCTTGCTCTATTTTACCTGCTTTTAATGGGAGGTAAATCTGCATAGCATGCTGATGTAAGCTATTGAGGCCAATCGCTAAATAAAGTACACAGGCATCGAGTAATATCTGCCAATACCAGACTAAATCATTCATAAACAAAAAATAAAAGGTCGGCAGAGGTAGTACAAGTAAGCACCAAGCAAAGGTGCCTAATAGTTTAATTCTTAGAGTAGATTGTTGCTGATTAGCCTGAGCCATACTTTGAAAATAATTTTTTAACTTATCAGGAGAGGAGTTTGCATTAAGCGCCAATTCTATTTTGTCTGCAAGCCAACCAAAGCCCACAAGGTAATGATAATGTTTAGCTTCGCCTAATGTTTTATCAAGCAGTAAAGCCAATAAAATTGTAAGAGTTGTAGCGAAATAAGGCGCTAATAACATGGCTTGGCCGATTATATTTTCTATCCACAACATGGTTAATTTACTTCGTTGTTAACGTTTCACATTGAAAGTTTTTATTGTCATGATTATACGTTAAATGAAAGGTAGAGCCATTGTCGAATAATTCATAAGCATTGCGCGTTGACTGTTGACCTAGCTTTGCTAAAAAACAACGTAACGCTTCACCATGAAAGATCACTAATAAGTTTTTATTGATATGTTTTTTTGCTAATCGTTGCAGGGCATTATCAATACGTGTTCCGCAATCTATCGCACTTTCGCCATCGGTGGGTTGCAATGCCGTATATTGATGTAATATTTCGTCAAAATGTTTTTCAGTTTTAATATCATTGACATATTGCCCTTGCCAGCGGCCTAAATTTCGCTCGGTAATCGCTTCTAAGTTAATAACAGGAACGTTCAACTTCTGTTGGCAAATCATGGCGGTGCTCATCGCGCGCCCAAGAGAAGACGAAATAATAGTGTCTATTTTTTTATTAGCAACCAATTGTGCAAGCTGTTTCGATTGCGCTTTACCCAACGGTGTTAATTCGCTATCTAATTGACCTTGATAGCGATGCACTGCATTCCATTGTGTTTGACCATGGCGGGCTAAATATAAGTGTGTGTTCATTGATTTTTAATACTAAATAACAAAATTTAACCGCGAAAGGTCAACAGACCTTAACGTTTTATCATAATTTTAAAGGGCGCGTAGCGTAACTAAATCAATGCTCAGGTTCAATGCAAATATTCTCAACTGTAAATGTGGGTAGCACTGCTTGCCATTTAGCTGTGTTAGTTGTTGAATAACTTGAGGCCATCACGTATTATTTGCGCAG
This sequence comes from Colwellia sp. 20A7, assembly GCF_009832865.1. Taxonomy (NCBI): domain Bacteria; kingdom Pseudomonadati; phylum Pseudomonadota; class Gammaproteobacteria; order Alteromonadales; family Colwelliaceae; genus Colwellia; species Colwellia sp. 20A7. The sequence continues at coordinate 4,550,701 of NZ_CP047130.1, read as the reverse complement.
ATTTAGGTGTCTTCAAACATTATTCGATTGATTTATCGTCTCTGGTGATTTATCACACAATAATGCCATGAAGGTGAAACGTGAAACTGGTGAAATACCAGTACTGCCCCCGCAACGGTAACTGTGAGCAGCAACAAAACCACTGTATTGAGTCGCTAAGTAGAATATTACGTTAGTGCTGTATGGGAAGGTGTTGCAAATGCAATGATCAGAAGTCCGGAGACCGGCCTAATCAACCCTATTTATTTTCATTTATTAAGTGTTTATAGCGTTTTATAGATGTTTTCTACTATAAATAGGCATACTCGACAACTGCGGTGGGCGGTGATTCAGAGATAAGTATATGTGCTGAATTTAGTTAACATTTCCTAAATGGCAGCGTGAAGTCTTGATTACCTCTCATTCGTGCCGATTATCTATGAAAATAGGCTAAATCGATTACGCTTACAGAGTTAAATAGTCTTTTTATCATCTACTGCCTTTGATTTCCTACACCGTTAAATAACTATTTATTTAATGAGAACGTTATGAAATCAACTGATCAAAAAGCCCCTTTGAATATACTTATTGCCGTATTTTCAGTATTAGTATTGTTAATGCTTGCTACACGAACACATCATTTTTCTAGTTTTAATCATTTGCCTAGTGCCTCAATTGCTATCTTCTTCTTAGCAGGAATGTATTTACGTAACATTAAAATGTTCTGGGTTTTCTATATTCTGTCGGTCACTATCGATCTTGCTTCCTCTTATTATCGAGGACAATTTGGTGATTGCATCACGACCTCTTATCCAGCATTAGTGTTTAGTTATGCTGTTATGTTTACTGCCGGTTTTTATACTAAACCTAATTGGCAAACGAGTGCTTGGCAAAATAATGTTATTAAAGTTGCGTTAAGCCTATTTATTGCTAGCTCGGTTGCTTTCTTTATCTCAAATGGTAGTTATTATGCATTCTCAGGTAATTTCCCTAATTTATCATGGGTAGAATACGCAACTCGTGTTGAGAAATATTATTTTAAATCGATTTCTAATCCTATCTTCTATGTTATCTCGGCTATCGTAATTGATTTTACAATCAGTCACTTCTTTACCGATAAAGCGATAAATACTAATGCTATTACTCGTAATAATAACCACTAACCGTAATTAATATAAAAGAAGCATCTCATGGCAGTAGACAATAAAACACTTCCTTTTCAAAAGCAGGTAGAGCATAAAGCAGGCAGTGGCGTTATGTGCCCAGCATTGATTGTTGCTGCACCTCATTCTGGCTCAGGTAAAACCACGGTTACAGCGGCTATTGCCCGTTACCATAGAGATCAAGGTCGTAAGGTAACGGTGTTTAAAGTAGGCCCTGATTTTATTGATCCAATGATTTTACGACAAGCCAGTGGTGAATTGGTGTATCAATTAGATCTATGGTTAGTAGGTGAGGAAGGCTGCCAAGCGCTATTGCATCGTGCTGCGATGGAATCTGATCTTATTTTAATTGAAGGCGTTATGGGACTGTTTGATGGCACACCGAGTAGTGCCGACTTAGCCGAATATTTTAATATACCAGTACTTGGCGTGATTGACGCGAAAGCAATGGCACAAACATTCGCGGCTGTTACTTACGGTTTGGCAACATTTAGAAAAAATCTCCCTTTTGCCGGCGTTATTGCCAATCGCGTTAATACCGATCGTCATGTTGAGCTGATAAGCACCTGTTTACCAGAAGAGTTTCGATTTTTTGGCCGTATCCCTAAAGATGATGTTATTACCCTGCCAGCGCGTCACTTAGGTTTAGTGCTCGCACAAGAGCTCAGTGATATTGATGCTCAGTTAGATAAAGCGGCAAGCCATATCGGCAATACCGGCTTAGCTGATTTACCAGCCGAAGTAGAGTTCTTTAGCGTTGCAAGCCAGAGTGATAAAGACGTTATAACTAAACAGGCGCTCGCAGGCACACGCATTATTATTATAAAAGATAATGCTTTTAGTTTTATTTATGCGGCCAACATTTCATTTTTAGAACAAGCTGGAGCCGAGCTGGTTTATTGTTCAGCCATTGCGGATGCTCACTTGCCTGAAGGCGATATTTTATATATTCCGGGTGGCTATCCAGAGCTTTATGCTGAACAGCTAATGAATAATATATCTTTTATTAGTGATGTAAGAGACTTTGCCGCAAGTAATAAACCTATTGTTGCTGAATGTGGGGGGATGTTGTATTTGCTTGATCAACTAACGGATATGTCAGGGCAAGAGTTCTCTATGCTTGGGCTTGTACCAGGCAAAGCGGTAATGCAGAAAAAGCTTGCTGCAATAGGCTCTCAATGGGTTGATTTACCCTCTTTTGCGCAAGATAAAAGCAACGTTTCTGAAGATATATCGATTAACAATAGAATGCGAGGTCATAGCTTTCATTACTCCAGTGCTGATGTTGAATTAGTACCTAGTTATCAAACAACGCATCACCCCAGTGAACGAGCAGGTGAGTTTGTTTATCAACATAACAATATTCTTGCGTCATATATGCATTGGTATTTACCGAGTAATCCAACGTTATCATTACGTATTTTTGATAAAACCCGTTATTTATAGGGCGATTATTGCTACCTAGTTCATCTATTTAGCATTCACCTTATTGTTCACTTTGTTCTATTGATAAAGCGTTATGTAAGTAACGTTTTTTTTATGAGATTTTTTATGAAATATTATTGCCTTATTAGCTTCTTATTCATTGCCTTGCTTAGCAGTTTTATGTCAAATGCCAAAGAAACTAAATTATTGGCGTTTGTTTCAGATCGATCCGCAGCAACCATTGTTGCGGGCGCTCACCAGTTTTTAGATAATCAAGCATTGGAAAATCAAGCGTTCACTACTGGTGTTAGCATTCGCAGTGTTAGTCAATTGAATCAACTAACAAACACAGAAATACAGCAGTTAATTAATCAACATCAAGGGTTAATTATTGCTGGCGTATTTGGTGAATCCGTAGAGCGGTTATTAGCATTAACTTATGAAAACAAGCAAACGCGGTGGGTATTGAATACCGATAGACGTTTAATGGTGCTACATAACGATGCACAAGGTGGTAATGTTGCGGCGCTGGCCAGTAAACAAGTACAAGATTTAATGGCTTCAATTGATAAAGATAATTACTTGCAAGCACTTACTCTAAAGCAAACACAGTGGCCACAGTTTGCTGCTTGGCTACAAGCGCGAGCTTATTGGCAAAATAAAGGTAAAGAAAACCTAGGAGAATTATTTAAGTGGCTGAAAGTAAATACGCTTACAAACGTAACACCAAGTAGCAAAACATTAATAGATCAGGCAAAGCGTGTTTTACCTCTGCAACCTATTCGTTTCTATTGGCAAGAGCAGCTCATTAACGAGACGCAATTAAACAAAAAAATCGCTGAAAATCAAAGTGCACCCATCGTATTCATTGTTGATCATGATACGGGCGATCAACCTGGGCAATGGCAGTTACATCAACAATTATGTCAACCTCAGTGGCAGTGTATATCAGTACTGGCTGGCTGGGGTAAATCGAGCGAGCAAGCCATTGACATTATTCGTCAAATTAAATCAACACAACCGTTAGCACTTATTGCATTGCAAGATTTTGTTATTGGCGGTGGTGAAGGCCGCGAATCTGTCACTCAAAAATTTAATGAATTGAATATCCCTGTATTTAAAGGGATAAGAATGACCGAATTAAGCGCACTTGAATATAAGCTTTCACCCACCGGGTTACCGAGCGATACCGTACATTACCGCGTTGCCATGCCTGAGTTACAAGGTGTTTCTCAGCCTCATATTCTCGCCTTAGCGTCAAGTGAGAAACTCGATAAAGCAACGGGTGCAAGTATTTCAATGAGCGAAGTGCTAACAGAGGAAGTTATACGTTTACAGGCACGAGTTGATGCTTGGTTAGCCTTAAGCAGACTTGATAACGCGGCTAAAAAAGTCGCTATTGTTTATTATAATCACCCGCCCGGTCGTCATAATATTGGTGCCGATAACTTAGATGTACAACAATCGTTATGGCACATATTACAAACATTAAAAGCGCAAGGTTATGATCTTGGTCCAGAGGCTGACTTTCCTAAGTCTGCTGATGAACTGTTAGATCTTTTACAATTAAAAGCGGTAAATTTACCGCAAGACGCTGGCGCGCTTAACCAAATGGCACCGTTAATCAATAAAATGTCGGCCAGAGAGTATCAAACTTACTTTGATACCTTACCTGATATTGTTAAAGCTGAAATGGTTGATGGGCCACTGGGTTATTTACATGCCAGAATTGAATTTTACCTTTTTCAACAAGGCGCACAGCAACTAGCGCAGCTCCCCATCATTGAGCAAGGTTCAGTGTTAACGGCATTACTCAACAATGTAGAAAGTACCTCAATTGATCTACATCACGCATTAGACGGCATAAGACATAAAGGTCGTGACCGTGCGTTAAACTTATTGGCGCAGCTTACACAAGAATATAAGCGTATTATTTCGCTGAAACTTGAAAACAACACTGTGTTGGCAAAACAATTTAACCAAGCCGAAGAACTTAAAAATGCGTTGCTTAATATGCAAATTGAAGGCATACGTGGCTGGGGTAGTGTGCCGGGTAAAACCATGGTTTGGAATGATGAGATTTTGTTACCCGGTGTGCAGTTTGGTAATATCTTTTTAGGCCCACAACCACCAAGAGGTTGGGAGCTTAATGAAGAGTTATTGCATGCCAATATGACATTTCCACCGCCACACCAATATTTAGCATTTTACTATCACTTACGTGATGTGTTTAAGGCGAATGCTATTGTGCATTTAGGTCGACATTCTACGTATGAGTTTTTGCCTAAACGAGCGGTAGGTTTATCGGCAAGTGATTATCCGTCATTAATCATTGCCAACATTCCCAGTGTTTATCCTTATATTGTAGATGGCGTAGGTGAGGGTATTCAAGCCAAGCGTCGAGGTGTTGCGGTGATGTTAGATCACTTAACTCCGCCTTTAGCAACCACAGAGCTGTACGATGGTCTATTACAATTGCGACAGTTAATTGAAAGTGCCGAAGCGGCATCGAATATCGACACCAAGAAAAAAGCCATTAAAGCCCTGCGTCATAAAATTAAGGTCTTAAATTTAACTGACGAACTTGTGGCAAGTATGGATGAAGAACTACAAGTACGTGGTATTGGTTTTGGCGAGGTTGATGATGACTTTTTATTGCATGAAGTCGGGCATTACCTAACTAAGTTACAAGAAGATTTTATGCCATTAGGCTTACACATTTATGGCAAAGATTGGCAAGAAAATGCCATTGAAACCATGATGACATCTATTGAAAAAGGCGAGTTAGATTTTAATGATACTCAGCGTAATCAAATTAGAGAAAACCTGATTAAATCACCAAAAAGTGAAATGTCAGCCTTTTTAAACGCCTTAAATGGCGGTTTTGTTGCGCCAGGTAAAGGCAATGACCCGATAAGAACACCTGATGCGCTGCCAACAGGTCGTAACTTTTATGCCTTAGATGGTAGCTTAATTCCATCACAACTGGGTTTTGCTACCGGTCAACAGTTAGCAAGTAAAGCGCGATCTGAAAATCCTATTGTCGATAAAACCCATAAAGAGGCCGTTATTTTATGGGCGTCTGATGCTGTTCGTGACGAAGGCGCTATGATTGCCTTTGGTATGGACATGCTTGGGGTAAAACCAGTATGGAATCGTCGAGGCATATTAAAGTCTTTAACCTTGATACCGCTTGATAAAGAGCGTACTCAACGTAGAGATATTGTTTTTACAACCTCAGGATTGTTCCGCGATTTATATGCTCAGCAATTAGCATGGCTAGATCGATCGGTTTTATTGGCGCTAGCAGCAAGTAAAAATACTATTGAACGCGATCACCCTGCGCTTATCATGGCTTTGCACGCCGCGTTAAAGCCTGTTGACCATATTATTGAAAATGAAAAGCATGCCTTTGATGAACCGTTAACCAGTAATATGGTTGCCAGTAATTGGCTACGTGAAGCGCAAGCCTTATTACGTTCAAATAGCGATATAAGCCCTGAGTTGTTAGGTCGTCAAGCCAGTTATCGTATTTTTGGAACGGCGCCCGGCGCTTATGGCGCAGGTATTAACCGTTTAGCTGAACGTTCAGGTGCTTGGCAAGAGCGAAAAGAATTAGGCGACGCTTATATTAAACGTATGAGCCATGCTTATGGTGTGCCTAATGAGAATGTTGAAATGGGCAGTAATGTTCAATCCTTATTTCGCGAACAATTAGCTCATGTTAATAATACGTATTTAGGGCGCGCAAGTAACCTTTATGGCTTAATTGATAATAACGATGCTTATGATTATCTTGGCGGCTTAAATTTAGCCATTGAAACGATTGCAGGTAAACAACCAAACAGTTTTGTTATCTCGCATGCAAACAGTAAAAATATGTCAATAGAGCCACTGCAAACAGCTTTGTTGTCAGAGCTGCGCGGACGCTTTCTTAATCGACAATGGATCCAGCCCTTAATGAAACAAGGTTACGCTGGCGCACGAACTATGGGCAGTGAATTTATTGAGAACCTTTGGGGTTGGCAAGCAACAAGTCCAGAAATTATTCGTTCGTGGGTATGGGAAGATTTAAAAGCGATCTATATTGATGATAGTTTAGACATTGGTTTAGATGAATTCTTACAACAAGCACATAACGTGCATGTGCAAAGTAATATCTTAGCAGTGATGTTAGTGGCGATTGAAAAAGGTTTTTGGCAAGCGGATCAATCAACGCAACAAGCACTGGCCGAAAAATTTGCTAAAAACATTATAGAAAATGGTATTCCAGGTAGCGGTCACACGCACGCAAACCACCCTATTTATGACTTTATTAAACCGATGTTGTCAGCAGAGGTTAATCGTCAATTAGCTGAGGTATTAGCTGCGGCTAATCATACGCCAGTAGGTGATGCTGCTTCTGGGGTTCAACATATTCAAGAAATTAGTACTGAATTAAAAGTAAAAAATACAGATGACGCTAAAGCTAGTTCAAGCTCAGCAGCTGATAAAGCTTCAGATGAAGCAAATACCGAACAATCATCTGAGCAGCGCTATTTATTGTTGGGTGTGATCGCTGTGCTATTACTGTTAGTGCTTACTGGTTATCTGCGTTCTCGTCGTCAATTACCGAAAGTAGAGTCTTAATATGTTGTATGGTTTTTCGTTAGAGTTAATGCATTTAATCACGTCATGGTTATTGCAACCGGTAGTGTGGGGCTTATTATTTTTCACCGCATTAGCCGTGTACGAATTTGGTTTAGCCATTGGCGAACGTTTTTCAGTGATTCCTGCGCTGATGGCGGCCAAGCAAAGAACAGAGCTAATTAAACAAGGCAAAAAACGGATAGAGCGCGCTGACTTTATTACCCGTATTGCCCCTATGTTGGGCTTAATGGGGACATTAATTCCGTTAGGGCCAGGGTTATCTGCATTAGGAACGGGTGATATTAGTATTTTAACTACTGCGATGACAGTAGCGTTTGATACCACCATTATCGGTTTACTTGCCGGTGTTATGGGTTTCGTTTTAGGACGTATGCGTAGACGTTGGTATGACAATGCCATGCAACAGTTAGACGATGAGCTGAACGTATGAGTAATTCATGGCGCAGTAGCCAATTTGACAGTCAAGAACAAGAGCCTTTAGGCCCCTTAGCCAACTTGATTGATATTATGCTGGTTTTTTCTTGTGGGCTAATTGCCGCACTGGTGGCTTTAAGTCCTGAGATTGCACAACACTTTGACGTGAATCAACAAGAAAATGTTGAGAAAGTTCAACCCGTTGACTCTGTCGGTAAAGAACTGACATCCACCCCTGAAGCATTAAAAAATAAGTTACAAAGCCAAGCCGGTTACCAGTCGATGGGACAAGTATATAAAGATCCAGAAACTGGAAAGCTAATACTAATAAGTAATGATTAATCATCTTAAAATAACGATGCGAATTGAAAAATAGTAAAAGAGGAAACTAATGACAGACATCATTAATAACGACAAAGAACAAAAACACATTGAACGCCAAAAAAAAATTAAAGCCAAAGTCGACGAACGTGTCGCTAAAGCGACCGAAGAACGTGGTGTTTTCGTGGTAATCACAGGTAATGGCAAAGGTAAGAGTACCTCAGGTTTTGGTACGGTATTGCGCGCTATTGGTCATGGTCAAAAAGCCGGTGTGGTGCAATTTATTAAAGGCAGTAAGTGGGAATGTGGTGAAATGAACATTCTAAAACAATTTCCTGTTCAACATCATGTAATGGGTACCGGGTTTACATGGGAAACACAAAGCACAGAAACTGATATAGCCGCAGCGAAAGTGGCTTGGCAAATAAGCAAAGAAATGCTGAGCGACGAAACTCTTAGCATTGTTTTACTTGATGAAATGACCTACATGGTGAAGTATGGTTATATTGAGTTAGATGAAATTATTGAAGCGTTAAATAACCGCCCTAAAATGCAACACGTCATTATTACTGGTCGGGCTTGCCATCGTCGTTTAATTGAGTTGGCTGATACCGTGTCAGAAGTACAACCGATCAAACATGCTTTTAAGGCTGGCGTAAAGGCGCAAAAAGGGCTTGATTGGTAAGATTCGTTTAATAGAAACGTGTTAATTTACTTAACACGTTTTGAGTTATTCCCCATTACTGCTCGTGGGTAAAAACTTATTTACTGGTCACTTTATCAAGTAACGAAAGTAAACTTTTTATATAAGAAACACGTTCGTTGACACTTATATCATTCGGGCGTATTGCTATTTTTCCGCCAAGAAAACCAAGTTTTTCATACTGGCATTGTGCAAGAGATCGTTCTATTTCATTAAGCGTTAAAGAAGAACCTTCTGCAAAACTTGGTACATCAAGCGCTTGGGCATGCGGCATATGGGTATCACGCCATTGACCGTAAGGTCCTTCAACACCTGATGCGCCTGAAAAAATAATACCTTTTAATAAACCACAGTCATAAGCTTGTTTTATATGTTGTATTGGGCCTTCAACGCTACGTGTTTCAATCGCAGAGCGTCCCCAATTAATGCTAATACCAATGTCGGCATCATGTTTACTGTTAACGTTTTGAATAGCGGTTATTTCATCTTCTAGCGACATAAAGCCTTTTTGCGCTGCTTGACCTTCAACATACGCATCACAATGTTCAATCACCAGTTTTGCGCCTTGCCAATCCCAAGATTGCATGGTTTCAAAGGATTTTTGTAAAGCCGCGACAGATGATTTAGCCTCAGCCGTGATTCTTGGCGCAGTATGAATTTTAATGAAAGGTACTGCTTGCCTGTTCAAGTGAGTATTTAATTTTACTATCGCTTGCAGGGCTTGTTGATAAAACGCGATAGCGGCTAACCTACCTTCTTCGTTATTTGAGGCAATGCCAAAATGAGGGTTTTTACCAAGGTTGCCCATAACACCAGGAATAGACGTAAATACAAATTGCCATTGTGGGTCAATGTTCTCTAGAAACCAATCATCATCATGGGTATGTAATTCGCCGGTAAATGGATGCTCCAAACCTTGAATAGATTCAATATCCTTTAATTGTTGATAGTAATCTGATTCTTTATTTTTATCCCAAGCATTGCCCGAAGGAGCGGTAGCATAAGCGCCAATAATATATTTCATGTTGATTAATGTAGTCTGTTAATTTTAGAAAAGTTATTGGTTATAGCACTAGGTTTTTTGAATTGCAATCGTAAAAAACCATTCCGCTTCACATGTGAAATCCAGAGAGTGAAATGGAATGGGTAGGTTATTTTATCGATTATAAAATGAATGTCTTAGTAAACTCTGATTTGTCCTTCTCCCACCAATACAGCATAACCACCAACACGTATGGTTAAATCTTTACTTTGTTGATTATCCATCTCAATGAAAAAGTGACTTTGACGGCCATTATTGTCACCCCTTTGAATACCGAAAACATGTGTACCTTTTTGTATATGAGGGTGATCACAAATGTGGCTAGCAAAAGCGGGAATTACACTACCAATAGGTGGATCTTCATTATGAGCAAAAGTAGGTCCTAACAAACGAGCATGAAAGTCGGCAGAATTATCATCGGTATTATTAGCGAAAAGCAGTATTTCCTGTGCTAACGAACTCGGTGCTGAAGAATTACTCCAAGCAGCTTCATTGAATTTAGCTTCACGTATTGCCGTGTAAGACATAATCGGAACAATCAAATAAGGGATACCGCAGGAAACAATTAACGGGCGATAGTTATCGAAGCCTATATCAGCAGGGTTAAGGGACAGCATTGCCGCCAACTCTTCAGTTGTAGGTGTGTAATAATCTATAGCAGCATGCGTATCATAAGTTTGTTGGATAATACCTATTTCACCATCATCATTTTTAGAAACATGACTGTTTATAATTTTTTCATGCCCCTTCATTGTTGATGAAAAAGAAATAAGGTTATGGTTGTTTATTAACGGGATAACAGTGCTCGCTAAAACATAACTTGCTGCTTGAATCGCATGAACGCTGCAAGGTAATTCACATTCTTTTGAAAAAACTCTAATATCTCGGCGATTATTTTTATCGGCCCTTTGTAAAAAAATGGTACAACTCGCATTTAGTTCAGTTGAAATTTGTTGCATTTGTCTATCGGACAAACCACTGGCGTCAGAAAAAACAGGTAAAGGTACACCGTGAAAAGGTTGCTCAGTAAATACATCAACCATGAAGTATTTATAATTATTTAATGTGTTCATCGTCATTCCTTAAGGGGCAAGCAGAACAGCATGGCCTACAGGTTTATCTCTTATCTTCGTTAATTTAACTCTTACATTCATATCTTGTTCATCACTCTATATTCAATATTGATAGAGGTATCGCAAAAAATATACCAAGCTACAAATAAAGAGTAACCTATTGTTTTATATTGTTAATGTTTTCGTGCGTTATTATTTATCTTGCTATGATGCTTAAATAGAGGGCGAGAAAAAGAAAAGTCGCACACAAGCTGTGCAGGGGCGAGCACTTATTTTATTTTTAATAGAGCACAATAAATAAAATTAATAGCAAAGCGAGTGCAAAGGTAGGTACAATAATAAGCATACACAATATATTTATTTGAATGGATTTATCATGTCTCTCTCTGTCGTTATTCTTGCCGCGGGTAAAGGTACTCGTATGCGCTCTTCTTTACCTAAAGTACTTCATGTTGTTGCTGATAAACCAATGGTTTCACATGTTATTGATAGCGCACGCTACTTAGGCGCTGAAAACATTTATGTTGTTTATGGTTTCGGTGGCGATGTGCTTAAAGCTACATTAACAGGTGATGATTCAGGTAAGGATTTAACTTTTGTTGAGCAAACCGAACAGTTAGGTACAGGTCATGCGGTTGATCAAGCGTCGCCATTTTTGACTGACGATGAAGATGTATTGGTTTTATATGGTGATGTACCATTAACCAAGGTTTCTACTTTAGAAAACTTACTAAAAGCTAAACCTAGTAATGGCATGGCGCTTTTAACTGTGCACTTAACTAACCCCTCTGGTTATGGCCGCATCGTCCGTGTTGACGATCAAGTGGTAGGGATTGTAGAACAAAAAGATGCATCGCCAGAGCAACTTACGATTAAAGAAGCGAATACCGGTATTTTGTTAGCTAATGGTGGAGACTTAAAGCGCTGGTTAAGTGGTCTTTCTAACGAGAATGCACAAGGTGAATATTACCTAACAGATATCATAGCGGCAGCTCATAATGAAGGTAAATTGATTGCGACTGCTCACCCTGAGACTGAAGTTGAAGTGGAAGGTGCAAATAATAGAGTGCAATTAGCGACTTTAGAGCGCGCTTACCAAGCACGTTTAGCGGAAGCATTGATGATTGAAGGAGCAAGTTTGCGCGATCCTGCTCGTATTGATATTCGCGGATCTTTAACCGTTGGTAGTGAAGTAAGTATCGATATTAATTGTATCTTTGAAGGTAAAGTTGTCTTAGCCAATGGTGTAAAAGTTGGTGCAAATTGTATTCTTAAAAATTGTACCGTTAATGATAATGTTGAAATTAAACCTAATACTATTATTGAAGATGCGGTTATTGGTGAAAGTTGTTCAGTAGGTCCTTTTGCTAGAATTCGCCCTGGCACAGTGATGCACAAAGACTCACATGTGGGTAACTTTGTTGAAATGAAGAAAACTACGTTGGGCGAAGGCAGTAAAGCCGGACATTTAACCTATCTTGGCGATACACTTATTGGGAAAAAAGTGAACATAGGCGCTGGTACTATTACTTGTAATTATGATGGTGTTAATAAAGCACAAACAATTATTAAGGATAATGCCTTCATTGGCTCAAATAGCTCTTTAGTTGCGCCTGTTATTATTGGCGAAACTGCCACCGTAGGTGCAGGGTCTGTTATTGCGAAAGAAGTTGATAATAATGACTTAGCGGTTGCCCGTTCTAGACAACGTAATATACAAAATTGGCCACGACCGGTAAAAAAATAGTTTATCGTTAGTATTTTATGTAACTAACGATATTTATATAATAATTGAGTAACGTGTTTTATGTCACGAAAAATTCTAATATGGTTATCTTATTTACTTTTTATTCAACCTTTATACTCTATTGCAAAAGACGATATATCGGTTGAGTTGAAGGTTGTTGCTAATGCTCACCCTTTACTTCAATACCCGGAAAAAGACAAAAACAAAGGTCCGACTATTGACATTCTTAACGCAATATTAGCTGAAGCACAGCTTACGGCTAGTGTTGCGTTTATGCCTTGGGCTCGTGCATTTTCAATCGCTAAAAAAAATCCCAATACGTTAATTTTAAGTATGATCAGAACACCTGAGCGGGAAGATAGTTTTTATTGGATAATTAAAGTGAGCCGTCCAGCACGTGTCTTTATTTCATTAGAAAGTAAGACAGAAAACTATGTTGATACGATAGAGCAAGCAAAAGAAAAGCTTATTGCTGTTATTTTAAATTCAGCTGAGCACAAGGAGCTTGTTGCTGCGGGTTTTTCTGATAAAAAGAATTTATACATTGTTTCTTCACGTGAACAAATGATTAGCTTATTAGCCAATGGTCGAGTTGATTTGATTTACACCGATCCGAATAATGCAAGAGCGCAACTACAGGCTATGAATAGGCCCAACATAGGAATTCATTATAAAAAAATCACTATGAAGAATCAGCGGGTTAGTTATATTGCTTTGAATAAAGGCACGGACAAGGCAATCGCTCAACGCTTACAACAGGCGGCAGATAAATTCGTAAAAACACCAGAGTATGATTACCTATTGGCTAATTAATTTCTTATCGTCGAATAATAGAGTTTGTTGGTAACAAATATTAGCCAATTTAAGTGCTCTTCATGTTCCATTGTAACTCCAGCCATTTAAAACTTATGAATAAGCATACTCTATTAAACGGTTATGTATGTATTTTGGATGCAGAAAACTTTTTTAAGCATAATTTACTACCTTGTCTCTTCTAAAATAATTACTATCTGCTAATTTAATCACCCGATCATCACTTCATTATTTATAAAAAACATTTGTTTTTTAGTGCGTGTCATGTAAATAATATGTTGTCTATTTTTTAGGGGATAAATTGCAAAAGGTTTCGAAATGAAAGATAATAGCGTTCAAAGTGAAAGTTAACTGGTAATTTATCTAATACATTATGTCTAAAAGAAATACTCAACAGCGTCGTCATAGCATTATTACCGAACTTAATATCAACGGAGAAGTGAGCGTTGATAGTTTGGCTAAGCAGTTTGATATTTCAGAAGTTTCTATTAGAAAAGATTTAGCTTCACTAGAAAATAGTGGTTTGTTATTAAGGCGTTATGGTGGAGCCATAGCTTTACCTAGAGAGATTACTGAATCAAAAAGTGAAAAGCTTTCTCTACAAAAGAAAGCAATAGCTAAATATGCAGCAACACTCGTTCGAGATCATAATCGAATTATTATTGATAGTGGCCAAACTACTTCGGCTTTAGTAAGTGAACTTCAAAGCAAACAAGGTTTAGTTGTAATGACTAATGCACTTAGCATAGCTAACGAAATTCATGCCTTAGAAAATGAGCCTACCTTATTGATGACCGGCGGTACCTGGGACGCCAATTCAGAAGCTTTTCAAGGACAAGTTGCAGAGCAAGTGCTTCGCTCTTATGACTTTGATCAGCTATTTATTGGTGCCGATGGTATCGATATTGATCGCGGAACAACAACTTTTAATGAGTTAACCGGCTTAAGTCGTGTCATGGCAGAAGTTTCGCGTGAAGTTATTGTTATGATTGAATCATATAAAATAGCAAAAAAAATACCTAACTTAGAATTAGGATGGCAACAAATACACACCCTCATCACTGATGATGATTTATCTGAATCAGTAAGATTGCAGCTAATAGCTCAAGGCGTAAACATAATATGCGCCAAGTCAGCTAATTAAAAATAAAGGATATAAACTATGTGTGGCATAGTCGGTGCAGTAGCACAACGTGACGTAGCTGATATTTTGGTCGAAGGACTAAAACGTTTAGAGTACAGAGGTTATGATTCAGCAGGAATTGCAACAATAGATCAGCATAACAAATTAACCAGTGTTAAGCGTTTAGGTAAAGTACAGGAATTAGATCAAGCATTACAGGAAACACCGTTATCTGGCGGTACAGGTATTGCTCATACTCGTTGGGCAACACATGGTTCTCCAAGCGAAGTAAATGCTCACCCTCATCTTTCTAGCGGCAATATCGCGGTTGTTCATAATGGTATTATTGAAAATCATGAAGCATTACGTAAACAGCTTCAAGGTTTAGGATATGAGTTTGTTTCTCAAACTGATACCGAAGTTATTGGCCATTTAGTTCATCATGAACTAAAAACGAGTGACACGTTATTAGCAGCAGTACAAAAAGCTGTTCAGCAACTTGAAGGTGCCTACGGTACTGTTGTAATGGATAGTACAGATAAAGATCGTATTATTGTTGCGCGTTCAGGAAGTCCATTAGTTATAGGCTATGGCTTAGGCGAAAACTTCATTGCTTCAGATATGATGGCCTTATTACCCGTTACTCGAAAATTTGCCTTTTTAGAAGAAGGTGATGTTGCTGAAGTTACTCGTGTTAACGTTAATATATTTGATGCTAATGGCGACCCAATCGAGCGAGAAGCAAAAGAAGCTTCGGTAAACCATGATAGTGGTGATAAAGGTGAATACCGTCACTACATGCTTAAAGAAACTTATGAACAACCTTCAGCTATTAGAAACACGCTAGAAGGGCGTTTATTAGGAACTGAACTTAATATAGAAACCTTTGGTAATGGCGCTGACGACATTTTTAAAAATGTTGAACACGTACAAATAATTGCCTGCGGTACTAGTTACCATTCAGGTATGGTTGCACGTTATTGGTTAGAAGAGCTTGCGGGTATTTCTTGTAATATCGAAATCGCGAGTGAGTTTAGATACCGTAAATCATTTGTGCCTAAAAACTCAATGATTGTAACCTTGTCACAATCAGGTGAAACAGCTGATACATTAGCGGCTTTACGTTTAGCAAAAGAAATTGGCTACACATCAAGTTTAAGTATTTGTAACGTACCGGGTTCATCGTTAGTTCGAGAATCAGATTTATCATTTATGACAAAAGCGGGCGCTGAAATAGGTGTAGCTTCAACGAAAGCATTTACAACTCAGCTTGTTGGTTTGTTAATGATGACGCTGGCGATAGGTAAACATCACGGTATGCCGGTAGCACAACAAGAAAGCATTGCTAAATCGCTATTAACCTTACCTAACAAACTTGAAGAAGTATTGGCATTAGCGCCTTCAATTGAAGATCTTGCGGAAGATTTTGCAGACAAACAACATGCATTATTCTTAGGTCGTGGTGATCAATACCCAATTGCGATGGAAGGTGCACTTAAACTCAAAGAGATTTCTTATATTCATGCAGAAGCTTATGCCGCTGGTGAACTTAAGCATGGCCCGCTAGCCCTTATTGATGCTGAAATGCCAGTTATTGTTGTTGCACCGAGAAATGATTTAATTGAAAAATTAAAATCAAACGTAGAAGAAGTACGTGCTCGTGGTGGTTTAATGTATGTATTTGCTGATATAGATGCACATTTTGCCAGTGACGACACTATGAAGGTTATTAACGTACCGCATTGTGATGACATAATTGCACCGATTGTTTACACCTTACCACTGCAATTACTTTCATATTATGTTGCTATTATTAAAGGTACAGATGTTGATCAGCCAAGAAATTTAGCAAAATCGGTTACGGTTGAATAAGTTGAATTTAGGGTGATTTTAACCTGTAAGTGAACAATAAAGTATCATACAGCTTAAGCTATTCTGATAAAGTAGAATAGCTTAAGCTTATTTATGAAATTCAATATTCCTTCCTAATACTTTCAAAAATTCACACTGAACCTGTCACCTATTGTGCTAATTACCAGGCATCGATATATAACCAGGTAATTGCTCTAAACGCTTCATCCATGCTTGAATATGAGTATATTCATCAACTGAAACACCACCTTCGTGTGCAATTGAAATATAAGGATAAACGGCACAGTCTGCAATTGTTGGACGATTTACCGCTAACCAATCTTTGTCAGCAAGATGGTTGTTGATTAACGTTAATATCTGAGTTGAACGTGCTAACGACAAAGCAAGGTCGCTTTCAACACCAAACTTTTCAATTAATCGAGAGGTATTTGGCCCATGTTGTATTTCGTTAGCTGCAACCGATAACCACTGCATAACATCAGCTTGTAAATGCGCTTCGCTAGGCCACCATGCTTCACCACCATATTTATTCGCTAAATATACTAATATAGCTTGGCCATCTCTTAATACGACGTTACCGTCTTCTAGAATTGGAATTTCACCCCACGGGTTTAGTTTAAGTAACGTTTCTCCTTTATGTTCTCCTTGAAGATAATCAACAGGTACAGTATCTAATGGAGCATTAATAAGTGATGCAAATAATCTTACTTTATAACAATTGCCTGATAGTTCTAAGTCATATAATTTCATTGTTTTTTTCCTCAGATAGTAGTTGGTTAAATTCCAGTACATTGCCGTCTGGATCACGGATAAATAAAGTCATTCTTCTCGGACCCAATTTTTTAGGCCCCTCAGTGATTTCTATTCCTTCTTTTAATAGCCAGCTTTCAAACTGATTTATGTCATTAATAACGAATGCCGGATGTGTAATCCCTGGTTGTTTAATTGCCTCATCAAGCAGCACATTTTTTCGATCTTTTGTGGTTGCGCCATTAAAAATAAGGTTAATTCTAACGCCAGCCGAGGTCATCATTTCATTGGCTTCAGCCTCTGGAATACGATAAGTCTCTTTGAATCCTAGCGATTCATAAAACTTAATAGATTGTTGTCTGTTGCTTACTCTAATTCCGACATGGTCATAGGCAATCGCAATTTGTGAATTCATCATATGTAAACCGTTTATAAGATTTTTGGTTGATTTTTAATAGATCCACTATGACACTTTGTTATTTAAAAGATAATACTGTAAATTTGACAATGATATTTTCAATAAATGAGATAATGATGGATAGATTACAAGCAATGACAATGTTAATTAAGGTAGTCGAGCTTGGTAGCTTCTCTGCTGCAAGCAAAGCATTGAATGTGCCGTTACCTACATTAAGTCGGAAAGTATCTGAACTTGAAAATCAACTTGGTGTGCGAGTGCTACATAGAACAACTCGAAAGTTGTCATTAACTATTGCTGGCACTGACTATATTCGAGCCTGTAAAAGGATTATTGAACAGGTTGAAGAAGCCGAGCGTGAAGTCAAAGGTGAATATTTGGAGCCAAGAGGTGAGTTGGTTATTACTGCGCCGGTTATGTTTGGAAAAAAGTATGTATTGCCTATTGTTACTGAATTTCTGTCTTTATATTCAAATATAAATGTGCAACTCATTTTATCAGATGGAAATATGAACTTGTTTGAAAATGAAGTTGATATGGCCGTTAGAATTGGGGTTTTACCTGACAGCTCAATGATCGCAACGCAAGTGGGAAAGATTCGAATTGTTACCTGCGCAAATCAGCAAGTTTTAGAGCAATATAGTCAATTATCATCGCCTTACGATTTATCTAACTTTGCATGTATCTTACTAAACACAGAAAATACTCCTCCACATTGGCGCTATTACCTTCCTGATGCTCAAATGAATATTAATATAAACATTTCATCTAGACTCACCGTTACAGATAGTGAATCTGCGGTTACCGCTGCGATAAATGGCGTAGGGATAACACAACAATTGCATTATCAAGTTAAAGACGCGGTAGATACCGGCGAACTGAGTATTATCCTACCGGAATTTGAACCTGAGACTGTGCCAGTACATTTAATACATAAATCTAAAAAGTATATGCCGCAAAAAATGAAAAGCTTTTTAGCTTTTGCCCTACCTAAACTTAAAAGAAAAATTGGCGCGTTAACTGCTTAGTTAATGATTAATTATTTTGTTAACCACTTGAAAAATAAATAGTTAATATCTTTTTATAAGACCCCCTTTCACAACACTGTATAAGGGGGCTTATACCAATTCCAATAAGTTTCTTCTCACTCAACGAGAGTTAAAAGGTTTAGAGGCACAAGTTATACGTTCCAAACATAACTTAAGTACCGACATCCATGTCGGCAAGGCATTATTGATTGAAGAGAATGGTTATTCCCTTGTCAAAATCATTAGTGCTATTTATTGCTGTGTTTATCAAACCACCATTGAATATAAGCCACTTTTGCCATTAAGTTAGACGGTCGTTTTGTTATGCCATGTGAAGCATCAGGAATGCGTACCATGGCAGTATCAACGTCTTGTAATTTTAATGCTTGATAAAATTGCTCTGTTTCTGAAATAGGGGTGCGGTAATCAGCTTCACCAGTCAATAGCATTGTTGGAGTTTTAACATTGCCTACATAGCTAATAGGTGAGCGTTTCATATAATGTTCAATGTGATCCCATGGTTTACCAGGGAACCAATAATCAGCAAAGAAAGGATAAAAATCAGCCGTTAAGACAAAGCTTATCCAATTGATAACAGGTTTGGCAACTACTGCAGCAGCAAAACGGTCTGTATGACCAACAATCCATGCTGTTAATACGCCGCCACCAGAGCCGCCAGTAACAAACAAATTAGACTCATCAATAAACCCTTTGGCAATTAAAGCATCAACACCCGTCATTAAGTCATCAAAATCGTTACTTGGGTAATTATGATGAATGGTTTGGGCAAATTCTTTACCATAAGAATCACTACCACGTGGGTTCATATATAAAACAACATTACCTTTCGCTGCAAATAATTGTACTTCGGCACTAAAGTGCGGGCCATAATTAGCAACCGGTCCACCATGAATCTCTAATATAAGCGGGTACTTTTTCTTGCTATCAAACCCTGGTGGATACGCAACCCAACCTTGAATAGGCAGGCTGTCATGACTTGATTTAAGCCAAATTTCTTCGACTTTTGCTAATTGTTTATTGCCTAACGCATCATCATTTAAATGCGTTAAACGTTGGGTTTTACCGCGTTTAACTAAAGCAACATCAGCAGGGCGTTGAGTATCTGCAAAAGTTATTGCCACATCACCATCTTCACTTACATCAAAATCACCACCTGAATAAGGACGACCAAAAGAAACACTGCCAATTCGCTCAGTTAGCACTTTGCGTTTGCCATTACGTGGTTGATAAGCAAGTACTGTTTGTCCTTCGCTGGCGTAGCTAAAGTAAACACCCTTGGAATCGTCAGCCCATTTAATTTGCCCAACACTACGGTCAAAATCAGTAGTTAAACTTGTTGTTTTACCTGACTTTAAATCACGAATATAAAGTTGAGTATTTTCATAGTTAGTTCGCTTGTCGTCATAACCTGTATAGGCAAGGTAGCGACCATTAGGAGATACTCTCGGTTGGCTATCTGGGCCAACTCTATCTGTTACAGCTGTAATGGTTAAGCTTGTTAAATCCAACGTGTATATTTCAGAATTTGTTGGCTTAAGTTTATATTCATCGTAACGATTTGATGAGAAATAAAGACTATTGCCATCTTCAGCAAAGCTAATAGCACCACCGTGATTAAAGTTACCTGATGTTAGTTGACTAGCATTACCGCCATTTGCATCAATACTAAATAAGTGGCTAAAGCCTGGTTTAGTATAGCCTCCGCCATCAGCACGGTAATACACTTCATCGATATATTTGGCTGGATCGGCCCAATCTGCACCTTCAGGTTTACCAGGTAAGTTAACAGGCGAAGCAACTTTAGCAGGTACAAATTTACTAAATATTAATTGTTTACCGTTTGGTGACCAGTGCAAGCTGCTAGGGCTTTCGATTAAGTTACTTATTTTGGCTACAGCGCCAGTTTTTAGCCATTTGATATAAATTTGGCTACTACCGTCTCGTGTTGAAATAAATGCTAAGCGAGATTCATCAGGTGAAAGTACTGGCGAATAATCCATATGAACGCCAGATGTTAACGGCTGTAATAATGTCGAATCACTATCTACTGACCAGATATTACTGACTTTACGGTCACTTTTAATATCCATACGGTTACGGACAAAATAAACGGTTTTACCGTTGTTAGTCATTTCAAGTTGATTGGCATATTCAAGATCAAAGACATTTTCAAGTTGCAGTGTGGACTCTGGTTGGCTAGCAAAGCCAGAAAAACTGACCATAGCTAAAAGCGTTAGAGGGGAAAAGATTTTCATTTTTGTTCCTTGTTGTTAAACAGTCTTACCATGTTATCAAGTAACAATGATTAAAAAGATACTTAGTTGCGATGAATACACATTTTTAAAAGATTAATTACTTAACATGATTAAATTCCTCTTTTCTATGAGCAAGGAGGAAACCTTGGCTTTATACCTCAACGCGTTATTGTGGTATTTTTATTAAATTGATCTATAAATAACAATCAAACCACTCAAACGCATTTTTATGCAACTACCTCAAAATAGCGTTACCACAGACTAGTCACTATTTAATAACCTTGATACAATGGCGAAATTCTAGTTTATTACGCTTTTATTGATCTACATCATCAATAAAAAGTGCAAACTATAGTAAGGCTTATTTAATCGTAAGCTGGTTAGATCATCATTAAGGTTATAGGTTTGAGCTGTAAAAACTGCCCGCATACAAATACTCAATCGACAGTAAGTCAGTTGAAATTGAGTGTGCCTGTCACTTTTTTTAGTGCAAGACTCTTTACCGCTCTTAGTATATTAATCATCAGTTCGATGATGTTATTAAGTGGCTTTATTGAAGATCTCTCTGAATTAAATTATTTATTCAACGAAGGGGCTTTATCTGAGTCAATTCTTACGAATATTGTTTATTTCTTTATGCAACCAGCCATGAACGGTTGTTTGCTCATCGGTTTATATTGGTTATTTTTTATTATCTTCCCTACACATAGGGCAGGTATTGTTTTACGCAAAACAGCTTTTGAGTTTAGCGAATCTTTACAGTCTTTTATAGGCATACATACGCACGGTTGTCGTGCACCTCCCTTATATAAATAGTTGATTACGACTTTTATTTTTTAACTGTTTAGCTCTCTCTTGTGGCAGCAGTACGTCTGTATTTCAACTACTTCATTATATTTTCTCACCTTTTAATAGTGGACATTCTGCTGCTTAAAATTCGTCGGGAAAAACTTATATTGTTGTTTTATCTAATAAAATAATTTGTTTGAATTTAGGTTATACCATTTACATTAAATTTTTGATCTTGTTGTGCGAAGAAAAAATAGATCAAGGTAAGGCGTTTGATTGAGCGATAGCTGGCTATTGTAATTAAAAACAACGCAACTTTGACTTATTTTAATCAGCACAAGTAGACAATAATTTAATGGCATTGGTGTTAGTAGGATATTCCATTGTTAATTCGAAACCTTTGTAATATAGCTTTAGCTAGCATTGTACTGATATTGTCAGGCTGTGAAGGCGGAGTGCTTGATCCGAAAGGGCAGGTAGGTATTGATGAAAAAAACTTAATCATTATCGCCACTGTTCTTATGCTACTTGTTGTTATCCCCGTTATTGTGATGACTTTATATTTTTCTTGGAAATATAGAGATACACGTACTCATGAAATTTATGCCCCAAAATGGGCGCACTCTAATAAAATTGAAGCTGTCGTTTGGGCTGTTCCGATTATTATCGTTATTATCTTAGGTATTATAACCTGGGAATCTACTCATCGGTTAGACCCTTATAAGCCGCTTGATGGTAAACATATTACCGTTGAAGTTGTTTCGTTAAATTGGAAATGGTTATTCATTTACCCAGAGCAAGGTATTGCTACGGTGAATGAATTGGTCTTTCCGGCTAACGTACCCGTTGAATACAAAATCACGTCAGAAAGCACCATGAATTCTTTTTTTATTCCGCAATTGGGTAGTCAAATTTACTCCATGGCAGGGATGCAAACCAAATTGCATTTAATTGCGAATGAACCAGGTACTTTTAAAGGGTTTTCTGCAAATTACAGTGGTGCTGGTTTCTCAGGAATGAAGTTTAATGCTATTGCCACACCTACCCAAGCGGACTTTGATAAATGGGTAAGTGAAGTTAAGGCACAGAAAAACACATTAACCAAAGCTGAATATTATGAGTTAGCCAAAGCCAGTGAAAACAACCCTGTAAGCTACTATGGCGATGTTGAAAAAGACTTGTTCCATACCATTATTATGAAATATATGGCAGGCATGTCAGGTATGAAAGACATGACCGGTATGAAAAAAATGGAACATAAAATGGATAAACATCCAGCGCAATCATCTCACATCCAAGGCGAGGAATAACTATGCCATTTTTAGGTAATTTAACGTTAGATGCCATTCCATTTCATGAACCCATTATTATGGTTACTATGGCTGTCATTGTATTTGTAGGGCTTGTTCTTTTTGCGCTTATTACAAAGTATAAAAAATGGGGGATATTGTGGCGAGAATGGATCACCTCGGTTGACCATAAACGTTTAGGCGTTATGTACATTTTACTTGCTTTAATTATGCTGTTTCGTGGTTTTAGTGATGCCATTATGATGCGAGCGCAGTTAGCACTTGCAACGAGTGGTGCTGCAGGTTATCTGCCCCCTGAACATTATGACCAAATTTTCACGGCGCATGGTGTCATTATGATCATCTTTATGGCAATGCCATTTATGGTTGGTTTAATGAATATCGTTTTGCCATTACAAATTGGTGCGCGTGATGTGGCATTCCCCTTTCTTAATAATTTGAGCTTTTGGTTAACCGCTAGTGGTGCAATATTAATTAATCTTTCACTAGTTTTTGGTGAATTTGCTAAAACAGGTTGGGTTGCTTATCCACCACTGTCGGAGTTGAGTTTTAGCCCTGGGGTGGGGGTCGATTATTATATTTGGGCCTTGCAGATATCTGGGCTGGGAACACTATTAACGGCGGTTAACTTTTTAGTCACCGTGTTTAAAATGCGTGCACCAGGTATGACACTAATGAAAATGCCTATTTTCACTTGGACCTGTACTTGGGCAAACATATTAATTGCCGCATCATTCCCAATTTTAACCGCAGTATTAGCGATGTTAACGCTTGATCGATACATGGATTTTCATTTTTTCACTAATGATGGTGGCGGTAACGCCATGATGTACATTAATTTGTTTTGGGCGTGGGGTCATCCTGAAGTTTATATTTTAGTATTACCTGCTTTTGGTGTTTTCTCTGAAGTTATCTCTACCTTTACTAGTAAACGTTTATTCGGCTATAAATCAATGATTTATGCAAGTGGTGCTATTTCAATTTTAGGCTTTATTGTTTGGTTGCATCATTTCTTCACTATGGGTTCAAGCGCCAACGTTAATGCATTTTTTGGTGTAATGACTATGATTATTGCTGTTCCAACGGGGGTTAAACTCTTCAACTGGTTATTTACCATTTATCGTGGCCGTTTACGTATCACAGTACCTGTATTGTGGACTATTGGCTTTATGGTGACCTTCACTGTTGGTGGTATGACAGGCGTATTGTTAGCTATTCCTGGTGCCGATTATGTGCTGCATAACAGTTTGTTCCTCATTGCGCATTTTCATAACACTATTATTGGTGGTGCAGTATTTGGTTACCTTGCTGGTTTTGCATTTTGGTTCCCCGAAAGCCATGGGCTTTAAGCTCAATGAATACTGGGGAAAAGTGTCATTTTGGTGCTGGATCGTTGGTTTCTTTGTTGCTTTCATGCCGTTATATGTATTGGGTTTCTTAGGGATGACACGTCGTTTAAACCACACTAATAATCCAGATTGGAATATTTGGTTATATATTGCAGCGGTAGGTGCCGTGATTATTATGTTTGGCATCATTGCGCAAGTTATTCAATTGTATGTGAGCTTTAGAGATCGCGAAGTGTTAGATGACAAAACGGGTGATCCATGGAACGGCCACACACTTGAGTGGGCAACGTCATCGCCACCACAAGCGTATAACTTTGCTGAAATTCCGCATGTTGATGATATTGACGCATGGACTGATATGAAAGAAAAAGGTCTGCATTATCAAGGTAAAACAAGTTATAGCCCAATACATATGCCTAAAAATACATCAGCGGGTGTATTCATGGGAGCAACCTTATCTGTGTTCTGTTTTGCAATGATTTGGCATATTTGGTGGTTGGCTATTGTTGGGCTTGTTGGCGCTATTAGCGTATTTATTAAACGTTGCTATAGCAATGATGTTGACTATTATGTACAACCTGAAGAAATAGCAAAAACTGAACAAGCTTATAATTTAAGTGGTCGTGAAGGAGTAAAAGCATGAGTACACTTTCTGTAAACGTAGACGCGGTATCAACACACCCAGTACATGAACATCATGACACTTCGGGTGATACTGTCTTTGGTTTTTGGTTATATTTAATGACTGATTGCCTATTATTTGCCTCATTCTTTGCGACTTATGCCGTGTTATTTATGAACACGGCGGGGGGCGTTTCTGGTAAAGATATTTTCGAATTAGATTTTGTCGCGATTGAAACAGCTGCTTTATTGGTAAGTAGTATTACGTTTGGTTTTGCAATGATTGCAGCCCATAGCCAAAAGAAAGCCCTGACATTAGTATTCTTAGCGATTACTTTTTGTTTGGGTGCGGTATTTATTGGAATGGAAATTTATGAATTCCAGCATTTAATTGCACACGGTAATGGTCCACAGCAAAGTGCTTTTCTGAGTTCATTTTTCGCCTTAGTTGGCTTACATGGTTTACACGTAACCGCTGGGTTAATTTGGATGACCATTATGATGATAGAAGTTGCTCGTCGTGGCTTAGGTAAAGCGACGGTCACCCGTTTAAGTTGTTTAAGCTTATTTTGGCATTTTTTAGATATTGTATGGATCTGCGTATTTACGGTTGTTTATTTAATGGGGGCAATGTAATGAGCAATAATGAAACACATCATGATGCATCGCACGGTAACGTTAAAAGTTACCTAATAGGTTTTGTATTATCGATTATCTTAACCGCGATTCCATTTTATCTAGTGATGAGTGGCGATTATTCAAAAGTGACGACACTGTGGAGTATTGTCAGTTTAGCTATCATCCAAATTTTCGTGCATTTGAAGTATTTTTTACATCTTAACTTTATCACTGAAGATGGACGAGCAAGTAGTTTCTCGTTTCTGTTCAGTGCGCTCATTATCATTATGGTGGTTGGGTTATCTGTTTGGATTATTTACGCATCCAACGCAATGATGATGTACTAATTGCAGCTAATAAATGTTGTTAAGAGAGGTTAATATGTTTCGTCGGTATTTAAGTGTGACTAAACCGGGCATTATTATGGGGAATTTCATCAGCGTAGCAGGTGGTTTTTTATTAGCTTCTCGGGGCGTTGTTGACCCTTGGTTAATGGCTGCAACCCTGAGTGGTTTATCGTTTGTCATTGCTTCGGGTTGTGCCATTAATAACGTGATTGATAGAGATATAGATATCATCATGGCTCGAACCCGTAAACGCGTGACAGTTACTGGCGAAATGTCTGCTATCACAGCATTAAGTCATGGAGTTGTATTAGGGATTATTGGCTTTGGTTTATTAATCGCCTATACAACGCCTGTGGCTGTGTTTTTTGCAGCTTTTGGTTACTTTATCTATGTCGGTGTTTACAGCCTATATATGAAGCGTAATTCTGTTTACGGTACTTTTGTCGGTAGTCTTTCAGGTGCGGTTCCGCCTGTTGTTGGCTACTGTGCGGTAACGGGAACGTTTGATATGCAAGCCTTAATTTTATTAGTGATGTTCTGTTTATGGCAAATGCCGCACTCGTATGCAATTGCCATCTTC
This sequence comes from Colwellia sp. 20A7, assembly GCF_009832865.1. Taxonomy (NCBI): domain Bacteria; kingdom Pseudomonadati; phylum Pseudomonadota; class Gammaproteobacteria; order Alteromonadales; family Colwelliaceae; genus Colwellia; species Colwellia sp. 20A7. Next base: position 4,524,290 of record NZ_CP047130.1, on the reverse strand, counting down.
CGCTTTAAAGATTATCAAGCGGCTAATATTCCAGTATTACCAGTGTCACAGGGTATCGATAAAGCGAAACATCACATTGTTATGTACATTGCAATATATGCGCTTGTTGTTATGTTATTACCTATTGGTGGTTTTACCGGGGCAGCCTTTATGGCAGTTGCCTGTACAACCAGTTTTTGGTGGTTACTTATGGCTTTGCGCGGATATCGTCGTGATATCGATATTGTTGGTTGGGCGCGTCAGGTATTTGCGTTTTCAATTATTAATATTACGGCATTAAGCATTGCAATGGCAGTTGATTATCAAGGTATGACGCCGTATGTAACTTATTAAGTGCTATAAAATAAATTGAATGATGAGCAAAAACTAAACCTAACTTAATTTGTTTCGATACATTAAGTTAGGTTTTTTTGTATAACAAACTGTGCATTAGGTAACGTTAACGTTATTGTTTATACCAGTTTCATTAATTAAGTGATCTACTTTATACGCAGGAAAAACGGCCAAATAAAAGCATTTATTTTAATAACTAGTTGTTCTAATTATTAAATAAAGAACGCAGTAGTGGGTTATGTGGTTGTATTCTATTTCCTTTCGCTTGTACTTAAAACGGTTCCAATAGGTATCGCGTATGCTATCTGGGCGGGAATGGGTATAGTCTTAATTGCCTCAATAATTGTATAAACAAATACTAGACTTACCGGCAATAATAGGAATGCTGCTGATTTTGGTGTAAGCCGTTGTTATCAATGTATTTTCAAAAACAGTGAGTCATTAGAAATTTAATAAACGATTCCTGAAAACGTGAGTTTTTAATTATGGCTGATCTAGCACAAATCGAGTACTGACAAATTTATTTAGCAGTCGGTGCATTAAGTAGACAACTATTAATGTTAATCCCACAGAAACAGACACCGAAGTAAAACGGTATAGGCTGTTATACACTAAGTCTTGCTGTGGCGTTAAATATTGACCAAATAAAATCCCCATGGTTGTCATTGCGCCAAACCCTGCACCAGAGCCGCCGCCTTCGAGGGCATGGTAACGCGCAAATAGCATGATACTAATCCACAGAGCGATGCTAACAAACCATAAAATACCGGAATGTTGCAGTAATATCAGTTGCCAAGCTAATCCAACATTACATCCTACTAGTGTACCAATTGCTCGGTTTAGTGCCGCACGACCAGCGCCGTACCAGTTAAGAGGAAATAAAATTAATACCGAAGAAACTTGTGCTGATAGCGAGTCTTGTAAATCGAGTACCTGAAAAACAACAAAAGATAAGGTTGCGACAGTTGCGGCCAAAATAACTTCGTGACGACTGTTACTTTTCGGTTTATTAACAATAGGAGGTTTGCCTCTGCCTTCCACATCAGGAAATATTATATGCATTAAAATGGCCAGAAAAACCGTTAAAATGCAGGCGGTAGCGTTTGACATAACGAGATCATTTGCTGACACGTTACTGTAACTAACAAAATGTAATTGCACCGATAAACTGACGATGCCTAAGGCTCCAAATAAAAAATAAGGGCCTTGAGACATGCATCGAAACATAAAAGCGAACATCAAAAAGACAGCAATAGTCATGGGAATGGGTTGGTCACCAATCATGCCGTGTACTAGCAGTATAAATACGCTCGCTACCGCCATATTTGCTAAAAACTGACGAATAATATGCGCATTGAGTACCGGTACTAAACCCAATAACAACATCGGATACACAGTAAAGAAGGTGCCGTAATTCCAGTCCATTAATTTACTAATAGTGAAACCTAAAGTAGCACCAAAAGCGACCCGTAAACATTGTTGTATTTCGTTGCCAGTAAGTGCTCTATGCGAAAGATTAAGTATATTGCTTTCGCCAGACAGGGGCTTTTTAAGGATACGTTTCATTATATTGCGACTAGTAGATGTAATGAATGATACTGATGATATAAGCTTGCGCGCTGCCTAACCAATGCGTCAGCCCTTCGCCTGGGTGTAATTGTACCGTCGCTCTGGCGCCAGAGGGCATCGTTTCGAGTAATGTAGGCTGATCAGTGATGGCTATATGAGTACGCATATACTGTGCATCGCGCACCCAACGGTCTGAGTTAACAGGATCAGCAAGCACGCCGTCAGCATTTAGTTGACCGTCTTTTACTCCGGCATCAATGGCGACTATTGTGCCAGCGAATACTTTACCTGGCAAAGCGTCAAATACGATTGAGGCTTTATTGCCTATTTTCACGTTGCTTAATGATTTTTCCCGAAAATCAGCGACAATGTCACCTTTTTTTAACACGATTGCAGCAACAGGGTTACCGGCTTGTGCATATTTTCCTGGTTGTAATTGTAAATTGGTTACCCGGCCAGAGACTGCTGAATGTACGTCTGTATAGCTTAATTGCAGTTCAGCGTTTTGTAAGGTGTTTTCGGCTTGACGTAAGAGTAAGTTGTTACCGCCAGCGTATCCTCGTTGAGTTTGAAGCTTCAATACATCGGCTTTAGATGCGTCTACTTGAGCTAGTGCCGACTGATAATTAGACATGATTTTATCATAAAGTTGACGAGAAACGGTATCCAATTTAATTAAACGTTCTACTCGCTCTACCTCTAGTTTTAGTTCGTCAATATTGGCTTTTGATACTTTTACCATCGCTTGTGCAGCGGTAATCGCAGCGTCTAATTGATGGTTAGTTTGGGCAACACTTTCTAAGGCTAATTTTGCTTTATCAACAGCAATTTTATAAGGTTCTTTATCTAAACTAAACAGTAGCTGGCCTTGTTGTATGCTTTGATTATTGTTGATGTAGACCTTATTTACTTGGCCATTCACTTTGGCTGAAATATTTGCTACAGGGTGCAATACTCTAGATTGTGTACTAATCGGCATCCATAAATCGGCATATAAAAAATAGACAAAAGAAATAGCAAAGACGACAAGTGCAACATGCACCCAACGTTTAAAGATTTGATCTGGAGCCATGGTTATTTCTCACCTTCATGATATTTGTTAAGCATAATAGAAGCGTTTTGTTCTAGTTTGCGAAGTACCTTAAATAGTGCGTTGAGTTCATCGTTAGATATTCCTTTAGTAAGCTCTGCGCGAACCATGTTTACACTACCGGTTAACATTTCTATGCATTCACTTCCTGCAGGGGTAAACCATAAACAATGACATCTACCATCGCTTGGATGAGGACGTCGTTCGACTAAGTTTAAATTAACGAGTTGGTTAACTGTACGGGTTAAAGAAGGCATTTCTATACCTAATTCGGTAGCTAACATATGTTGTGAAGTCCCTTCTCCTAACATTTTAAGATTCATCATCGCTGACCATCTCGCTTCTGTCATTTCCATGGGGTTCACTGCTTGAGATATAACGCCACGCCATAGACGAGTTACTCTACTTAGCAACCAACCTAGGCTTGGATTATTGACATTTTGTTTATTAGGTAGTGGCTTTGACATAATAATTCTCACAATTTTCATAATACTTAGCTTGCTAAGTATTATACAGCGATCAATTTACTTAGCAAGCTAAGTAAATATCAATATTAGAGACGTTTAATTGTGGTCTGAGGTATTTTACTGACAGTGATTGCTGTTAACCCTTTAAGTCCTTTCTCTAATAACGACGTTGTGGTGATTGAAAACCCGGGTAAAGCGGATATGAAAGTGACAGTTAAGCGGCGGAGAAAAGCTTACTTCCGTTATTTCATCTATTTTTACTTTTACAGACATTAATATTAGTGTTACAAATAGTAATAGTTATCATTCATTGTTGTGTCGGATCTATATTGTGTCAAAAATAAAAGTCTTGTTAATTGAAGACGACAGTATTCTAAATAATTACCTCGCCGACTTATTAACTAAAACAGGCTATATCGTCGAGCAATGTTTTGATGGTGTTTCAGGGTTGAAACTAGCTCAAACACAACAGCATCAGCTTATTTTACTTGATAAAATGTTACCTCAATTAGACGGTGTTTCTTTATTAAAAACGTTAAGAGAAACAAGTCAACAACCGGTGATTATGATTTCTGCGAAAGGCGCTGAAGAAGAGCGAATTTTGGGGTTAATTCACGGTGCAGATGACTATGTCGCGAAACCATTTAATAGCCAAGAGCTGCTATTAAGAATAGAAGGTTTACTTAGACGAAGTCAGCCAAAAATATCACCAAAGAAAGCTACTGAAATAACTATTGATGGCTTAACACTCAATGCTGCTAAGCAGTTCATCAAGGTAAATGGTGAAGAAGTAGAGTTCACTACCATACAATTTAAGTTGCTGTGGGAGTTAATATCACAGCAGAATGAAATTATTAGTAAAGCTGATTTATATCAAGCGGTATTAAATAAAAAGCTAGGAGTATATGACCGCAGTTTAGATATGCATTTAAGCCGAGTACGCAGAAAACTTAATGAAGCTAATTGGTTAGGTGATCGCTTACAAACAGTGCATGGCAAAGGATATTGTTTTAAATGAATAGGCAATATCTTTGGAAATCATGTTTAATTATTGCTACTGGACTTGTTGCTTTTTTTTATGTTTTAAGTGTGTTGACCTCTAAAGCTGAAGAAGGAATGAGCTTTATTGCTGAAAAAGATCGCACTCAATTAAAGGCGTGGGGAGCCGAAGCTGAACGCCTTTATTCATTAGGTGACCAGAAGAGCCTAAACCAATGGTTAGATATCTTGCACAAACAAGAAAATACATGGATGGCTGTAGCTAGCTTTGATATTGAGCATATTGCCGGTGAGCAACTTAAAGAGGATTTAATAACGGGTCAGCATTTTGGGCGTAATGTTGACTGGAAAATACATTTATATTTTGAGCGTAATCCGACAATGGAGTTGCAGTTTCCGGATAGTAACGCCAGTTTTTTAATTGAATTGCCAGAGAGAATGAGGCCTGGCGCTTACTGGTTAACTACTCGAATCGTTTTACAAGTAATTTTACCATTGGCGGTATTAGTTTTACTTTCAACATGGCTATATCGACACATTATCACGCCCTTACATCAATTAGACAAAGCGACCTCGGCGTTTAGTAAAGGAAACTTTGACGTTAGAGTGAGAAAATTACTTGGTAGCAGAAATGACGAACTTGCTCATTTAGCGTCTACGTTTGATCAAATGGCTAGCCGAATTGGCGAATTAATTGCTAATCAACGACAACTTATCTCAGATTTGTCACATGAATTACGTACACCATTAACTCGCTTAGATATTGCAGTAAATAACTTTGAAATTGACAATAGTCATCAACATCTCGAACGAATATCGAGAGAGTCTACCTATATCCGTAAATTAGTAGAAGACACGTTAACACTCGCTTGGCTAGATAATGAAAAGCCTATTATTCAGCGTGAAGCGGTAGATTTAGTGGATTTACTAGATGTTGTTATTGATGATGCTAAATTTGAATTTTCAGACCGAGAATTAATACTTGAAACGCCTAACAATGCGGTTATTAGTAATAGTAGTCACCAAGCACTTTGTCCTGCGTTAGAGAATATTATTCGTAATGCGTTGCGTTATACACCTATAGGTAAAAAAGTACGAGTGAAATTAAGCCAACAAAACAGTCATTATTGCATTGAGGTTACTGATCAAGGACCTGGAGTGCCAATGCAATATTTAGATAAAATATTCAGGCCTTTTTTTCGAGTAGATAACTCACGTGAAGATGGCAGTGACAGTTTTGGCCTTGGTTTAGCACTAGCGAAACGTCTTTTAAATAGTGTTAGGGCAGATATATTTGCGGAAAATCATCAAGCAGGCGGCCTTAATGTAACGATAATGATTCCTATTACGTAAATGTAACAAATGTAAAAGTTGTATTAATAGCTAAGCTAAATAGTAATAATTCTCATTAATAAAGCAACTGAGAATTTATCATGTCATTTATACCCAAGCAAAAAAACGTGTTTCGTAAGGCACTTGTAAGTGTAGGTGTTGCCGCAGCTTTCGTGAATACTAGCGTATATGCTAATACACAAGAGAATGTAGCGGAAGTAAAAGCTATTGAAAAAATTGTTGTTGTTGGTGCTACTACCAACACAAAAATAACGCCAGAGCAGCTTGAGAAATATCAAGCAAATGATTTAGCAGACATATTTCGTCAAACTCCTTCTGTGACTGTGGGTGGATCTTTAGGTGTCGCACAAAAAGTTTATGTACGTGGTTTAGAAGACTCAATGGTAAATGTAACCGTTGATGGTGCCCCACAAACAAGTACGTTATTTCATCATATTGGTCGAGTATCAATTGAACCTGAATTATTACAAAGTGTTGAAGTGCAAGCTGGCGCGGGTGAAGCAACAGCAGGCACAGGAGCTGTTGGCGGTGCTATTCGTTTTAAAACCAAAAGTGCTGATAACTTACTGAGTGAAGGTGAGCAGTTTGGTGGTATTGCTAAGGCTAGCTATTTCTCAAATAGCGGCCATAAAGAAAGTATTTCTTTATACGGTAAAGCGACAGAAGAGGTTGGTGTTTTAGCGTCTTTTGTTAATGTTAGCCGAGATAATATGGAAGATGGTGACGGAAAAGAAATTCCTGGCTCTGCTGCAGATCAAACACTCGCCTTTGTAAAAGTAAATGCGGACTTAACCGAAAATCAAAAGCTTACAGTTAGTTATGAAAGTCGCAAAGAAGAAGGTAAATTCGGCAAGCAAACTAACTGGGCACCGCTAGCTGATGATCCATTATATGAATCTTGGGGTGAGCGTGAAACGATAGTCCTCAATCATACTTGGTATCTAAGTGATTTAATTAATCTAGAAACCACGCTATATCAAACCGATTCCTCATTTAAACGTGAGTTGTACACCTGGGATGCCTCAATAGAAACCACAGGTTTTGACATCCGCAATACCAGTGACTTAGGCGATCACTCATTAACTTATGGTGTTGAACGTAAAGTTGACAAAGTACATGCGCAATCTTATGAGGACTTTGGTGGTATTTATGATGAAGAAGGAACTGTTACCGGGTTATATGTGCAAGATCATTGGCAATTTAATGATGATTTACTCGTTAGCTTTGGTATACGTCATGATTCCTATGAACTAGACCATGTAGGCCAGTCAGCCAATTGGATACAAGTTGATGGTAATTGGGTTGTTGAAACTGATACGAGTGGAGATCCAGTAACGATAAGCGAAACTTTCTCAACTAAAAAACAAGACGGTTTTAGCAGTAACTTTGGTGTAGTTTATAGTTTAACCGACAACTTAAAACTATCGGCTAGCTATGCTGAAGCATTACGTGGCAGACAAGTTGCTGATGCGTTCACGGTGGGAGAATTGACCCATAACAATAATTTAGAGCCTGAAAACGTTGCTAACAAAGAGCTTGGTTTACAATACAATGATGGCACGTTTATTTTTGAAGCTTCAGCGTATATTAGCGAAATCAGCGATGTTGTTTTTGATAAATTTAAAGGTGGCGAAGGTGTTTTTTATGAAAATATTGGTGATTTAGAGTCGACTGGCTTTGAGTTAGTTGTTGGTTATCAAGCCAATAATTTTGACGTGATCGTTAGCTACAACAGTAATAACGTCGAGTTAAATAATGCCCCATTTGTTTGGCCTGATGCCAATGATGCGTCAGGATCTAGCACGGTTATTTTAGACGGTGTTGATTTAGCGGCATATGAATATGGTGGTTTAGGTAATGCAGTTGGCGATTCATTAAACGTAAATGTTAACTATGAAATGACCGATGAACTAGAAATGGGTTTTAACATCAACTATGTTGCCAGCTTAAATAACATTGAAGTGTTCCATCGCTCTATTGAATTAGGTTGGCTTACCGAGCTTGAAACAATTGATAAGCCTAGTTATACGGTAGTTGATGCTTATGTTAAATATTCACCGATAGAAAATTTAACATTCGATTTAGCTGTGCAAAACTTGCTTGATGAATCTTACCGAAGTCATGGTAGTGTTGCTGATTATGGACATATTGACGGTTACGAAAGCATTGTAGGGATTAAAGAAGCAGGACGAGATATTCGATTAACCGCCTCTTACCAGTTTTAAAGGTAATCCTCATTTAACCTCATATATGGAAGTAAATCATATATGAGGTTAGCTAAGTTTTTTATCTAACTTATTAATTCTAAATTTAAAAATCCTATTTCTTTACCTGTTTCTCCATACGTAATTACCCATACTAGCGAAATAAACCTAAAAAGATGCGATTAGCCTTTTTGTCTTCTAGACGGCTAAACGTCTATTTAAAAGTGTAAAGTTTACTGATATACTGCTGTTCATTAATGAGCCTTCATCATCAAAATCGGCTTTCACTCATAACTTGCGAAATAATTATGCTAGAAAATGAATCAGAATTAAGAATTAGGTATAACGATAATTCCCGTGGTGTTTACTTTATTGGCACTACACCGCCAAAAAGTGATACTCCTATTGAACAAGTAGAAGATATTGCTACTAAATTACTTGATCGTGTCAGTGATATCGATTTTGACGGGTTAATTATTTATGACATTCAAGATGAAGATTCAAGAACGAATGTTCCTCGTCCTTTTCCGTTTAAAAGTACACATGATCCACGTTTATATTCGTCGTTATTAAACAAAAAATCAAAACGTCCAGTTATTACATACAAAAGTGTAGTGCAGTCAGATGCAGCAGCATTTAATACTTGGGCTGATGAAGCATGGCAAAAGTTTGGTGTTCGTGATGTAGTGCTGGTGGGTAGCCCATCAAAGAATAATGAAATTAGCTTACCGCTTGGTGAAGCATACCAAACGCTGGTACAAAATCAGAACAATTTTTTTATTGGCGGCATTACGATTGCCGAGCGTCATGCTAAAAAAGGTAATGAACACCAACGCTTAATTGAAAAGCATCAACAAGGCTGTAATTTCTTTATATCACAAGCAATTTATGACCCTCAAGCCACTATTGATATGTTGACTCGTTACGCTATTGAATGCCAACAGCAAGGCTTAAAACCACAACGTATTATTTTAACCTTTTCACCTTGTGGTAGTAAAAAAACGTTAGAGTTTATTGACTGGTTAGGTGTGCGTGTTCCTGAAGCAACCAGCTTGCGTATACTTAATGCAGAAAAACCTTTATATGAGTCTATTCGCATTTGTTGTAATAGCTTACAGCAAATATTAGATGCGTTAGTACCTTATGATTTACCACTCGGTTTAAATATTGAAAGTTTAACGAACCGTAAAGAAGAAATTGACGGTTCAATTTTACTTTACAAGTTATTACGCTCAACCATGGACAAGTACTTAGCAAGAAAGGAACTTGATAACCTGATCAAGAGTTAAGGCATAGGAGATTTTCACCCGGATTTAGTGAAATAAAAAAGCGGTTCAATTGATATTGACCGCTTTTTTTATGTCTTATATTTTATGTTTAGTGTTTGAATACATTAATACCAAACAATAAATATCTACAGAATGAATATTTACTATTACTTAGTTGCAGCATTAGGTTCTAATTGGTCAACTATTTCTAGTAAATCTTTACCTGTAAGGTCAGGCTTTCCTGCTAGCGGATAAAGCGCTTTACCCGGGCGAAGAATGAAAGCTGTGCTCCATCCTGCTTTTTCTGCACCAGCTATATCCCATGCATGAGCCGCAATTAACATGGCATCTTCAGGAGCAACGTTCATTTGCTCTTGCGCCCATTGATAAACTTTTAAGTCAGGTTTAAAGGTTTGTAAGTTTTGTACTGTTAATGAACCATCAAAATACTCTGCTAGTTTGGCATTTTTTAATTGAGCAGCAATACCTGCATCAGATGAGTTGGTTAATGTGATCAAGGTATAACCCATTGCACGTAATCTTTTTAATCCTTCAACTACATCAGGGTGAGGGGCTAAATCTCTAAAAGGAGTAAGTACTGCCTTACGCGCTTCTTCTTTCGTTAGTGGTATGTTTTTCTGATTAGCAATCATTTCTAGTGATGCGATACCAATTTCACCAAAGCTATTGTATTCACCAATCATATTGCCCACTAAAGAATAGTGTAGCATTGTGGTAAACCAGTAAGGAACAAGCTCATCTCGTCCGCCCAAGGCTTTAGAAACTGATTTACCGACATTACCAAGATCTAATAATGTTTCATTAACATCAAAGAAAATTACTTTGGGTTGTATTTTTACATCGGTGTCTAAATCTTTTGCTAGTGCGGCTTCCGACATAAAGCTTAGTGAAATTAACAAGCTAATTAGAAAGGGTTTAAAATTTATCATTATAAAAAATGCCTATAAGGTTAAGTAGAAGGGGTTATAAAATATCGATACTGAAAAGACCTTCAGAACATTAAATAAATTTCATAGTTTGAAGATTAAGACCAGCCTAATTGTTTCTAAATATGTATGCCGGTATTAGTTTAGGCTAGAAAACATTTTTCTTCGCATCATTAAAAAATAATTGTTAAGAGTATACTAGAAAAACACAATGATACGTTGTAACATATCTTTAATTAGTAGGTGAATCAGAGATAAATTACATATGATTGAACATAAGCTCCCCGTTACGGTACTTTCGGGCTTTCTTGGCGCAGGGAAAACAACGGTATTAAGCCATATTCTTAATAATAGAGAGGGCAAGAAAGTCGCTGTTATTGTTAATGACATGAGTGAGATAAATATTGATGCGGCTACCATTAAGAATGAAGTATCACTTAATCGTAGTAATGAAAAACTCGTTGAAATGAGCAATGGTTGTATTTGTTGTACATTAAGAGAAGACTTATTGCTAGAAGTGAACAAGTTAGCAAAAAGTGGCAATTTTGATTACCTTGTTATCGAATCTACTGGAATATCTGAGCCATTACCTATCGCTGAAACGTTTACATTTGCTGATGAAGATGGCGTGTCATTATCAGATGTAGCCACTTTAGATACGATGGTAACCGTTGTTGATGCTGTTAATTTCTTAAAAGATTACGACAAGGCAACGTATCTGCAAGACACTGCAGAGTCTCTTGGCGAGGAAGATGAGCGTAGTGTTGCTGATTTACTTGTTGATCAAGTTGAATTTGCCGATGTAATACTTATTAGTAAAACCGATTTGGTCGATACTTCAGCTCTCAACCAGCTTATCGCTACGATTAAAGCGCTTAATACGCGCGCTAAAATAATCCCAATATCTTCAGGGAAAGTTGATATAAACGATATTTTGAATACAGGTTTGTTTGACTTTGAACTGGCGCAGCAAGCACCTGGCTGGCTTAAAGAGATGCGTGGTGAGCATATACCAGAAACAGAAGAGTATGGTATTGCTAGTTTTAATTACGTAGCACGCTCTCCTTTTAATCCTGAAAAATTCTATCAATTTCTTCATAACACCGAACAATTTGGCAAGCTTATTCGTTCAAAAGGCTACTTTTGGTTGGCAACACGTCCTCAATTTTGTGGACAATGGAGTCAAGCTGGGGGCATTGCACGATACGGTTTTGCGGGAATGTTTTGGCGAGCTATCCCCAGAGAAAACTGGCCTACAGATGAAGAGTCTTTAGATGCAATTGAAGAAAAGTGGGTTGAACCTTTTGGTGATATGCGTCAAGAGCTTGTTTTTATCGGTCAAAATTTAGATGAAGCCGCAATGATTACAGCACTAGATAGCTGTTTGTTATCAGAAGAAGAATTATTGAAAGGGAAAGATTACTGGCTAACCTTGCATGACCCTTTCCCTGAGTGGGAGGAAGAATAATGAATGTAATAGCCGCTACCACTACTGAATTGATCACTGATGTTCTTAATGGCAATAATGAGAAAAATGCAGTAAAAGCAATCACACAAAGCCCTGCAGCAGACACCCTAAAAGCAGAGAGCTCAGTAGAAGAATTTAATCCACAAGTGCTTTCTAATATATACCAAGAAGAGATAAATATAGCCATTTGGAAACGTAAATTATCACCAGAACTAGACTCTGCAGTAGCGTTGTTTATAAAAGAAAGCCCGATAAAGTCAACGAGATTAACTGTGTCACCGGAGGATGCATTTGATCTGCTATGTAACGCTTTAGGTAGCGATAATGCAGCCGTAACTCTGAGTAAAGATATCGCTTTATTAGTTGATATGTTTTGTTGTTTTTTTGATCTTAAGTATGCAGGGTTACGGTTAACACTATTAGAGAAGGCAATGTGCCCACGTTTTCATGTAGATCGTATCCCATGTCGATTAGTGACAACTTATCAAGGTATCGCAAGTGAGTGGCTTGAACATGCTTTGATTGATCGTACAAAGCTAGGCGCAGGGAATGAAGGAAAATCAGATGAAGAGTCTGGGCTTTTTTCTGATCTAAACAATATCAATCATCTTAATCAAGGTGATGTTGCGCTACTAAAAGGCGAAAATTGGGATGAAACCCAAGGATTTGGTTTGGTTCACCGTTCTCCTGCTGCACCAAATGGTGAACGTCGGTTACTGCTAACACTTGATTTTATTGATTAAAATAATTATTTAATTAAGCATTGCTAGTATATTGGCTCTGTGACCTTAATATTGTTATTGTTGCAACACCATTTGGCCTAAGCGTTAGCCTTGATTTATGTGTAATGGGGAATGATGAACCGTATGTTTTTTATCGTAATCCCCTTTCACTAAAGCAAATAATTATTGTTTGTGTACTAGAAACATAATGACTAAAAAAATTTATTATTTATTGATTGCTGTAATTCTTATCACCCTAACATTCACTGTCGGTGAGCGTTACATTGATTTAGTCGTAAATACACTTCTACCTAATATTGAGGACGAAAATACCGCTGAGCTGCTTGTCCCTGCAAAAAACCAACAAGTAAAAAGTGCTGCTCAGTCGCACATGCCTGATGTTGATCAATCTCATCAAGACATTGATTCTTTTCAAGTGAATCGACCAAGCTTCGTTGAACCACCAAACGTTCAATGTAAAAGACCAGAGAAGCTAGTATTAACAAATCAATACTTTCAGCTTAATACTAATCTCAACGCTAAATCTGATAGCTTTACCCTTGAACTAAAAAAGAAGTTGAATACAGCTTTTCAGCATATTGAAAGATCACTTAATATTGAATTGAATCAAACAGTGTTGTTAACTATGCTCTTTAGTAGTACCCGAGCAGATTATGAAGATTTAGCCAGAAAATATAGACGTGAACCTGAAGGAACTCAGGGAATGTACATTTCCTATTATAACGTCTCTTTAATTGACGTGAAAAACTATGGACAAGGGATTAAAGTCGGTGTTCACGAAGCAATACATGCACTTAATTACACATATTTTGGCTACACCTTACGTTTTATTAATGAAGGCATGGCAGAGTACTACCAAGCAATATCAGAAAATGGTGATATTCAGTTATTTGATTTTACTTGGTTGAAACATCGACAATACCCCGAGCAGATATCGACAATATTGTTTTCTAAAACCGATTGGCATGGCGTTAAAACACACGAGCTTTATCAGCAAAGTAAAGCTTTGTTCTATTTTTTGATGAGTAATGAAAATGGCAGGCAAGTTCTTTGGGCAATATTAGCAAAGGAAATGGAAGACCCTTGTACTGTGTTATCTGAAGATGATATTGAACAACTACTTTTTGAAGTTTACCCTAATCATCAGCAAGAATTTGACTATTGGTTTGAAGAAGGCCTGAACAATTTTTTAAACACGAAAGCTTAACGTATTATTTTTTATTTGATGTTAAGTCACTGTTTTTTTATTGTATTTCTAAGTCCAGAGGGGAGCAATGGCTCTTACAATAACTAAGTTATTTTTCAGAGCAGCTATTACAAATACAGTTCATTTCTAGTTGCGGGCTAACGAGTTGAAAACCGGCGTTTTCAATATTCTGTTTAAGTTCATCAATGGTCGATTTGTTGATCGTGATTTCTTTAACGTCATTACATGTACCACAAATTAAGAATTGCGGTACACCATGGGCGTGATCACAGGTGATATGTGCACAGGCGATATATTTATTCGCTAAACTTAATTTATGTACTAAGTGTTCTTTTTCAAGAAATTCTAAAATGCGGTATACCGACATAGCCGGTATTTTCTCACCAAAATCTTTCTCAAATAAATCAATTAAATCATAGGCAGAAAGCGCTTTTTCCGATTTAATAAGAGAGAATAATACTTGTTTTCTTTTCGGTGTTAAACGGGTGCCGTGTTTTTTACAATACTGCTCTGCATGTACGATAATTTCGTCAACTTTATTCATTTTTTTATCTCAAACTAATTTCATTTATCGCGTTAAGTGTTGTCGAACCTTGTTATATTTCTATAATATCATGATCTGCGTTTAGCTAATATTAGAGAATTTAAACACTGTAACAGTAATGGCGGAGAAACCTTTATTTTTTTTCAATTGAATGGTTACTTTTGACAAATTTATTGTGTTTTAGCTGACGTGTTGGCTATGTACGCTGATAAAAATAGCGAGAATTGCAGAGAGGTTATCGCCTGTTATTGATTATATGTGGGCGAAAGGTAAATAAAATATAGAGACCCCATCATTGTTGGAGCCTCTACTTAACTAAGTTTTGTGAACAATACTTAGTGATCGTGCGCTTCTTCAGCAATACCTAACCAAGTTATAGCACTAGCAGAAAAACCTATTTCAATATCGTCTTCAATAGTCATTGTTGCTAAGTCTATTTGAAGGATATGTTTTGCAATAGGGTCGGCCACGTATACATGATCACCATTTTGAGCGGCAGTCATACTAAATGACATACCTTCAGGCATAGTAGAAATATCTTCTTCAGAAATATCTATGCTAGTTGCCAACTCCCAATGTGCTTCGCCATCATGTGAATGCGAATTTAGAATGTTAAGGTAGCCTGCGCTATCTAACACTAAAAAGTATTCTGCTTCATGTGAAAAAGCATAAGAAACCGCACTAACACCCTCAGCAAGTTGCCATTCAAGTTTTTCCATCGTGTTGACTTCAGGATTAATAGCGAATAGCAAATCAGCAGCAACACCAATTAATGAATCACTTTCTTCATGACCGTAGATACTACCTATACGAGAGCTACCTACTGATTCAATATTTGCAATTTTTACTGCTTCAAATTCACCATCATGTTCATGAGCAACTAAAACTCCATCAGTACAACCAAAAACAACGTAATCATCGTTTTGTGATGCGGCATGTAAGTCAGGACAAGTAATATCTAAAATTTGTTCTTGTTCATATTCATTACCGTGTAAATGATAAACAGCTACCTGATCAGGTAATGTGCCTGCAGACGTAGTCTCAGTATCGTCACGACGAACAGTACTTAATAAATATTCATCATGAGCCAGTGCTACGCCGTGCATATTGATACTGTAATCAATATGCGGAAGTTCACTTGTTTCACCACTAATATCAGTATCTTTTAACACTTTTACAGAGGCTGATACACCTGCATCAGCATTACCGTCATTAAATATAATCATTTCATCATCGCTTTTGATGATGTGTGTTGGGCTACTACCGTTTAATTGATAATCACTCATTACCGGTGCTTGTTGGTAATCGTGTAAATGCTCAACGTGATCTTCACGCCATAAGCCACTATCAATAAAGCCAACATAATCGTTATTTCTACTAGCGATTACGGCAAAGCGGTAACCTGCAGAAGCAGTTATGGCATTACCATCATAAATTAATGAAAATGTATCAAGTAGATCGCCGTCGTCTAAATCATATAAGGTTGTGGTATTACTTTCGGCAGATAACACCGCTAGTCGTCCCAATGATTCAATTGTATATTCGTCACCGTGATCATGGTCATCACCATCATCGTCGTGATCATGGTCATCGCTATCATCAGGTACTTCTATCGAATCTTTTTCAACAATATTGGTTTCTGCATCGCCACAACCACTGAGAAATAAAGCCGTCAGAGAAGCCGCAATAAGATTAAGTTGGAATGAGTTTTTCATTAGTTATTTTCCTTAATTAGTTAATGTAATACCAAACGAGTTAATTAGCTCGGTTGGTATAATCAAATTAGTATTATTATTTTTTTTAGAAGTAGCCTCTAATGCCCAGTGCAAAGCTGCGACCTGGACGTGGTGCAATATCTTTAATAAATGACGTATGCACGCGTGCTTCTGTATCGGTTAAGTTTGTAGCTTTTAAGTACAGCGCAACATCATGATTCAATATGCCTAAATCGTAAGACACACTAGCATCTACCAAGGTATAGCCATCGGTTGACGTTTCATATTCAGCTGTATCGCTTTGATCTTGATAACGAGTGATATCAAGGTGTGCGCTAAGTTGTTCATTTTCATAGCTGAATTGACTACCAAAGCGAAGCGGTGGTGTACGTGGTAAATTACCGCCGTCTTTCAATTTAGCGCGAACATAATCAGAAAATACCGTCGCTTTGAAAGTATTACTTACTTGCCAAGCCACTTGCGCTTCAAAACCATGCAGTACTACATCATCTGTTTGAAATATGTAAACAGGTAATTCATCGCTATGTTCATCATGATCGTGCACATCTTCACCATGGTCATGACCACTTTCCGCATAAAGTCCCGTATCATTTTGATAATAGTAATTGTCTACTTGGTTGTAGAAAGCATTAAATACAAAGGCGACTTCACCTTGAGTTTTTCTGAACGTTAAGTCGATATTGTTGGCTGTTTCTAGATCAATAACTTCATTAGATAACCCAATTAAGCCATTATCAGTATTGGTTGAAAATAATGCGCCTACTTCGTATGAAGCAGTACCGATATGTGGACCGAATGACATTAATTCAGACGCTGATGGTGCGCGTTCCGAGCGAGAAAGTGACAAGCCTAAGTTATAACCTGGGGTAAAATCCCACACTAAACCTGCTGATATACTCACTGGGGTAAACGTTTGCTCAACAGCGAATACTCTTGTAGCACTAGCTTCTTCTTCGTGGCCATGATCATGAGCGTCTTCTTCGGTTTCATCGTGAGCATGTGCATCGAGCGTTGGCAGTAATACATTATCGGCTGTTAACTTAACATGCTCAATACGAGCGCCCAATTGCACTAAAAAATCGCCAAAATGTCTTTCTTCCATTAAGGCTGCAGCGAAGGTTTGGGTATTTGATGGTGGGGTAAAAGCTTCTTCTCCCTGCGCGGCAACATCACTATCTTTAAAATGAAAGCTAATACCACCATTCCAGTTGTATAAAATGTTGTGAGTTAAATCCAACTTAATTTCTTGAGTTTGATTCTCAAATAATGTCCCTACTGCACCGCCTTCAATTTCAGCATGCTCATAGTCAGTAAAACCAGACGCTAATTTTACTTTTTTAACGAATTTATTTTGAAAATTGTATTCACCCAACAATTGCACACGTGTTTGCTCTAAGTCAGCATAAACTTTTTCATCGCCGTGAGAATGCCCTGGAACACCGTATTTACGATTGAATTGTTCAACAGCAACACCAACATAACCTTCATCAAACAAGTAACTTGTTCCTAAGGTAAAACCATTCGACTCTTCAGCGCTGCTGTCGACAGTATAATCACCAGAACTATGTTCATCTTCATCATGGTCATGCCCATCATCTTCTTCTAACTCGGCTTCTACAGGTACTTCGTAGTCATTTGATTCACGCCAGTAACCATCTGCATAAAAGCCAAATGATTCGGTGCCCGTGGTTACATTAAATGAAGCTAATTTACGATCATCAACAGAGTTGGTTTCAAGTAGCCATTCGCCTTTAGTCGTGCTGTCTGATGGTACGCGTCCATCAACTACGTTTACTACACCACCAATGGCACCACTACCATAAAATAAAGTAGCAGGACCACGAAGTACTTCTATTTGTTGAGAGGTAGACGCTTCCGATGCCACAGAGTGATCTGGCCCTACTCTTGATACATCGCTCGCATCTAAACCATTTTGTGCAATCATCACACGCGGACCACTTAAGCCACGGATAATAGGCGTACTCGCCACATTGCCATGAAAATTACTTTGCACACCAGGTAACTTTTCAAGGCTATCACCTAAAGTTGCAGCTTGTTGGCGACGTAAGGTTTCGCCACTTAGTACACTAACGGGTGCTGCTGATTCCATTACCGACATATGCATAGGGGTGGAAACTATATCAATGACTTCAATAGGTGAGCGTTCTAGTACCAAACTGACTGTTTTCATTTTATCGTCGGATAAAACAATATCTTGATGTAAATGGGCAAAACCTGTCGCGGTAATATGAAATTCATTCATACCAGAAGTAAGATCTTTCAAAGAGAAATGACCATTTTTATCGGTAACCGTTACTGTATTTGTGCCTTCAACGCGAACAGTTGCACCAGCGATAGATTCGCCATTACTGTTTTTTACTTCGCCTTGTATTGATTGTGCCATTAAGCTTGTAGGTAGTAGCAAACCAATTAGGGCAGCTACTCGTGATATTTTGAGCATCTTAATTTCCAGTGGTATAAATTCTAATATGATATGTTATATCATAACTATTTTTAGAGCAATACTCTTAAGGTAATCAACTTAAGATAAAATGAATTAGTTCATTTTTTTTTGTATTATTTAAAAAGAGAAAAATAGATTGCTTGATTCGTTTTAGTGCTATTCTTTATTTTTTTATTTAACTTAAAAAAAGGGGAGAAAATGTTTAGTCATATTATGATAGGTGCCAACGACATAGCTGCATCAAAAGTATTTTACGATGCTATTTTAGGTGAATTGGGTCATAAAGCAGGCGTTATAGACGAATTAGGCCGTTGTTTCTATTTTACAGAAACGGGAATTTTCGCCTTAACTAAACCTATTGATGGTGGCGATGCTAGCCATGGCAATGGGACGACTATCGGTTTTGCTGCAAGCTCCCCTGAACAGGCGGATGCATGGCATGCTGCAGGTATTGCTAATGGGGGTGTTGCTTGTGAAGATGCACCAGGCGTTAGAGGGTTAGGAGAAACTCAACTTTATTTGGCTTATCTTAAAGATCCATCGGGTAACAAGATCTGTGCTTTACACCGTCTTGGTTAATAATTGACGTGGTTAGTCAATCGTTTGGTCTAAAATAACGTTGTGGCTTTTAAAAGCCACAACGCAGTTGATAGTGATAGTTATTTTTTTAGATAGTTTGCGTGAAAACGCAGATGCTCCTCAATAAAACTCGCAATAAAATAGTAGCTATGGTCATAACCTTCGTGCATCTGTAGATCTAAAGGGTAACCACTTACTTGTGCTGCCAGTGTTAATGATTCTGGTTTTAGCTGCTCTGTAAGAAAGTCATCTGCTCCGCCTTGATCTACTTTAGCGGGAACAAAGTGCTCTGCAACTCGCATTAATTCACTTGCGTCATGTCGCTGCCAATTTGCTTTATTTTTACCTAAATAAGCGGTAAATGCTTTCTGTCCCCAAGGACAGTTTACAGGATTGCAAATAGGGCTAAACGCCGACATTGAACGATAACGTTCAGGGTTTAACATCGCGATAGTTAATGCGCCATGCCCGCCCATAGAGTGCCCCGATATTGCACGTTTATCTGTTACTGGGAAGGTAGACTCTATCAGTTTAGGTAATTCATTAACGACATAATCATACATGTGAAAATGGCTATTCCAAGGTGCTTGCGTTGCGTTGACATAAAAACCAGCACCTTGCCCTAAATCATAACCGGTATCATTTGCGACATTGTCACCTCTAGGGCTAGTATCAGGGGCTACAATGGCAATACCTAACTCTGCGGCTATACGTTGCGCCCCTGCTTTTTGCATAAAGTTTTCATCAGAGCATGTCAGCCCAGAAAGCCAATATAATACTGGAACTTTTTCGCCATTTGATGCCTGTGGAGGCAAGTAAATAGCAAATCGCATGTTACAATTTAACGTGCTAGACCGGTGACTATATTGCTTATGCCAACCGCCAAAGCTTTTATTTACACTTAAGTTTTCAATGGTCATGTTAAAACCTTACTGTACTGCTCTTTCATTTTAGACTTCATTTTAAATAACAAAAGAGCGAGTAAATGTGGACTATAATAAAAGGGTTACTTAGCGAAATGGATAACACTGCGAATACTTTCGCCTTTGTGCATTAATTCAAACGATTCATTAATTTCTTCAAGGCTCATTGTATGGGTAATAAAATCACTTAATTTAAACTCACCTGCTAAATAACGCTCTACATAGTCTGGTAATTCTGTACGACCTTTAACGCCACCAAAAGCAGTGCCACGCCATACACGACCAGTCACTAATTGAAACGGACGCGTTGAAATTTCTTGTCCTGCACCTGCAACACCAATAATGACAGATTCACCCCAACCTTTATGGCAGCACTCTAACGCTGAACGCATTAAGTTAACGTTACCTACACATTCAAAAGAGTAGTCAACACCACCATCAGTTAATTCAACAATAACGTCTTGAATTGGCTTATCGAAGTTCTTTGGATTAATACAATCAGTCGCCCCTAATTTTTTCGCTAATTCAAATTTACTTTCATTAATATCAATAACAATAATACGACTGGCTTTTGCCATGGTTGCACCAATAACGGCAGAAAGACCAATACCGCCAAGGCCAAAAATAGCGACTGTTGCGCCTTCTTCAACTTTTGCTGTATTCATTACCGCGCCCATACCTGTGGTAACGCCACAACCTAATAAGCAAACTTCTTCTAATGGTGCTTCTTTATTAACTTTTGCTAATGATATTTCGGGTAATACGGTGTATTCAGAAAAGGTAGAGCAGCCCATATAATGAAAAATTGGTTGTCCGTCTTTATAAAAGCGGGTTGTACCGTCTGGCATTAAGCCCTTTCCCTGTGTTTCTCTTATTTTTTGACAAAGGTTAGTTTTACCAGATAAGCAAAATTTACACTCTCGACATTCTGGTGTGTATAACGGAATAACATGGTCGCCCACACTAACGCTGGTTACGCCTTCGCCTACTTGCTCAACAATACCGCCGCCTTCATGGCCTAAAATTACCGGAAAAATGCCTTCAGGATCTTCACCCGATAAAGTAAAGGCATCGGTATGGCATACGCCAGACGCAATCACTTTAACTAATACTTCACCTTTTCTAGGTAGCATTACATCGATTTCTTCAATTGACAGGGCTTGTTTAGGACCCCAGGCAATAGCGGCTTTTGATTTAATAAATTTATCTGACATGTTAATTCTCACTGCTTTGTTGGTGATTGTTGTCTAGCGAAAGTAACATCTATTATATTTGTTTCTTCAGCGATGATAATATGCCTCTATTGTAAATCACTTTTACACACAGGTAACAATAATGAAGTGGGAAGGTATTAGCGAGTTTGTTCATGTTGCAGAAACAGAGAGTTTCACCAAAGCGTCAAAAAAATTGGCCATTTCTACAGCGCAAGTAAGTCGACAAGTGAGTGCGTTAGAAATTCGTTTAGATACAAAATTGTTTTATCGCACCACTCGCAAAGTTTCATTAACAGAAGAAGGGCGTGTTTTTTATCAGCACTGTCGCAGTGTTCTTGATGGTTTGGATGAAGCAGAACGCGCTATTTCTAACTTGCAATCAAGGCCCCATGGAAAAATTAAACTCACAGCGCCAACAACCTATGGCGAACAAAAAATAATGCCTTTGGTAAATGATTTTGTAAAAAAATATAGTGATGTAGAGGTTTATGCAAATCTAAGTAATCAAAAAATAGACTTAGTGGAAGAAGGGTATGATTTGGCTATTCGTCTTGGCAAGTTACCTGATTCAACCATGATGGCTAAAAAACTAGGCAAGCGAACCAACTACCTTTGTGCTTCACCTGCTTACTTAAATCAGTATGGTGTACCACATTCTTTATCTGAACTTAGCAAGCATAGCTGCTTGTTAGGCACTTTAGATTATTGGCACTTTAGCGATGCAGGCAAAGAAAAAAATATCCGAGTGACTGGAAGATTACGTTATAACAGTGGATATAGCCTAGTAGATGCAGCTCTTAAAGGCTTGGGAATAGTACAATTACCTGATTACTACGTTCAGGCTTACTTACAAAACGGACAACTAATTTCACTGTTAGACAATATGAGAGAGCTTGATGAAGGTATATGGGCACTTTATCCTCACAATCGCCACTTATCACCAAAAATCAGATTACTTGTGGAGTATTTGTCAGAGCACATAACATAATTATGCGGTGTGGTTTGTCATCGTGTATATTTTTTATCTTTTCTTGGGCATATATCTGGGATGCAAAGATAAATAGTCACACCAGGTACTAAAATTACTAAAATTATAGCGTGGATCTGTTGCGTTATACCAAGTTGAAGGTTGGTTGGCGGGTAAGCGAAAATATATTTTATGGCCATCAATGGCAACATAACAAATTAAAGTTTCTAACGTATTGTTTTTAATCTGTATTTCAGCTAAGTTTTGATCATTACGTTGATGTATAAGTGAAAATTTAGGCTGGGAAAATGCTGAGGTTGCTAATATTAGTATAGTAAAAGAAGCCAATGTTTTAACTATGTTATTAACCATCATAACCCTACCTTGAACATAAATTAGTCCTTATTTTATAATAAGTTTCGTAAATAATTACCAGAAAATTAAATTTTTAGTAAATTATTTTAAATTTAGCATTGAAAGCTAAAACAGGTGCCTCCATAACTTACTTATACCAAAAAAGAACACAGTAATTAAATTCACTGATTCAATTACATTATTACAAACGTGCCCCTATATTTAAACAGTGTATAAATAGTAGCACCAAACAAGAGAATAAATCATGGCGAATTTCGTTCCAGTAAGAAAAGAACAACATCAAAACTTAAAAATTTCGAACACACGCAATATCTCACACGTAGCTGGACAAAATATTATCCCTGTTGCAGCAGCTGAATATGCACAAGCATCTGCAAGCTTTCCTCTTGTTTTCGTTAAAAACCCAGATTCTGAGCGTTTCCGCAGTGTTGCTATGCTAGGTTTAGAAGCAGGCGAGAATTTATTTTTAAAAGATGAAAAATGGACAGCCTTATCAATGCCACAAAGCATTTCAATGGTTCCTTTTTCACTAGGTTTAGATCCAGAGAAAGAAAACACATTAACAGCTTGTATTGATGTTGATAGTGAATTTGTAGGCGAAGATAAAGATTTAGCATTATTTGAAGAAGATGGTAAAGAGTCTGAAGTACTTGTTAACGTACAAAAAGCATTAGGCCGTTTGTATGATAATGAAAGAATGACAGAAAACTTCATTAAAGAATTACAAGAAAATGACTTACTTCAAGAAATTGAGCTAAACATCACATTAGCAGCAGGCGAGAAAAAGAAATTAGTAGGCATATTCACTATTAATGAAGAAAAAGTAAAAGGCTTATCAGATGATAAAGTACTAGATTTCCATAAACGTGGTTTATTTGTACCTATTTACTCAATGTTAGGTTCTTTATCGCAAGTTAACAATTTAGTTAAATTACGTAACCTTTCTTCTGAAACTAAAGTGTCAAACGTTCAAATTCTTCCTGTTCAAGAAGCAGCTGCAGCAAGCTAGATTCACATGAATAGTTAATATTAAAAAAGGAGCTTGTGCTCCTTTTTTGTTTCTATTACTAAAAAATACACCTCCACTAAAGAGGGCAGCTCATTTATAATGGTTGTCTCGCTGTTATCATAAATGAGAAAAAATTTGGCTATACATATCCCCTTTGTAAAATTAAGTCATTGGCAACAAGTCGCCTTTGCTAGCGCATTATTAGAACGCATGTTACCTAACTATCAAATGTTTAGTGAAAGCAGCCAGTTTGGCGATTATGCCATTTTGAGAAATCAACTTGATTTAGTGTGGCAATGGTTAGATAAAAACAACTCAGTTAAAATTAATATTAATGCGCAGCTGAATAAATTAGAAGAGCAAACGCCAGATCCAGAAGCCTTCGATTCTTTTGGTGTTTTTCCAGCACTTGATGTTTGTATGGCGATGATGTCTCTATTACAGCTTATTCAGTCTAACGGTAAAGACAAAGACCATGAAGACATTACAAGCATCAGCCGACTATCACATAACAGCGTAAGTTATTACGTTGAACTGCTACTGCTTGATGAAGGTGCAACCGACGTTAAAACTGAGGATGTAAACGAACATCCTTTATCAGTATGGGAAAAAGAAACTCAAGATGAACTCTTTGATTTTTTAAAGTTAGCTGCAGAAAACAAACGCTCATGTCAGTTAGCGAAAGAGATGGTTTTGTCAGAAGGTTTATCTAATCTTGGTATTGAAATAGTATAATTTAGTCTACAAAAATTTAGGTATATACATGAACTTAATACAGAAAACGCTTACAGTATTAGTATTGTTTTCATCATTGACGGCGCAAGCAAGTAGCCTGAAAGAAAAAAACAATAATATTGAAGCGACAATAGAAAAAGCAATGAAGACCTTTCAAGTTCCAGGTGTTGCAGTTGCTATTATCAAAGATAACAACGTTGTTATGAGCAAGGGCTTTGGTGTTATTGAAGAAGGCGAAAGTGACAAAGTTACGCCTGATACTTTATTTGGTATTGCTTCAAACACGAAAGCGATGACGACAGCACTTTTGGCAAGCCTAGTTGACGAAGGTAAGTTAACTTGGGAAACCAAGGTAATTGATATTATCCCTGAATTTCAAATGCCAGATGCTTATGTTACTCGAGAATTTACCATTATCGATTTATTATCACATAATTCTGGTTTAGGTAAAGGTGCTGGCGATTTAATGATTTGGCCACAAACCACGTTAACTAATGCTGATGTGATTCAAGGGCTAAAACATTTACCGCAAGTTTCTAGTTTTCGAAGTGAATTTGCTTACGACAACTTAATGTATGTTATTGCTGGCGAAATTATTGCTAAGTTAACCTCAATGACATGGCAAGAAGCTATTCAAACGAGAATTTTCACACCGTTAGGAATGAGCAATACTCGTCCAACGTTTTCTCTTATTCCTAAGAACAACCACAACGTTGCACGAGCGCATGTGCCGGTAAACGGTGAACTAACCGTGGTTGGTGGTAATTTCTTAGAAAAATTCACCTCTGCTGGTGCTGTCGCATCAAGCGTTAACGATATGACACTCTGGTTAAAAGCACAGTTAAATAAAGGCGCATATACGAATATTGCTAATCAAGAAGCTCGCTTGTTTTCAGCAGAGCAAAGCACTGCCATGTGGCAAGCGCGTACAATTTTACCTGTTTCTGCGGCTGAGACTAAACAAGATAAAACCCATTTTGCTGCTTATGGTTTAGGTTGGTTTTTAAAGGATTATCATGGCGTGAAGTTAATCCATCATAGTGGTGGTATCTTGGGTATGGTGTCAAAAGTTGTTGTAGTACCAGAAGAAAATTTAGCCATGGTTATTTTAACGAATCAGCAATCAGGTGATGCATTTAACGCTATTTATTTAGATATATTAAATGAGTACCTTGAGCTGACACCTAAAGATTGGGTAACTTATTTTCATGACAAACGACAAGCTAAAAAAGCGAAAGAAACTGTTCGACTTGCCAAAGCCGCAGATGTTGTTGATAAAAATTCTTCTCACTCATTGCGACTAAAAGCCTATGCACAAATGTATACTGACAATTGGTATGGTGATATTAATATTACTTATAAAAACAACCAACTTAATATGCAATTTACTAACACACCTGAGTTGAAAGGTAAGTTAGAGCATTATCAATACAATACTTTTATTGTACGTTGGGATGATAGAAGCCTTGAAGCTGACGCTTTTGTCAATTTTCACTTGAATGAAGTCGGTGAAATTGAATATGTCACAATGAAAGCGGTATCTCATGCCACAGATTTTAGTTTTGATTTTCATGATCTCAAGCTAAGACCTAAAGTTAAAAAATAAAGGTAGCTTTAACCTGATAAAAATAATTCAGTAACAAGTGTCGTAAATACTTGTTACTGCTCAATAAACAATAGTGAATAAAAACTCGCTATTGTTTATTTTAACTATTTTGATATAAACGATAAGCAACTTGTCCGGCAATTTTTTCTTTTAATAGCTGCCAATTACCAGGCAACGCTTGATCACTTTCCGCTTCCATTTCTACATAAATTAGTGCTTGTTCGCTTAACCAACCCTTATTTAATAACTCACTGGTTTGTGAAATTAGGTTTTGTCGAAAAGGGGGATCAATAAAAATCACATCAAATGGCGTCGGTGTTTGGGTTTTTAAAAATGCTAAGGTGTCTGTATTACATACCACAATATCGTCAGACTTCAGCAATTGCTTATTCGCCGATAATTGTTTAGCCGCCTCTTTGTTCAGCTCAATTAAATGAACGTTTGCAGCCCCACGAGAAAGCGCCTCAAAACCTAAACTTCCTGCACCTGCAAAGCAATCTAAACAGTTAGCCCCGTGGATATAGGGCATCAACCAATTAAAGAGTGTTTCTTTCACACGGTCTGTCGTTGGTCTTAAACCCTCTGCAGCTAATACCGGTAATTTTCGACCTTTATGCTTACCTGCAATAATACGAATGCTGCCAGATGCAGCCTTTTTCTTTTGTTGTTTTTTACCTTGACTCATATCGCTGACAGTTATCATTATTAATGCTAATATAGCGGCAATTTTACACCATAATGATATCCAAGCGAACTGAAACCTTTAGTTGAATTCGTTTAGATACAGCAATTACTGTTAGGTCAAATAAAGTGTCTAAAAAGAAAAAAGGTATGTTTGGGTGGCTAGGTTTTGGTCGCAAGGCAAAAGAAGAAGCTGTTGATGAAAGTAGTACGGCTGAAGAACAAGCGACTGTAGAATCAGAAGCTATTGATAAACCAATAATTAATGAAGCTGCTGAAGTTAATGTTACTGAGGAAGTTGTTGCTAAGGCAGAAGTAAAGGTTGAAGATATTCTGCCAGAGCCAGAGCCAGAGCCAGAGCCAGAGCCAGAGCCAGAGCCAGAGCCAGAGCCAGAGCCAGAGTTGCTCACACCTAAGGTAGTAGTACCAGAGCCTATTACAGCCAAAGCTGTGGAGCTAGAACCGGTCAAGCCAAAGGAAGTAGAACCTGAGTCTTTTACACCGGAAGAAGTAGCGGCAGAATTACCAGTTTCTACCGAAGTTGAATTGCCTGTTGCTGAGGAAGTGATAGCAACAACTGAGCCGCTTGATGAATCAGAAGGTGAACCTGAAATATTAGAAGCGCCTGAGGCAGTAGAAGCTCCAGCCGTTATCGAAGAAGAGAAGCTTGGCTTTTTTGCTCGACTAAAAAAGGGATTAAGTAAAACGCGTCACAATTTAGGTGGTGGTTTATTTGACTTGTTCCGAGGCAAGCAAATTGATGATGATTTGTTTGAAGAGCTAGAAACTCACTTGTTACTGGCTGATATTGGTATTGAAACTACCATGAAAATCATTGACTCACTAACGCAAAGCGCTAATCGTAAGCAGTTAAAAAATGCTGAAGCACTCTACGAATTATTGAAAGTAGAATTAAAAAAGGTTATTGATAAAGTTGATCAACCATTAGTTATTCCTGAAAGCGATGGACCATTTGTTATGCTAATGGTTGGTGTTAATGGCGTAGGCAAAACAACAACTATTGGTAAGCTAGCGAAACAATTTCAAGCCGAAGGAAAATCGGTTATGTTAGCCGCAGGTGATACGTTTAGAGCCGCAGCGGTAGAGCAATTGCAGGTATGGGGTGATCGTAACAACATTCCAGTTATTGCCCAACATACGGGTGCAGACAGTGCATCGGTAATTTTTGATGCCATAAGTGCTGCTAAAGCACGTAAGATTGATATTATTATTGCTGACACGGCAGGGCGTTTACAAAACAAAGCCCACTTAATGGAAGAGCTAAAAAAAGTCGTCAGAGTAATGAAAAAACTCGATGTAAATGCTCCTCACGAAGTTATGCTAACGCTTGATGCTGGCACAGGTCAAAATGCATTAAGTCAAACTAAATTATTTGATGAAGCCGTTGGTTTAACTGGCTTAACCGTTACCAAGTTAGACGGAACTGCGAAAGGTGGTGTTGTCTTCGCTATTGCGGATAAACATGATATTCCTATTCGTTATTTAGGTGTAGGTGAAGGTATCGATGATCTTCGTCCATTTAATGGCAATGATTTTATTGATGCTTTGTTTGTGAAAGAGTAATAAACTAAAACGAGACTTTTTTAAAAATATGCTTAAAAAACAATAATTATGATTAGCTTTAATAATGTTAACAAAACTTACCCTGGTGGTTTTCTTGCGCTAAAACAAGTGAACTTCGATCTAGAAGCTGGAGAAATGGCTTTTTTAACAGGTCATTCAGGTGCAGGTAAAAGTACACTCTTAAAGCTAATCTCTATGATGGAAAAGCCAAGTTCGGGCAGCATATTAGTCAATAACACCGAACTTGCTAGCATTACGTATAATCAAATCCCCTATGTTCGACGGGGCATTGGTATGATTTTTCAAAGTCATAACTTGCTCAAAGACCGAACTATTTTTGATAATGTTGCATTGCCATTAATTATTGAAGGCGTCAGTCACCGAGAAATTAAAAAACGTGTTGAAACAGCCCTAGATAAAGTACATTTAAGTGCAAAACTAAAGTGTTTCCCTCATATGCTATCAGGTGGAGAGCAGCAACGAGTAGGTATTGCTCGTGCTATTGTTAATAAACCCCCAATTTTACTTGCCGATGAACCAACCGGTAATTTAGACCCTAAACTGTCGCTTGATATCATCAGTCTTTTTGAAGAATTTAATGCCGCAGGCGTTACTGTACTTATCGCCACACATGATCTTGGCTTAATCGCTCGTATGAGATACCGCACCTTAACATTAAAAGAAGGTACCATGATTAACGATGGTATTGTTGAGGGCTTACAAGCACAAGGAGTGGCTTATGAGTAACAACTTGCATTCAAGTGGTTTAAGTCAGCGAACTTCATTTTTAAGACGCTTATTAAGCTTACCTATTCGTCACTTACAACAAGCTGTGGGTAGCTTAGGCGACTTATGGCGAACACCTTTTACCTCAGTAATGACCGTGTTTGTCTTAGGTATTAGCTTAGCCTTACCAGCAACATTACATTTGTTTGTAAAAAATGCTCAGCAAGTGAGTGAGCAATGGGACAGTGCGTCACAAATCACACTATTTTTAAAGCTATCTACTACAGAAAAAAGTGCAGAGAACCTAGTAAAACGTATTAAGTTATATTCTGACGTGAGTGACGTTCGCTATATTTCTGCTAAGCAAGCGCTGAAAGAGTTTAAAATATTATCTGGTTTTGGTGAATCGTTAGAATATTTAGATGAAAACCCTTTACCAGCAACCATTTTAGTCTCGCCTACTGAACGTTCTAGTCAAGCCAGTGCTGCTAATGAATTATTAGTAAAACTAAAGCAGGAACGTGAAGTTGATCAAGGGAAGCTTGATTTAGAATGGCTAACACGCCTAGAAGCTGTAGCACATCTTATAGAAGATATTGTGATTGGCGTTGCTTTGCTATTATGTATGTCGGTGGTATTAATTGTAGGTAACACTATTCGTTTAGCAATTTTGAACCAAAAAGATGCGATTGCTGTAATGAAACTTGTTGGCGCAACAGACAGCTTTATCCAAAGACCTTTTCTGTATAGTGGCATGTGGTATGGGGTTTTTGGTGGATTATTATCTTGCTTGTCAGTCGCAATACTGGCGCAATATTTAACTGGCTCTATCAGTGAATTAACCGATTTATATCAAAGTAATTTTCAATTACAGGGCTTAGCGTTTAATGAAGCTTTATTGTTAATAGCGATAGCGGTTACCTTAGGTTTGGCTGGTAGCTATATCTCGGTACGTAAACACATACGCGCTATTGAACCTAATGCCGATTAACCCCAATTTTACACACCATTAGTTAACCCGTTATCTTTCTGATTTTTAAAATAAAAATAAGAAAAACACACTTTTTAACAAATATTTCATAAAATTATTGAAAGATCATCTTGTTTTGCCCTATCTATTAAGCTAATGTTTGTCATCGCTCATCTTTGCTGGTAAGGCGTTTGTAGTTAACCAGCCTGATTTATGTTATAATTCAGAGTGAAAAAAAAGACGAAGAATAAAAATTTTTGAGTACAAAAAATAGAGGTTATTTATAATGAGTAATACAATGCAACTAACAGTACCACGTAGCGGCAGTATTGAGTCTTACATGCAATCAGCATATAGCATTCCAATGCTTACCGCTGAAGAAGAGAAAGATCTCGCAACTCGCCTTTATGAAGAAAACGATTTGAAAGCGGCGCAAAAACTTATTATGTCGCATTTACGCTTTGTTATTCATGTAGCGAAAGGTTATTCAGGCTATGGTTTAGCACACGCCGATTTAGTACAAGAAGGCAACGTTGGCTTAATGAAAGCGGTTAAGCGCTTTAATCCTGAAGTAGGTGTACGTTTAGTATCATTTGCTGTTCATTGGATCAAAGCAGAAATTCATGAGTTTGTCTTAAAAAACTGGCGCATAGTAAAAGTAGCAACAACTAAAGCACAACGTAAATTATTCTTTAACCTACGTAAAAACAAAAAACGTTTAGGTTGGTTTAGTAACGATGAAGTAAATACAGTTGCTGAAACATTAGGTGTAAGCACCAAAGATGTGTTGGAAATGGAAAATCGCATGAGTAGCCATGACCAAGCATTTGAATTATCTTCAGACGACGATGATGGCGCGAGTGCAGGTAACTTCTCTCCAGCGTTATATCTTGAAGATAAACAATCAGATTTAGCGGTTGAAGTAGAAAATGCTAACTGGGAAGACCACGCTAATACACGTTTATCTACGGCACTAGTCGCATTAGATGAACGTAGCCAAGACATTATTAAAACGCGTTGGTTAGCAGAAGACAAAACAACATTGCAAGATTTGGCAAACAAATATCAAATTTCTGCAGAGCGTGTTCGTCAATTAGAGAAAAATGCGTTGAACAAACTTAAAAACACAATGGTTCTGTAAGTAACCTTTTTAAAACTTGTTTAACATAATAAAAACCGGCATTAGCCGGTTTTTTTTGTTTTCATAGTCTGTACTCTTATCAACATAGTTAACATTCGCGTGTTATACCCGTTTCATTAATTAAGTGAACAATTTTATACGTAGAAAAAATTGCCAAAGATAGGGCATTCATTTCAAGAACTAGTTGTTCTGATTATTAAATAAATAACGATGTCGTTGGTGATTTTAGCAAGTAGAAATGATCACATAGCTAGTGAGATTGGTATTAACAACCCATTAAGCCCAAAACTAATGACACTGTATATAGTGAGCAGGTAAGCAAAAAATTAACGTTGAATAGCTTTTGAGCCGCTATTGTTTCCTTATTTTGTTCTGATTATTATTTCGTTACTATGGGTTTGTTAAAGACCAGAGTTTGACAAGATACTTGGGCAACCTTCTTAGGTATAGAAGGCTTAGGTAGACACGCTTAGCTATAAAGGTTTAGATACCAGCTCATAGTTTATAGTTTATAGTTAAGAGTTCATCGGCATAGGTTGTAGCTGTATTTTCACAGCGACAAACCGGCAGATACAAAAAAGGGCAAACAACATTACTGTTGTTTGCCCTTTTATTTATTGTTCTATATTTTCAGCGAAATTAAAAACTCAGGTTATTTAGGCTGTAGCGCTAACACCTTATCAATGTCTTCAGCGTTGTGACGATTTTCAAGCTGTTCCCACGCTTCTCCCCAAGTTTTATTGACGATACGACCACGTTGAAAAGCTGGGCGAGCTAACATTGCTTTTGCCCAACGTTGAACATGTGTGTAGTCTTCTGCTTGCAGAAATTCTTTAGCGCTGTAAAGCTCTCCTAAAACTAGGTTGCCATACCATGGCCACGTTGCAATATCGGCGATACTCAGCTCATCACCCGCAATGAATTCATTGTTGGCTAGCTGTTTATCTAACACATCTAACTGTCGCTTAATTTCCATGGTAAAACGATCAATCGCATATTCAAATTTTTCTGGTGCATAACTATAGAAGTGTCCAAAACCACCACCTAAATAAGGTGCCGAGCCGTGTAACCAAAATAACCAATTCATCACCTGTGCGCGCTTAACAATGTCCTTAGGTAACAAAACATCAAACTTCTCTGCTAAGTACACTAAAATTGAAGCTGATTCAAAAACAGGAAGCGGTGTTGCGTAGCTGCTATCAACTAACACTGGAATTTTAGAGTTAGGATTAATGGTTACAAAACCCGATGAAAATTGATCACCTTCACCAATTTTAATCATGTGAGCATCATATTGTGCATCTTTACCTAGTGCTAATAGCTCTTCTAACATGATTGTTATTTTTTGGCCATTTGGCGTACCCATGGAGTACAGCTGTAACGCATGTTCCCCAATAGGTAAGGTTTTTTCATGTGTCGCCCCAGAAACGGGACGATTAATACTGGCCCACTTACCGCCACTTTCAGCGTCATGAGTCCAAATTTCGGGTGGTATATATTGCTCTAACATTATCGTCACTCCTAAACTTAAATATGCTTTTTAGTCTTACTTTTTAGTCCAAGCAAACTGTGCAAATGCATCATCAACAGGTGTATTGCCAATGTGATTTGTGTAGTTACTAATAACTTTTTGAGCAAGGCCTAATATGATTTCTAAAACTTGTTGTTCACCATAGCCAGCTTCGTAGAACTTATTTAATTCTTCTTGCGTTACATTACCACGATTACGCACAATAATAAGTGTCATATCTAATAATGCTTGTAACTTAGCTGTTGGCATTGATTCTTGATTACGTAACGCTTCTGTTAACTCAGGTGCAACTTTCATTGAATGAGCAATACCTGTATGTGCAGGTACACAGTAGTGACAGCCGTGCTCTACATTAATTCCTTGCCAAACAACCGTTAACTCTTCTGCATCAAATGATGTTTCACCAAATAATTTGTGAAGTATTTGGTAGCCTTCAAGTGCTTGAGGAGAGCTTGCTAAAACGCCATGCAAGTTTGGTAACATGCCGAATGCCTTTACAGAGCCTTCTAATAATGGCTTGCTTGCTGCTGGTGCTGATTCAATTGTGTGCGTAGTTAATGTTGTCATAATATTTTCCTATTTGTATTGATCTATATTAATTTGTACCGATCGGTATCGGTCGATTGAGTGTATTGTACCTATCGGTATGTTAAAGTCAACTTAGTTTAAAAACTTTTTGTATTTGTATTAGCAACAGTTAACACTTATTCGTTCTCAACTAAAGTATGAAAAAATTTCGATACAGTTTAAGTTTCTGATATAAAGGATTTTTGTTGTTTTTACTCGGCGGTGGTTAACGTTGTTTAATTAGTGCTTTATCAGTAGACAGGTGAAAATAGTTTAAGGTGCTAAGTAATATGCAGTTGCTAAGATCTGATCTGAGTGTTTTAGCACTCAAATCATATGTTTATAGTTGCAGTAGTAGTCTTGTCTTTTTAACAATCACTAAATTACTGTTTTTTGATCAGCTTAAATTGCTTTTTGCCGCGTTGGATAATCCAAAAACGGTCAAAGAGTGGAAAGTCTAACGATGCCTCTACATGGTCGATTCGTTCGCCGTTCACTTTAATGGCATTATTGCTTATCAACTCTCTAGCAATACGCTTTGAATTAGCAAGCTTAGCGGTAACTAACAAGTCACATATATCACTATTGTGATCGACAGTGATAACGTCTAACCCGTCTAGTTCAAGTTGTGTTAGCTCTGATAAGCTTAATTGCTGCACATTGCCGTTAAATAGTGACAAACTGATACGCATTGCGCTGTTTAACCCCACTTCACCATGTACAAAATGCGTGAGTTGTTCGGCCAATACTTGCTG
Source organism: Colwellia sp. 20A7 (assembly GCF_009832865.1). Classification (NCBI taxonomy): domain Bacteria; kingdom Pseudomonadati; phylum Pseudomonadota; class Gammaproteobacteria; order Alteromonadales; family Colwelliaceae; genus Colwellia; species Colwellia sp. 20A7. The sequence goes on along the minus strand of NZ_CP047130.1, from coordinate 4,490,535 downwards.
TGCTTTAGGTTTGCCTTTACTTAATTGATCGGTACGTTGAATTTCATCAATCTCTTCATTAGACAAGAAGGTGTAGTAACGTAGGAAGTGGTATACATCGGCATCGTCGGTGTTTAACCAAAACTGGTAAAAGGCATAAGGTGAAGTTTTGCTTGGATCAAGCCAGATTGCGCCACCTTCGGTTTTACCAAACTTGGTGCCATCTGATTTAGTAATGAGTGGCAGCGTTAATCCGTACACTTTAGCTTTATTAAGGCGACGAGTTAAATCAATACCACTCACAATATTGCCCCATTGGTCGTTACCGCCTATTTGTAAAGAGCAGCCAAAACGTTTATTTAGCTCCGCAAAATCAAAAGACTGTAGTAATGAGTAGCTAAATTCCGTAAACGAAAGTCCTTGCTCTGGACGCAGTAATCGTTGTTTGACCGACTCTTTATTTATCATGGCGTTAACGGAGAAATGCTTACCTACATCGCGAAAGAAATCGAGTATGTTCACTGAGCCAATCCAGTCGGCATTGTTTTGAATGGTTAGCGGTTGTGCTAAATGTGCCGTCATTACTCCTTGTATTTGTGCAGACAATGCATCAACCCATTGTTGAACCGTTTGCTTGGTGTTTAATGACCTTTCTGTGGCTTTAAAGCTTGGATCGCCTATTAAGCCTGTTGCGCCACCAATTAAGGCAATACATTGATGGCCAGCATCTTGAAATCGTTTTAGCATCAGCAACGGCACTAAGTGTCCAATATGCAAACTTCCTGCTGTTGGATCAAAGCCACAATAAACCACTTGCGGTGTTTGTAATAGGTTACCAAGCTCTTCTTGCTGGCTGATCTGAGAAATTAAACCGCGTTGGGATATATCGTTCAATAGTTGAGTGGTCATATTTTTACTCTAGCTTTAACTGTTTTATTTAAGTAATGAGTAAAGCTAGGTTAAAGAAGTTAATACACCTCAACAATGTCCCTAAAGGGATAGAGAAGAGAATTAATTGCGAGCGATATGATTTAAAAACAACTGAAATAATTCACTTAACGAAGCAACGTTGAGCTGTGAATATATGCGTTTACGATGGTTTTTCACGGTACCAATGGTTATCGACAAATGCGCGGAAACATCTTTAGAGTCATACCCTTGTACTAATAGCGCTGTTATTTCTTGCTCTCTTAACGTTAGTAGATCTTTACCAAAAGTCGCGACTCCTTCCTTGATCGCTTGGCTGATATTACTGTGTTTAGAGCTGCCTAAAACAAAGGTGTCATGTGACCAATGCTGATGACATAACGCTTGTATTAGCGGGTAACGATTTTTTAATTGTTGCTTTTGCTGTTCGGTAAATTTTTTTTCTGTCTGCGTGTAGCCAAAGTAAATAACAACCCATCGTGCTTCATCAATACGCACCGTTAAGCCTAATTCATCTTGCCAATTGGTTTCGTAGTAAAACTCTTGTTGATAGTTTTTATATTCCCCAATATCTGAGATAACGTCTTGTAAGCTATATACGCCTTCAATATTATTTTGGGTTAAGGCAATATAAAACGGGTCGTAAACAAATGAATTTATTAAATAACGCTGAAAAAGTAACTCTCGTTTAGAATCAATAGAGTCATACAAGTAGATGGGGTGTTTTCCCTGTCGATAACCAAGAATAAGCAGACAATCATAGTCGATAAAAGAATCAATAAATTCAACTAGTTGTTGTGAAAAATTAACACTATTAAGCGATGTTATACATTGTGCTAACAGGTTATATTCTTTATTTGTTGAATCTAACGTCATCATTTAATCTCTTGGTATGCAGCAAAGGGTAGGTAAACAAATTTTTAGTATTAGCGTTATGTGCAGTAATAACATCGGAGCTGAGTCATTAGAATCATGTCATAGAGGTCCTGGTTTACCAATACCTTCTTTGAGGATTTTGAATCTATTTAATGAGTATATTAATACGTTTAAGTATAACGTGTTGGAATATAGCAAGTCACTTAATACGGAACCCCCAACGGTAACAGCATAACGATTAAGATCCTGAATCAAGTTCAGGATGACGATGAAGGGGGTCAATAAACGTTGGATCCGTGGGGTTTTGTGTGATTCAGTATGCCAATTATTGAGTCGCAAGTGTAAAGTAGCTATGGTCGTTTAGGGCTTTGCTGATCATCATTGCACCCTCAAGTAAACTTACTGTGGTTATTGCAGCATGAGCGGGGTTAGCTTCGCCATTAGCGGTATGTGCAGCATTAAGCCAGGTTAAGTTTTTATCAAAGAAGCGTTTTACTTCAACTTGCACTTTTTCTGGCAAGCTTTCGTTTTGAGCTCCTAATAATCCACATAAACACATTTTGTCATCAGTTAATAAAGCACCTTTGAAAATTTGTGTGTAAACATCAATTGGGTTTTCGCCTCTTGCTTTAATGTCGTCAACATCACCTAATGCCGCTAAAAAAGCGTTTGTATATTGATGTGCTAGCTCAGCGCCTAAGTCAGCTTTTGTAGGAAAGTGATAATGCACACTGGCACTCTTAATGCCTACTTCATTGGCAATTTCTCTAAAGCTAAAATTGTTGTAACCGCCTTGACGTACTTTATTTTCAGCGACTTTTAAGAGTTCTTCTTTTTTACTCATGATCATCTTCCTATGACTGGACGGGCAATTATCTAACAGTAGATAGTCCATTACAAGGCATTTTACGTTGAAGAAATTGCAGTTGATTACATTAATTTTATTAACGTAATCAAGCTAGTCAGGCTTGGTGGCACTATGGATAGCAAACATTAAAAAAAGCATAAGTTTTTTGTTTCTATACTTTGTCTTGGTGTCGTATTTTTATTTCGTGCTGACCATCGTAAAAGCGGTATGTATTGTAAAACGCGTACTAATAATATCTTTATTATATTTCATAACATTCTCTTTAATTCATCTAAAAAAACCACCTATCTACTGGGTGGTAGTTTGGTTGCATCGTGAGCTTAGTTTAAGAGAATGTCAATTTTTATTGCTAATTATTAGCCTATCTTAACCTCTGCTTGAAAAATTAAATAATTATTTAATTTTTATAAAATAATAAAATTAACCTTTAAATCATGTTGTTATGTTTTGTCTTACTGGGATTTTTAAGTGTTTTTTAAAAACTAATTAAAATAAATCGTTGACTACCTACTGGTAGGTAGATAATATCCACTCGTTCGAAATAAAATGTATTTATAAGGTTATTCAATTAAAAACCTACAAATATATTTAATCACTTAACTTATAAAATGAAGGTACTAACAATGATTGGATATACTACTATTGGTTCAAAAGACCTAGACAAAGCTGTTTCTTTTTACGATGCTTTACTTGAGCTAGTTGGCGGTAAAAGAGTTATGGAAATGGATAGAATTAAATTTTATGGAACAGACGCTGGCGGGGCAATGTTAGCTGTATGTATTCCTCATGATAACAATGAACAAAGTTGTGGTAATGGACAGCAAGTTGCTATTCCTGGTGGCTCTATTGAGGGTGCAAAAGCGCTTTATAATAAAGCAATTGAATTAGGCGCTACTGATGCTGGTGAACCTGGACAGCGTTTTGATTTCTTCTATGGTTCATATGTTTATGACTTAGATGGAAATAAACTTTGTTTCTTCCATATGACTTAATCGTCAATAGTGAAATACACAGAAAAGGTCGATGTTTATCGACCTTTTGTTTTTATTAACTAAGTTGAGCTGAGCTTAGGTTAGGTTAATTAAATTGAGGAATCAAAAATGAAAATTGCTGCAGATTTTAGTCAACGTGTTGTTGTGCATAGCGACTCTCTGGAATGGATTGAATCACCTATGCCGGGTGTACATAGAAGGCCACTTGATAGAGTAGGCGCTGAAGTTGCTCGCGCGACAACTATAGTAAGGTATGCGCCCGGTAGTGAATTTTCACCTCATGTTCACACGGGTGGTGAAGAATTTATTGTGCTTGATGGTGTATTTCAAGATGAACACGGTAGTTTTCCTGCTGGCTCTTATATAAGAAACCCACCGCAATCAAAACATCAACCAAGTTCGGAAATGGGTTGCGTTATGTTAGTAAAGTTATGGCAGTTTCAGCCTGATGATAGAACGCATGTACGCTTACAAACAAATTTTATGGGCAGTGTTTCACTTGAAGGTTTTAAGGGGATACATATTACCCCTTTGTATAAAGACCCTATTGAAGAAGTGAGTTTATTACATTTTGAACCGGGTGCTGAAATAACACTTGATGTAGCAAAAGGCGCTGAATTACTTGTATTGTCAGGATCATTAGATGAGCAAACAGACACTTTAACAAAGCATAGCTGGTTACGTGTTCCTGTAAATAGTGAAATTAATGCTAAAGCGGGAAAGGAAGGCGCAAAAGTGTGGCTCAAAACCGGTCACTTAATTGATGTTGAAAATCAAATTATACGTGTACAAAACGCTTAATATAACTGAGGTTTTAATCTTAAGTTTAAGTAAACTTTAATGACAGCAATAAGTTAAAAACTGCCGATAATATTTATTTTTAAATGGCAAAATTATTGTTTTTCCGTATTCTTACATAATGTGTTTACCGTATATTTTAGCTCAACATAATAAAGTTTCCTTAATATGAGTTTTATTTAATACATGTTAGAATATCAGCAATCTTATTATTTAAAATCATTAGGCGTATTTCATGTCTGAACACTCAACTTTCGACATTTGTGTTGAACCGATAGAACTTTTTCAATTACTTAAAATAGCCAATATGGTTGGCAGTAGCGGCGAAGCTAAAACCATGATCAGTGAAGGCAATGTTTCAGTAAATAAAAAAGTTGTCGTTCAAAAACGTAAAAAAATTCGCCACGGTGATATTATTGAATATAACGGTAATACTATTGAAATTGCTTATAATCCAAGCCAAAAATCAGCCGAATTTATAAATACTGTAGTGCTAGCGAGTAAAAAAGAGCAAAGAAAAAAAAGAGCTAAAAGTAAAGCTCGGGCTCTTTCATCTGAAAATAACCCTACCTCTTAGTTAGCACGCTAAGATATTACACTCGTAAAGCCTATTATCTTATAGAGAATTAGGTAAGTGATAGAAGTTCCCCTAAGTCCAATGTTAAAGATGGCACTAATTACTGTTAGCCTATATCGATTACTTTGCTGACTACTTTGGCGCTACACCCAGCATACTGAGAATAAGTTATTTGTTCTAAATAGTTAAATTTAATGACCGATCATAATTTATTTTCTTATTTCCACATTGTTTGCACATTTTATAGATACACTTTCTATAAGTTACCTTTATAGATAAAATTTGTATGAAAAAATCAATGTTGATGTTGGCATTAATTTCTGTTTTGGGATTAACAGCCTGTGGTGGTAGTGATTCAAGTGATTCAGTTGATTCAACAGTACCAGTGGAAGTTATTAATGAAATACCTGTAGTAGATGCTGGAGCCGAGCAAACAGTTGTATCAGCCCAAGAAGTGACTATTACTGCGTCTATCTCAGATGATGACGAAGTCGTTACAACCTGGAGTCAAACGTCTGGCACCACTGTTACGATAAATCAAGTTGATAGTACTACCATTACTTTTACAGCTCCTGAGCTTGAAAGCCAAGAAGTACTTACATTTGAATTAACAGTAGATGACGGCACTAATGCGGTTGTATCTGATAGTGTTGATATTATTGTTACTCCGCAAACCACAACTACTGTATCAAGTTTATCAAGTTGGATAATTAACAATGAAACCAGCTCTGAAAAAATCGCTTCAACCTCAGGTAGCGTCTTAGTAAACGTACAAGTTGCTGAAATGGTTACTGTAGTTGAAGATAGCCTTGATGTTGAATATGCGTATGTTGAAACAACAGGTATTCCTAAATACGACGTAACTATTACCGAATCTATTGTTGAACAACTTAATCAACGTCCGAAAGCAGCTACAGATTTTAGCTCTGGCAGCACTTCAGCCGTAGCTGGGCAAGTGGTTACCTTTGGTGAAGACATTGGTTACAACAGTAGCACTGAAAACTGTTTAGATACAGGCGGTGATGGTTACTGGCCTCCAGGTCCAGGTTGTCCTACTGAACAAACAACTCAAGCTTACTTTCCTGCAGAGCCAACAGTAATAGACGAAACTGAAGAAGCGTGTGAAACCGGTTTAGGTAAAATTGGCTTGATGGTTAATGGTACCAGTATTTATAACTGGGGCGATGGCATGAGCGAAGGCAATAACGTTTGGTATAGCCTAGCACCTGTTGCTGAACAGTACGATGTTGATATTTGTGGTGGTCATGCGGCACAAGGTGATTATCATCATCATTTTTATACTAGCTGTTTAGCTACCTTAGTAGGTGATAGCAGCGATGCTCATTCTCCTATTTACGGTTTTGCTGCCGACGGTTACCCACTTTATGGACCATATGAAAGTGAGAATACTTTAGCGATAAGTGGCTGGAAAATTCGTGACTACGGTTTAGATGCAAGTGAAGGTGGTTGTAGTACTGAAGGCGAAAGAAGCTGTATTTTAGTTGACCCGGCTGATATTTCTCAAGGTGTTGAAACTGTAGCAAATGGTCCAGCTATTGGTGAAGATGTTAATACTTTATCTGGTAACGTTTTAGCGGCAGATGATGGTTATTTTTACGAAGATTACTACTTTGCTAACGAAACAGTAACAGGTGCTCAGTTAGATAAACATAATGGCCATGATACTAACGATGGTAAAGGTTACCACTACCATATTACGTTAACACAAGATGCAGATGGCACATTAATGCCAGCTTATCCTTATACGATTGGACCAGACTTTAAAGGTGAACTTGCAACAAATTCTATAAGCCAGTGTGGTACTTCTGCTGCAGGTGGTGGCCCTCCAGGTGGCGGTCCTCCAAACGGATAATTCCTTCCTGAGGTTAAAAATTAACGCAGGGGTAATGCCTCTGCGTTAATCTTGTTTTGTAGTTGTATTGATATAGTATGTTTAAATTTTAGGTGAAATTATCCACGTTATGAAGAAAAGTTATTTTGTTATTTTAGTAATGGTATTGGCTGTTAGCATAGGTGAAACCAAAGCACAGTCGGTAAGCAATGAACAAACTAAACCGATGCAAATGGATCATTCCCATTTACCTATTGCTGTACCAACGAATGTAAAAGAACCGGCTTTAAGTTTAGTCTTAAATAAAGACACAATGTCGGGTTATAACTTACACCTTAAAATACAAAACTATCATTTAACGCCCCCACCAAATGGCGTTTCTAGTATGGCAGATCTTATGTCTGTATCTATCGATAAAGAAACAGGTTTTGTTGAAGGACATGCGCATTTATATATAAACGGTATTAAAATTCAGCGTGTATATGGATTAGATGTGCATTTACCTGCTGAACACTTTAAAGAAGGGATAAATACAGTATCGGTAACATTGAACAATCATGGTCATATGCATTGGACAGCTCAGGATAAAAAAATTGTCTCGACACTTTATATTGATAGTAATGCACCTGAGAAAGTCAAACATAAATTTGAAAGCTTTCCGGTAAAAGGTGACGACTAATTTTGCTAAGATAAAACAGAGGAGTACTTTTCATCGAGGCAGTAATTGATAGCTCAGTTAATTCATCTTTGTTTTTTTGTGAGACTTCAGTAAAATAGCGACTCTTTAATAGCTCTGTAAAGGTTAGTGATGAAACGCGTTGTTTTATATATTTCAGATAAATGCCCCTATTGTCGTGAAGCTCAAAAATATTTAGATGATAATGACATTAAATACAGATTAACCAATGCGAAAATGCAGCGCGGTAGAAAAGAGCTTGATGCTATTGGTGCTCGCTCTGTTCCAGCACTAAAAATTGGCAATGAAGTCATGATTGGTTGGAATTTAGCAAATTTTAAGAAAATTTATGGTGCAGGTTAAACAATCAGTATTAGATAATTGAGTAATCAATACGAATATAGTTATTGATTACTCTTTAAGATAATTAGCTATAGTCCTAGCTCAGTCAAACTGGGGAAATCATCGGGACGAATGTTACCTTGCCAGGTAAATAAACGATCTTTTGCTTCAATAGCTAAATCGTTAATACAAGCATAACGATTTTTCATTAAGCCAAATTCATCAAACTCCCAGTTTTCATTGCCATATGCTCGAAACCATTGGCCTTCAGAATTTTTATACTCATAAGCGTAACGAACAGCAATGCGGTTTTCGGTAAAAGCCCAAAGCTCTTTAATTAATTTATAGTCTATTTCTTTTTGCCATTTTTCTGTTAAAAACTCGACAATTTCATCTCGGCCATTCACAAAGCTTGAACGATTTCTCCATTGACTATCTTTGGTATAAGCCAATGACACTTTTTGTGGGTCTTTATTGTTCCAACCATTTTCTGCGGCTCTTACTTTTTCTACGGCACTTTTCGCTGTAAATGGTGGTAAAGGTGGGCGTGTATTTTCCATACTAACTCCAACGATTGATTTAATTTGATAACCCAATAAACAATGCTTTAAAGTATACAGACTTGTCTACCTGGTTGAGCTATAGTAGACAAGTCTGTATACTTGTGCAATATTTTATTTATCACTAAGTTCGTTAATTAATCCTCAATTAAATAATTAATACACATCATGGCTTAGTTAAATACTCCATGCACCGTAAGATCCTAAAATGAAACAAATAGATAAGCGTCAACAACTAGTAAATACTGCGTTAAAGTTATTTTATGAAAAAGGTATTCATGCGGTAGGAATTAATGAAATTTTGGTAGAATCAGGTATTGCTAAAAAAACCTTATATAATCATTTTGCCAGTAAAGAAGCGTTAATTCAGGCTTGTGTTATTGAACGAGATCAAAGCTTTATGACATGGTTCATTCAAAAGTGTAACGATAACAGCTCAACTACGGTTTTTATTGAACAAGTATTTGATGCGTTAGATGAGTGGATTAATGATAAATCAGTGGAGCTAGGGTCGTTCAGTGGCTGTTTTTTTGTAAATTCTGCAGCAGAATATAGCGATCATCATAATGAAATCAAAAAATTATGTTTGCAGCATAAAACGCATATCAAGCATTTTTTCGAACAGCAACTTGAACCATTAATATCCGATAAGAATCAGCTCACTTCGCTGGTAGAGTTACTGTTGTTACTCAAAGAGGGTTGTATTAATTGCGCGCATGTTATGGGAGACAAACAATCTGCTTTAAAAGCGAAGGCGTTAGCGCTAGTTTTCTAACATTTAATCTTTCCAACGCTGCTTTATTTCAATAACTTTATCTAATTGTTGTATAAATAAATCGACCATTTCAGGGTCAAAATGTTTGCCCTTTTGCTCTTGAATAAATTCTACAGCTTTTTCCACTGACCAAGCATCTTTGTACGGACGAACGCTAGTTAACGCGTCAAATACATCGGCTAACGCAATAATACGGCCAGATCGTGGGATATCTGTGCCTTTTAATTTTTTGGGATAACCAGTACCATCCCACTTCTCGTGATGAGTCATTGACACTATTTTAGCGAGTTCAATTAGATCTGAATCCGATTCACCTAAAATTTCAGCGCCAATTTCAGGATGCTTTTTCATTATCTCAAACTCTTCCTCGGTAAGCTTACCTGGTTTGAGCATGATGCTATCTGGAATACCAATTTTACCAATATCGTGCATTGGTGCTGCATGGAATAAGTTGTCAGCTTCTTTTTCTGTATAACCGTAAGCGAGGGCTATTATTCTTGAATAATGGCTCATGCGCATTACATGCATGCCAGTTTCGTTATCTTTGTATTCTGATGCACGACCTAAACGCTGTATTACTTGTAGTCTGGTGCGTTTTAGCTCTTCTGCATCAACTAGTGATAAGTGTGTTTTTACACGTGCTTTTACTACCGGCGGGCTAACTGGTTTGGCAATATAGTCTACTGCGCCTAGATTTAGGCCTTTTGCTTCGTCTTCTCTTTCGTTTAAGGCAGTCACAAAAATAATAGGAATCGATTTATATAATGGATCATTCTTAAGGGTTTCACATACTTCGTAGCCTGTCATTCCTGGCATCATAACGTCGAGTAAAATTAAATCTGGTCTGTCTTTTTTGATCAAACGTAAAGCATCCTCACCACTTTTGGCGAAGGTAAGCTTATAGGTATCATTAAGAATGTTATTTAATACTTTTAAATTAGTGGGTTCGTCGTCTACCACTAAAACATTCTGTTTATCTAATTCCATGTTTTTCTCAATAAAGTAATTTAAATGGCTGACTTCAAGGTATCGTTTAATACGCTGATTCTATTAGCCGCGACTTCAAAATCAAAGTCATTGCAGGCCGAAATTATGTCTTTAATTTCTTTTGAATATGTTGAAGACATGCTCTCTAATGCTTCTAGTAAGCTCTCGTCAAACTCATTGTGTTGTACATGTTGCTCAAGTTGCAATAGCATTGTGTAAAGTTCTTGCAGGGAAACTTCTTCACCACCTGAATCGGTTATTGCATTATTTGCTGTCCCCATTTTATTAGAACAGTCAATTAATGAATTAATTTCAAGCTGAATAGCATCTGTTGCTGTAGCCGCTTCCTCAGTTAATTCATTTAGGCTTGCGTGTTCTAACTCACCAAACATTATCATTAAGCGATTAAGGGCTAAATTACCACTGACTCCTTTATATTTGTGAGCTATGGTTTTTAATGCAGACCAGTCGTTATTTTTACGCAGTGGGACTAATGTAGCAATATCTTCTTTAGACTGTTTAAGAAAACGTATAACTTCATTAAACAGAGTTGTTTTATTACCCCATAAAGCAATACCTGTATCCAAATCAATTCTTAATTGTTCGGTAGGAATAGCTGGCGCTGGTGCCGGCATTATATTTTCTGAGTCGAGTGTTCGTGCTATTTCACCAATAAGCTGATTTACATCGATTGGCTTGTTAGCAAAACCGTTCATTCCTGCCTCAACAGCAGATCTTTTATCTTGCGGTAATACACTAGCTGTTAAAGCAATGATTGGTAGTTTTGGTAAATCATTTTCTTGCTCAAACTCTCGTCGTTTTATCGATGCTGTCAGTCCGTCCATTACTGGCATTTGTATATCCATTAGAACTACATCAAAACAGTCGCTTTCCATTTTCAATAATGCTTGTTCGCCATTACGAGCAACGGATACGCTATGACGGTGACGTTTTAGCACTAAGCTTAATAATTCAATATTTTGCTCAATGTCATCCACTACTAATATGCTTAGTGGTGACAATTCAGTGTGTGCTTGAGGCACTTGTTTTTTAGCGGAAGCTTTAACCACTTTAATTGGAATACTAAACTCAAAGGTTGACCCTTGACCTTCTTCACTTTGTGCTGAAATTGTACCGCCCATTAATTCAACAAGTTGCTTACTGATGGTAGTTCCTAAACCTGTTCCACCAAAGCGACGACTCATTGACTCATCTGCTTGAGCAAAAGCATCAAAGATTGTTGCTAATTGCGGTGGTGTCATGCCAATACCTGTATCCGTGATTGAAAAGTGCAATACATCGGACTGGGTATTGTGTATATCAATGTATATGCTGCCTTGTTCAGTAAACTTAATTGAGTTACCAATAATATTAGTGAGCACTTGTCTTATTCTATCTGGCACACCATTGTAGAAACGTTGCGCTGTTTTGTCGATATTTAGGTTAATCGCTAAGTCTTTGCTTTGTGCTTGTAACCATAAGGTTGAAACAACAGAATCTACTTCCTCAACTAATGAGAAGTCTCGGTATTCTAATTGGAATTTACCTTTATCTAATTTAGCACTATCAAGTACATCATTGAGAATATGTAATAGCGATTTAGCTGATTGATTAATGGTATTTAGATGCTTACGATGACTTTGTTCAAGCTCTTCATCTAGTAAAATATCACTAAAACCAATAATTGCGTTCATTGGAGTACGAATTTCGTGACTCATGTTAGCTAGGAAAGCAGAACGAGTAGCCGCCGCTTGTTCTGCTTTCTCTTTTGATGCAATAATGGCTGATTCCATGATTTTACGCTCAGTAATATCCATGATGAAGCCGTCAAAATAAACATCGCTTGTTACTTCGTCTTTTATCGTTCGACCATAAGATAATACCCATTTTTCTTTTTTATATCGGTCAATAATCCTTATTTCAACTTGGAATCCGTCAGGGTGATATAAATTAGTCTCATCAAGGATTTTCATATCATCAGGGTGAATAAAGTCACCGACACGACATTTAGGATCAGGTAGCAAGAAATCTTCTGCTGGATATCCGAATAAGTTTTCTACTTCGTCACTAATAAAAATACTTGGCCAGTTTATTTCATCTTTATTGCGATATACGACACCTGGAATGTTCGACACTAAAGAGCGTAATTTAGCTTCTTCTTGGCGTAACTTATTTTCCATCGATTTACGTTCACGCAAGTCGGAAATAAAGGCAACATACATAAGCTGTTCGTTAATCTTTACATAACCTACACCAAGGCGAATAGGTATAAGCTGTCCACTTTTTGTTGATATATCCACTTCTCGAGTAGAGCCAACGGACTGTCCTTTAGGCGTTCTTAAATAGTGATCAATAAATTTTTCATGACTTTCGTTATAAGGCGCGGGTACTAACATTTTGGCATTTTGACCCAACATTTCTTTTGCCGTCCAGCCTAGTAATAAAGGTGCTGCGTTGTTAACACTAACAATTACACCTTTACAGTCAATACTAATAATACTGTCAATGGCGGTATTCATTGTGGCAATAAGGCGACGTTCATTGTTAGCAGCAATTAGTGTTTGGTCTTTGTATCGCATGATCAAATTGGCAGCGAGAACCGAAAAAATGATAGTTAAAGTAATCGCGGTGATGATCATCGCAAGATAAATAGACACTTCGTTAGTTTGCTTAGAAAGCTCAAAGCCAGGCGGTAATACAAAGCGAGCCGCAGCCATGCCAGTATAATGCATACTCGAAATTGCAGCGCCCATAACGAAACTTGAAATGATAGTTTTTACGTAATTATTCAACCAGTGAATTTTAGTGCTTTTTAAGCCAAATCTAATCCATAGAGCTAGAGTTGCTAGCGCCACTGCAACTAAAATTGAGATAGCAAATATGGTGAAGTTGTAACGTAATAATGGAGCCATTTCCATCGCTGCCATACCAACATAATGCATGGTTCCAATACCCGTTCCTACTAATACTCCACCTAAAGCTAACTGCTGAAATTTCACTTCATCACGAATAATAATGTTTAATGCTATCCATGATGCTGCAATAGCTGGAATGAGGGATAAGGCAGTAATGTTAAATTGATAGGAAACAGCGGTACAGAGCTCTACTGCTAGCATACCAATAAAGTGCATTGACCAAATACCCGCACCTAAGGCAAAGCTACCAACGAATAATGAAAAATGTTTTCGACGTGAATTAGCATTCGCAGCTTGTGCTGCTACTTGAAACCCCATAAAAGAAGCAATAATAGCAATTGATATAGATAAAATAACAAGCCAAGGATTAAACGACGTCATTACAAATAGACTGTAATCGTGATATTGGAAAAGCTCGGCAATTTGGTTTGGCATATATATATATTCAACTCAACTCAACTAGGGAATAATTAAAGGTACATTTCTAGACTACAAAGTATTCATTGTCGCTAATAAAAGAAATGACTCAGTCTGACCTATTATTAACAATGGTTATATCATTGGAATGTGATGATTTAGATGCTGTTATTCAAATAATGGTTTTTTTGTACGCTTTTTGCAAGTTTTTTGGTGTTAAATTGTGAAAGCGCTTACTCGTTTACTTGTAAGAGGTAGGTATCGGCAGGTGTTTTGACTTCTTTAGTTTTTTAGTGAAGAAAAAATGAAAAATTTTCAATGTTTTTCTATAGTATTGATTATTGGTGGATTAATAATTGAGAGTTATATGAATTTTACGCTAAGATTTATAATAGGGGCATTAATACTAATATTTCTTCCCAGATTAATCTATTGTAATTGACATGAAATACTGAAATTCTTGTTAGCGCCTGAAAGCATGCTGATGTGCCCGTAATCAGCCTTTGTATGCCATTCATACGTGATGTTGCTATTTGATTTATTAATATAACGAGCGCCAGAGGCTGATATAGCTTGGTGAAAATGTAATGTTTTTTTATTAATCCCAAGCTTTGGGAAGCTAATGTCTAACGTTGCTTCAATACCGCCCTTCGAATATAGCGCTTTTATTAAGCCCTTATCCTCACAACTAAAAAGATAGGGCTTAGTTGTTATATCAACAGGTAGAACAGTAGTATTTGATGAACATGCACAGCACAAAATAAGGAGAGTGGTAATGACAAATGTTTGTTTCATGGTAGTTCTCATTTTTTTGTTTATATTATTGAAAACTAAATTTGTTTTTTATGATTACAAATAAAGACAAATTCAAGCTAGAGAACGCTTTTAAAGAGGTCAGTTCTAGCTAAAATTTCGAACTTAAACAGAGACAATTAAAGTACTGAAAAATATAAAATAAATTTAGAACCATTTTCTTAACCATTTAGTTAACATAGGCTACTTTTTATTCTTCTTTATATCACAAATAAATAACTGGGAGTTATTTGATGGACAATTACATTCGTTGTGCCATCCAATTACATCACAACAGCCAGTCATTTTCATCCTACTATGACACCTAATAACATTGACTGTGACCACTGAATAAAATTAGGTTTGTCACTAATAAACTAAGCTTACTTAGTGCGCATTTTTGACGTTAGCTATCGGCCATTATTTAGGTCAAGAGTTAGCCGTAAGCTGACATTGGCTTTTGTAAAATAATAAGCATATCAGGGACAGGCTTAACTAAAAATCACAATATGTTTGAGTGGCTGATTTAAGCTCATTGCTGCCGTTGGTATTTCTACTCTTAACGTAACTAATGCCACAAAGCGGTCTCTTTTCATAAACCAAAACCATCCTCGCTAATGATCACTTTGATACGAAACCGGACGTTAGACTTGTTTAACGAACGACAGTTCATCGACAAAGCGGTTGCCTAAGACATCTCAGCTGAGCGGATTAACGAAGCCGCGAGTATTTGCATCCAATAAAGCGAATATATATATACCAAGGTATTTCCTTTATTTTTGATGTATATTACTATTTACCAAAATGCTAAATAGCAAACGGAAATATGGAAAGTGCACAACTATATCAGGTACTTACGTTATGTAAAAAAATAGATAATAACTTGATATAATCGCTTTACATTAAAAAGGATGAAGGATGAATAAAAAGTACATTAATCGATCTGTTGCTGTAGCGTTAGCAACACCTCTCATACTCACGGGATGTTCAAGCACTGGCTCATTATCAAATACCACATTAGGTTGTTTAGGTGGCGCTACTATAGGTTCTGTAGCAGTACTTATTGACTCAGGTGACCCCCGAAAAGCCATTCTCGGTGGTCTTATTGGTGGTGCAATTGGGTGTGCAGTTGGGAATTACCTTGATCAACGGGAAGAAGAGCTTGCAAAACTTGCAGAAAAAAATGCTTTTAAGCCTGAATTTGAAAGGATTACGTCAACTGCAGAAGCTGGCGCGAGTTTCTCAAAAGATGCTTATGAAAACGTTATTGCTTCGCAAATATCTCTCAATAGTGAACAGCCTTTATTTGCTTCCAACCAAGCATCGCTGGATGATGCAGCTAAACTTAAAAACCTCCGTGGTTTCTTAAAAGGTTATGTAGAAACGATGGCAAAAGGCTCAAAAATATATGTCGTTGGTCATACAGATAGTTCAGGCTCATCTAAATATAACCAAACACTTTCTGAGCGCCGCGCAAAATACATTGCTCAACTACTCGTGGAGGCAGGAGCTGATCGTAATGCTATTTATTATGAGGGTGTTGGTGAATCTCAACCTATCGCAAGAAATAATACTGAAGTAGGCAAAGCGAAAAACCGTCGCTTTGAGCTGATTGACGTAATGGCTAAACAAGATAAAGGTAGAGGAAAACAGAAGCTTCATAGCGCCCCAATTAAAAATGTTGTTCAGGTAGCTGCGGCTAAGAAAAAGCGTATTGAGAATGTAACCAATACCTTGCCCCAAGTTAAAAAAGACAAATATTCTGAAAAAGAAGCTAAAGTGGAAATGATCCCGCAGGTTAAGAATTCTCGCGTATCTAGAAAATCAAGCCTTGATCTGGGAGGAGTTCCACTTAGTTCATTTGATAAGCATTATGTCATAGCAGCATTAGGTGAAAAGCAAAATGACTCAAGTTGGTCTTTCTTTTCACAGGCGCATGCAAGTAGTGATATATCACTGGTTGGTAGTTGTGCCTATGCAGGCCCTGTTGTACAGTCTAAGTTAAAAACATTTAACGGCCGTCCGGTGCACAGTGCTAAGGTGTCAGAAAGCATTCCTAACCTCTATGGTACTGCTTGGTTCGGGATGGCTGGTAAGACGGGTGTGACACTGGGGCCGGTTGGTATTGAGAAAGAAAGTCTTAACCCAACGCATATGCCAAAAATTAGCTTTTACAATAATTACAAGGGCAATGCGATCTCGTCAGACTACTCTTATACAGTGAGTGTGGAAACTTACAAAGGCGATGGTACTGTGCTTCTTCGAATGTATGGAAAAAACGATAACGATTTAATGAAATGCTCAGATGTCGTATTCTCTACAAATGGCGAACAATTGACTAAAGCCAGCGCGATTATCTATCAAGAGCAAAATGAACTTATGGCTAAAGCGTTTAACATGACGTTAGTTAAAGGATAAAACTATGGATTTAATTGTATTACTTAAAACCTACAGAGATATATTGGTAGTTATTGCTATTACGTTAGCAATATTGTTCTACTTTTCTTACACCAACTGGGATGCGCTGCGTCTATGGTGGAAAAACTTTAAATACAACAATTTTCTTACGAGTAAAGTGCGTTCGCTAGCTAAAAACCCAGATGTAAATGGCAGATGGTTTCACTCTGAAAATGTAGTCTGTCAGAATTATGGTGAGCTATACTGTAAAATCCATAAAGACGGTGAATACTACGAAGCGTGTAAAAGATACCTTTCTATCGTGGGTGAGTCAGGCAGAAAGCCCCTTGGCGCTTTTATGCTAATAGGCCTTTTTGGTGTGCTTTTACTTGAAGCGTGGGGTTTCAGTTACACCATGAGTGGATTTATTGACCTTAGTGCATCTGAGAACACTCGCGTCATTATGACGTGGATTGTTGCAATTGCTTTTGCTGTCATCCTTGCGTTCTTAACACATTTAATGGGACACGAAATTTACCAAAATGACATATTAGGTAGGATACGTAATAACTGGAAAGTCGATGACCCAGAAACTCGACCTAAGACCCTCGATGCTATTGAAGAAGATTTCGAGATCGAGAATTTTTCTGATGAGAATAAGCCAACCTACAAACGTCGTTTAGATAGGCTAGATATAAACTCACCTAAGAAGAAACACACATTCAGTGCCTCAGCAGTTATTGCTATCGTTATTATTGGTATGATCATTACATATGTGCGTGTAAAAACATTAGAAATAGCCCAGACGCAAGACACGATGTGTATTGCAGGCGATGAGATGGGAGGTAGTGCTTCAGTAAATCTTGATGATCTGTACAGCACAACCCCCTTACCTCCAGCTGAAGCACAAAAAATTTCTAGAGACGCTAGAGAAAAAGGTGAATCTGAAATCTGTCGAGCAACGAAAGAAGGAAGCTGGGCAACGTTTGGTATGCTCGCCATTCTATTTCTAGTGCTACAAGCTTTTGCTACATGGGTGTCGTATAAATTCGGTTTCGTTGGTAAGCACTCTAAAACGGCTTGGGTAAGTACACATAAGTATAAAACCAAAGCACAATATGAAAATGCGATGGACAACGCAGCAAAGAATATTGCTCAGCGAGCACAGAAAACACTTAGCAACCTTCAGTCAAGAATGGCTAGAGCGCTAAGTGGTGAAACAATGAATAGCAGTGTTGATATGCTTATTAACTCTGCTTCATCACGCACCTTTTTGGATTATGTCGAAGAAGAAACTGAACAGTCGATGGCCAGTCGCAATCGTCGCACACAAACAATGCAGGACAGAGACAGAGAGCATATTAAGATCAAATCTAGCCCTTTACAAAATTCTGAAACACCATTTTCTGATGAAGAGATAGAGCTTCAATTACTTCAAGAGGTGAAGGGTCAAGAATTAAGCGATGAAGAAGTAGAAAGGCAACTTATTGCTGAAGCGCAAAAGAAAGTTGAAACATCTGAAGAACAACGCGTTCGTATCCTTGAAAAACTTAAAGAGGAAGGAAAGCTGTAATGAAAAAGACACTAGCAACATTAATGATTGCCGCATTAAGCTTGAATTCAGCAGCACAAACAGCACGAGATGATATTATTTCGTGCTATGAATATGCTGATATCAAAGACCAAAAGCCATCCACATATCAACGTGATGTTGTGGTTATGCTTGATCAAACCGTTAACCTTGATACCAATCTTAAAAAATCAGTACACATGCAAGTTGAGCAGTTATTAAAAAGTGGTGATCGCATACGTATCGTTCCTTTCTCTGCAAATGCACAAGGGCGCTATACAGGCGTTACTTTCGACGGCACTTTTGACACAGGCTTAACCGAAGACCAGAGCAACGCAATGAATCGTATCAAGCTAAACAAGTTCCATTCTTGTATGGAAAAGCAAGCGAACATTGCTATTCGTCTTGTTCATGAAAAGCTGAAAGAGTCTTTCCACGACAGCGAACAGATTTATCCTAAGACGGAGTTAGCTGGCACGTTAATGTCAGTATCTAAAACGCTCTTCTCAGATGAATATAAAGGAAGAAAAATCCTTATCCTTATTTCTGACATGATAGAAAATTCGGATGTATCAAGCTTTTACTCTAATGGTAGAGTACGTGTTATTGATGCAGATACTGAATTTGCAAAGTACTCACTGTTAATTCCTGAAAATGCGCTGTCTTCGGTAGAGGTTTTTATTATTGGTGGTGGTTATGTGATGGGAGGAAAAGCCTATTCTTCACAAGCTGTGCTTAATTCACTTAAAGACTTTTGGGCTAAAATTGTTGTCAAAGCTGGTGGTGAGCTTTCAGCATTCGGTACACCACAGTTATTAAACAACATTAAATAGTTCAATAACTGTTTAGTCCAAAATTGGTGACCTTTTTAGTTACATTAAGTATTTAAAAAGGGTAAAAGCCTGATTATACAGATATATGGGGATTCTACTTTTTGGACTTCCCAACCTTTAATTTAAAATAACTTCCACTCCCTAGCGACCGAGTAGATTGCTAGGGAGTATATAGTATAAAGTTGATTTTATATGCCGGAATGGGGCGGAAGCGCCTTAGACTTAATACTACCTAACGGTATATCAGATACATAAATATCGTTATTCATTGCATCTTTTGCACCTAAGTTCTTACACTCAGAAAGGCTTTTAGCTATTCTTATCTCATTTTCATAAGCCCATACATCAGACTTAAAATATAGGTCATCAATCGCTACATATTCATTTTCACTTAATAATTTAGAATCAATAATAGGTCTTCGAGGGTAATAATGTACTGGCCTTGATTTAAGAATGTACTCACTCTGAGGTTCAAATTCAATGACTATCCCTTGATGTGATTCAGCGTAATGGGACCACATTAATAAGTTACTAGGGATTAATGTATCTGCTTGGGTGAGACATAAAAACCCTATACTT
Organism: Colwellia sp. 20A7; assembly: GCF_009832865.1. Classification (NCBI taxonomy): domain Bacteria; kingdom Pseudomonadati; phylum Pseudomonadota; class Gammaproteobacteria; order Alteromonadales; family Colwelliaceae; genus Colwellia; species Colwellia sp. 20A7. The sequence continues at coordinate 4,470,823 of NZ_CP047130.1, read as the reverse complement.
TCATTTATTTGTGAAAATATTTTATCATTATTTAGCTTTGCCAATTGAGTTTCATTTGATGACTTTGTCAAAATATATTTTTCAAATAAAGATTCATGTCCATGAGGAACAAACTTGCAAGAAACTTCCCCTTGTTTAAACTTGATATCAGTCACATGAAATTCCAGTTGGAGTTCAAATGGGTCATTAAATGCTTTTGGTTGGGATATTCTAATTGTTTGCTCTTTCAGAAAACATTTTGACGCTACTTTCCCTAAATATTTATACGTTTTCAAAATACTTCCTTGTTAAGCACAACTGCCTATCTCCCAGATTGCACATGCTACAGGTTTGCCATAGCCCCAAATAAAAGTGCCAAATATAGCAAGGTTTACCTCAATATTTGTATACCTTGTGCGCTGCATTTCTATTATCTCTTTAGCTTTATCTTCATCTACTTTGTAATATAGGATTAACTTTGTTTTTGAAAAATCGGTTTTTGACGTTATCTGATCTAAAGTTTCTCTACATTCTTTCTCGTAGTCTGCCATCTCTTTAATGAAAGCTTCATCTCTATCGACTCTATCACGCCAGAAAAATCGTAGAGCCACAATGACAACAAGAGAACCAGATCTTTCTAGCCATTGCCAATCTGATTCAATCAGTGACAAAAAGGCACCAAAGAATATACATCCTAATCCCCAGAGGATGACTTTCCACTCATATTTATCTTTTGGGTACATCGATATTCCTTATCATCTAACTATTATTATTGAGATTTCTCAGTAATTCACTCCCATGACTTTATATTAATATCCCATATATTCACTGTGTTAGGAACTAAAACAATTAATTTCACTTTAACTTGGGTACTATTATACTTTTCATCAATAGGTGCCTTATGTTAAGCCTATGTAATTGCGTGAATATCAGTAATGATCCTGAATCAGTTCAACAAGCAAAGGTGAACCTTGACTGATGCTGTATTAAATACTTACATTGATTAACAAAAGCTAATGTCAGCTATTGGCTAATACTTGCCTATTGGTCTTTCGCTGAAAACTCTGCCCAAACAGGAAAGTGGTCAGATACTTTTTTACTTGAAACACTATCGATCCCCCACTTATTCAAGTATTCAATATCAGTGCCTCTGGTCATAATGATACGGTCATAAGCACAAGCAGTATTATCAGAAAAATTAGTGTCGGCATTTTCTGGCACTATCCATTTATAGTAGTTTACTATAGCTGTATTAGTGAAGTCGGTTGAATTAGCATAGTCACACCCTGCATTAAAATCACCAAGAGCAATATAATCATCTTCTTGGGGTGTAATTGATTTAGCCCACACAAATACATGATGAAGTGCTTTTATTTCATTTACGGCCTCATCAGGCTTTGTATGAACAGTAATTAATACAAAACTAAAATCGCCCATAACAGTTTGAAATCTTGCAACGTATGGTTCTCTTTGAAAGTCATCTGTCCCAGAGTCATCATAAAGTCCCATATCTTGAACTAGCGAGATTTTATCAGTGTTATAAAAGTAAGCGTATTGCTCTTGGCTTCTCTTATCGTCGGGTTGTTTACCTCCACGCTCACTAATAACATAATCATAGCGTGAACCGTCAGAGTTGATTGTTTCTTTAAAAAAAGGCGGGACATTACCTTTAGAGTTTTTTATTTCTTGAACTGCCACAATATCGTACTTTCTAATTATTGAAGCTAACTCATTCATAACATTTGGCTTAGCTGCTTTTGTTTCACCAAATATTTGAATGTTAAAGGTTGCTATTTTAATTGATTCATTTGCTTTGATAGCTGTTGGGAATAAAACCGTAGCAATACACAATATCAAACATATTTTTTTCATTGATCAACGTCCTTATTATTTGGCTAAATTTTTTCAGATTTACAAGATAAAAATCAATATCTGATTTGCACGATTATCATATAAAATAATTATTAATTTTCATCTAAAAACTGCGCAATTAAAAACTCTACTACATTTAAATTTTATTTAGCAAGGCACACTAACTATGCCATATATTCAAAAACCACCTTACTTACTTGTCAAAACATGGTTAGGTATATTCTACAGTCAATCCCCTCCCGAACATGAAGAAGCGCAAATATTGTAAAACGAAAGATTCTTAAAAGCTTTTATTCTATTTATGACGCTGAAATGTATTTATCCGTTTCAGGTAAATCATTCTAATCAGACAACCGATAAGGTCAATAATTGGCTAAATGAAGCATTATTCTCTTACATACACATAATTTCTGTTTTAAATAAATTTCATTGTTTTAAGCCATACTTATAGTCTCTTAAAAAGGAGCACTATCATGTATGACAGTAAATCAACTTCAAGAAATACCTCCTGGAATAAAGGTAAACTAGTTGGTCAAAAACTTCCCCTAAAACTCGAAGAAATATGGTCAATTAGAATAAGGTTAGAGCTAGCAAATAATCTGCGAGAATTAACGATGTTTAATTTGGCGTTAGACTGTAAATTACGCGCCTGTGATTTTATTAAATTGAAGGTTTTGGATATTGCTCATGGAGCTAATGTCCAGTCTAGAGCCATGCTTATTCAGCAGAAGACAGGTAGTTCAGTTCAATTTGAATTAACCCCTAAAACTAGAGATTCACTAAAAGCGTGGATAGCACAAAAATCACTTAGACCTGGTGATTATTTGTTTGGCAGTAGAGTCAAAAAAGGGTTTCATTTAACTACTCGTCAATATGCAAGGATCGTTAAAAACTGGATCTCAAGTATAGGTTTAGATGTCACATTATATGGCACTCATACCATGAGGCGAACTAAAGCATCTTTAATCTATAAGAAAACAAAAAATTTGAGAGCAGTGCAAATATTACTTGGGCATACGAAACTAGAAAGTACGGTTCGTTACCTTGGCGTTGAAGTAGATGATGCGCTTGAGCTTTCTGAAGCAACAGATATTTAATACCTCTAAAAGCATGGACGCTTTCTTCAATGATACGAAACCGGACGTTAGCCCTGACTTATCTTGCGATGAGTAATCTGACACAAAACAGTCCTGCGTTAGATAATAAAACTGTGATAAATATCAACAGAAATATGTAAAGTCAATAATTCTAATTTGATTAAAAACACAGAAAGCGGACATTAGATTAACATGACTTTAGGTATTAAAAATCATTATGATTCTATCTCGGAAAGGGGCACTTAGCGCCTTAGAATATATTGATTAATTCCTATTAAGAAATAGCCAAATTAATTGTCCATTAAAGTTACTAGCTACAATACTTTTCTAAAGTTTATTTTGGATATAATATTAACAAAAAAGGCCATACGGATTTCTTCGAAATCTTCAAGCCATTGAATGTTTAATCTAATGGATTTGTTAGGGATGTGGCTTTATTGATTAGCTATCCCAAAGTGAATAAGTGCTTTCTCTGCAATTTCAACACCGTATTCTTGAACAAAGTGTCCAGCCTCTTGAATTTTTAGTGGTTCAGGGCAGTCTTTAATAAAGGTTCTTAATTTCTCCATTGGGCCTTCTCCTAATGCAGGATCTTTCATGCCAATAGCCATAAAGCTTTGACCGTTCCACTCTTTTGACCAAAATTCTCTTGCGCGTTTTCCGTGCTCAACACCATCCATCGTTGGCTCGACAGGCACCATGGCAGGAAAGCGTCTTACACCTGCTTTATAGCTGTTATCTGGAAATGGCGCATCATAAGCAATAACATCCATCACAGACACTGCTGGCCCTGCGTCACATGCAAATAAACCACCTACAGGTATTTCGGGCACATTTGCGCACATATCTCGCCACTGATAAAACCCTTCAGAAGCGGTTTCACCAACCGATATTGCCGTGTTCATGACAATCAAATTTTTGAATCGGTCTTGCATATCCATTGGGATCGTTAAGCCTAATAAGCCGCCCCAATCTTGACAGACCAGCGTAATATTTTTCAGATCAAGGCGTTCAATAAATTGCATTAAACTGTCACGGTGAAAATCAAAGGTATAAACTGATTCATCAACGGGTTTATCTGAACGGCCAAAACCAAAAAGATCGGGCGAAACAACACGATGACCTGCCTCTGTAAATACAGGGATCATTTTTCGGTATAAATAGCTCCATGAAGGCTCACCGTGCAAACATAAAAAAGTAGTCTCAGATGATGAATCACCCTCGTCGATGTAAGCCATACGTAAAGATTCAAAACCCGCTAAATCATCAATATAGTTAGGTTGGTAAGGAAAAGCCGGTAATACAGAGAATCTTTCTTCCGGTGTTCTTAGTGCTTTAATTGTCATAATATTTATCCTGAAAGTAGTTTATTTAAGTTTATTTAAGTTTATTTAAGTTTATTTAAGTTTATTTAAGTTAATTTTTTCAATTTTTAAGTTACTGGCTTTTTCCTAAAAGTAAGGATTTAAAAGGCAGTTTGGATACGCGCATACTGCCAATGATATAAACAAAAGCAGTAACTAAATCCATTAATGAAATATAGATAAATGCGTCTGGTGCCAACCCTAAAGATGATGCATAAGTTACCGCGATGAAGCCGACTAACCTTACCAATCCGTTCCAAACAATAATGGATGCACGGGCTTTAATATTTGAAGCAGCCCAAAGTAACGCAGCCCCCATGAGAATAAAAGATGCACCTAATACCACCGTGATAATAAAGGTGTCTGCTTGAGGTGTTATCAGTACTGAAATAATAATTCCTAGTGCGACTGGAAGGTTGAATAGCGCAGTAATTTGTACGAATTTTTTAAACATATTTAATTTACCTTTTAACCTATAGGTTATCTATATGACACCAATGTGAAGCGATTGCTTCAGAATTAAATTCATTATGAAGTGATCACTTTAAAATGTCAATGGGTTGAATTGACATTGTGAAGTGATTACTTCAAAATAGAGTCTGTTAATTAATTTTATTAAGGGTAAAAGAGTGAAAGTAGGACGAAAAAGAGCGTTTGATAAAGAGGTAGTATTAGATAAAGCGATGCGGTTATTTTGGACAAATGGGTATTCAGGTACTTCTGTTGCGAATCTATCTTCAGAGCTTGGTATCAATACGTCGAGTTTATACGGAACGTTTGGCAATAAAGAACAATTATTCAAAGACTCACTGATTCACTATGTAAAGCAATACGTTGAAGCTAACTACAAACACCTAATGGAGCCATCAGATGAAACATTAAAAGAACGATTACAAGCTTTTTTCTATGGGCTTATTGAGCTGTTCAGTAGTAATGATACTCCTCGTGGATGCTTGCTCGTAAAAAGCGTTAATGAATCAGAGAGTGTTGCATTTCCGGAAGACGTTGTTGTTTATATCAGAGAATTAGGCACTGAAACCAAGCAAATTTTGACGGCTTTACTTGCATCCGGCATTGCTAATACAAATATGCCAAAAGGGCAAACGGCTGAAAAACTGGCTAATTATCTTTTATCAGTTAGTTATGGACTGGCAGTTCAAGCAAAAGCAGGTCAGACAGAAGATGAGTTAAAGTCAACCATGGATCATACGTTGAATTCCATTTTTGGTTAACACTAATTAAGAATTTGGTATTCGTACCATTCAATACAGAAGATAAATTTAATTAACCCTAAAAAATCAGAATAGACAGGGTAACTATGTAAAGCTAACGTCAGCTTATGGCTAACTGTTGACCTAAAGAACAAACAATAGCTAACGTCACCAAAGCCACTTTGAAATAATACCTATTCAACTATGCGACTGTCGGCAATGGTGGCGAAGATGCCAGAGACCATAAATGACTCTGGCATTATATTTAACAATCTATCCCTTCTGAAATCTCAAGCGCATCATCCACTTCTATTCCCAAATATCTGACCGTGCTTTCAAGCTTTTTATGACCGAGCAACAATTGACACGCTCGCAGGTTTTTAGTTTTCTTGTAAATCAATGCAGGTTTGGTTCTTCTCATTGTGTGAGTCCCATATTGGGTTTGGTCTAAACCAATCATTGAAACCCAAGCATCAACTATTCTTCCATACTGCCGTGTTGATAAATGTGCTGACGTATGAATTCTCGATTTAAACAAATAGTCATTTTGGCTTAGTTGAAAATGTGTAATCAAAGTTTGAATTGATTTACGTGTATTTTCGGTAAGTTCAAATTGAACGGGCAATCCTGTCTTTTTTTGAACAATAATAGCTCTCGACTGAATAGTTTTCCCGTGGGCAATATCCCTTATTTTTAGAGCAACTAAATCGCAGCCTCTTAATTTACTATCTATAGCAAGGTTAAAAAGTGCAAGGTCTCTTATATTATTTACTAATTCTAGCCTGATTCGGATTGCCCAAATTTGTTGTAGTTTAAGTGGTAATTTTTGCCCAACAATTTTGTTTTTGTTCCAAGGCTCAGTTGGTTTATAAACGGTTAAAGAAAACATGATTATTCTCCGTTATTAATGGAGAACTAAGTATGGTCTATTGTGAGCTTCAAGCTCATAGCCGACAGTGGTATTTCATATCTTAACGCTAACTAATACCGCATTGAAGACCTAAGGTTTTAGTACCATGACGACAGCTACGGAGACAGTGAGGGGGCATAAATTGTGAGCCGAAATCACTATATCTAGCAGTCACAATAAATCAATATAGATTACCGCCATAATCATATTTATTCCAAAAACAAGTCTGTAAGTTTTATGTAAAGATCTAATTTAATTTGAAATATAAAGTATAATTTATTTTAGACATGGTATTTAAAGGAAAAATGAATGACAAATAATATTAAGAAGTTAGCGCCAGTACTATTTTTATTAACTATTGCGAGTTGCACCGATACTAGTGTATCTAATTTATCTAGTGTTACTAGTTTATATACCGGGTCAGCAAATGTTATTGAAGGTGAGGCCAAAATTAAAGTTGCTTCGTTATTCACCTGTAAAAACGGGCGCTCACGTCCATCACCTATAGGTATTAAAAAGCTTAATGAAAAAAGTTTTATTGTACCTGCAAAGGTTCAATATGAAGAAGAGCACTTTGCCAGTGATCTTTATAATGAATGTTCAAACGTTGTGCCTAAGTCATTAGCTGATGTTAATATTTCTACTGTACCTATAATAGAAGTAGATAATGACGGTGAAGTTATTACCGGATATATCTTTGCAGATAATTACTTTGAGTTATTTATCAATGGTAAGTTAATCGCTGTTGATCCAATCCCATTTACCCCTTTTAATTCCAACATTGTAAAGTTCAAAGTAAAAAAACCTTATGACATTGCAATTAAGCTTGTTGATTGGGAAGAAAACTCAGGTTTAGGTAGCGAAGATAACAGAGGTAAAAGCTTTCATCCTGGTGATGGTGGTTTCATTGCGAGTTTCTCTGACGGTACTAAAACAAATGCAGAATGGTCAGCTCAAACTTTTTACACTTCGCCACTTTATGATCTTAACTGCGCAGAAGAAATCGGAGAGCAAAGGTTAACAGAAAACTGTGATACCAATGGTGTTAATGAATATATTGATACTTACTCCTTACATTGGGATGTTCCAGTAAACTGGAAAACCAACCAAGACTATATCACTTGGCCAAAAGCGGTGGAATTTACTGAAGATGAAATAGGTGTAAATAATAAAAAAGCTTACATGAACTTCCAAGAGCAGTTTTCAGGCACTGGAGCTTCTTTTATCTGGTCAAGTAATCTCGTTTTAGATAACTTAGTCTTATTGAGATACCAAGTTAAATAAGGTATGTAACACCCGATAAACCTTATAGATACAAAATACTGATTTAGTAAATGTCCCCTTATAGCGATAAAAGTCATAAGGTAATCATTGATACTAACGACCGCTTTCTCTGGTGTTGCCGTTAGTAAAGTAAGCTCTAGCGTCAACAATGCGCACAAAGAGATCATTAATAATTAGATGATGAACGACAGCTTTGGTGGCATTCTTGCCAGTCAGCTTATTCGATTCATTGGTAATGTTTTTAGTCAAACGATGCATATTTATATTGGTGGCTAACGTCCGGTTTCGTATCTAAGTGATCATTAAGATCTCATCTACTGACTGAAAACCTCAATCATTATGACCAGTCACAAAACTCACGGAAAGTGAAAATAACCACCAAAAGTGAAAATATCTACAGGTCTAGGTTCAAAAATATTAGAGTGATAACTTTAATTGCCTAGAGCTTTTACTTTTAGAGAAATAAAGAAAAAATTTCACTATTTTAAAACGAATACAAACGCATTTGCTCACAATCACTATAAATCATATAGTTAGGTGAATATTCAATACTCTACGTATTCGTTCTAGTTTGGTGTGTATTCGATCTAGTTTGATAAAACTAAAATACTGGCCTTAAGCTAGTATTTGTCTCTATTTGCTACAAGGTTGTCTTCATTTAATTCGAATTGTCTTTATTTGTAATCGAATAAAACAGTTAAACCACTTGTCCACAAGCGACACCACTGGCCCAACAAAATTGGAAGTTATATCCACCCAAAAATCCAGTTACGTCAATAACTTCACCAATAAAATATAATCCAGCATGATTTTTTGCTTCAAAGGTTTTAGAAGATATCTCATCAGTATTTACACCACCTAAAGTAACTTCGGCGGTTCTGTAGCCTTCTGTCCCATTTGGCTTTATCTGCCAGTGATGTAAGTAATTGCTGAGTATAGTTATTTCTTTATGGCTCAGTTGTTTTATTGCTTTGTCAGTAATGAGTGGGGCACTGACTTCATCGTTCATTATTACTTCTACAAAACGCTTAGGCAGTATAGTAGACAATAAGTTCTTAACAGATTTTTGCGCTTGGTGTTCACGCCAATCGTTGATGGTATCTGTTAGTTGTTGGTTGGGCAGTAAGTCAATAGTGATGGCTTGGCCTGCGCGCCAAAATGATGAAATTTGTAAAATAGCCGGGCCAGATAAACCACGATGCGTGAAGAGGATGTTTTCTCTAAAACTAGTGCCGTCTTCGCTAGTAACGTTACAGTCAATACTGATGCCAGACAAACCATCAAAGCGTTGTTTATCGTGGTCATGCAAGGTAAATGGTACCAAGGCTGCTGTGGTTGGTAATACATTTAAACCAAACTGTTCGGCAATTTTGTAGCCAATGGGTGAGGCACCAAGCTTTGGCATTGTTAAACCGCCTGAGGCCACGACTAAAGATTGGCATTGATATTCTTTATCTGACGTTTTTACTAAATAGGTTTTATCGTCATTTTGGCTAACAGAAAGTACCTCTGTGCGTAAGTTTAGGGTAACGCCTGCCCATTCGCATTCTGTAAGCAATACGTTAACAATGTCTTGAGCGCTATCATCGCAAAAAAGTTGTCCTAAGGTTTTATGATGATAGTTAACGCTATGGCGATCAACTAACTCAATAAAATCATCAGCGCTATAACGACTTAAGGCTGATTTTACAAAATGAGGGTTTTGGCATATATAGTTACTTGGTGTGGTATTTTGATTGGTAAAATTACAACGGCCACCACCGCTGATTAAAATTTTTCGGCCAGCTTTTTTACCCATATCAACTACGGTAACGCTGCGACCACGATATCCAGCACTAGCAGCACACATTAAGCCAGCTGCACCAGCGCCAATAATTAAAACATCAGTATGGGTTATAGTCATTTTTAAACTTGTTATTTTAGGGGATATATTACGATGAAGAAGGGCGATAATAGCACAAAATGGCACTCTGCGCTGTTCTTGTGTCGTCAGTTTATTGGTGATAAATTAATGGCTAATGACGAAGTTTGGCAAAAGTTATTGAATTTTAATTACATTTTAGTGCATGCCTTGTTTCTTGCCTTTTTGAAAAAACTCAATAGGAATGTTAGATGAATATAAAAACCTTTTATAAAGTTAGTTTGTTGCCACTTGTTATTATTGCTAGCCAATCATTGGCAAGTGATATTTCTACAACAACATCAACTGGCCCAGTTGATAATGAACAACTTCATAAAATAGCCAGTGAAGTATCCGCGAATCGTATTGAACAAGACATTAAAAAGTTAGTAGGTTTTGGTACTCGCCATACTTTGTCGGAAACAGAGTCAACTATCAGAGGTATAGGCGCTGCACGTCGATGGATTAAATCTGAGTTTGATAAAATCTCTGCCGAATGTGGTGGGTGTCTTACGGTTTACTATCAATCTGAAACCATTAGCGGTGAAAAGCGGATTCCAGATCCTACTGAGGTTGTGAGTGTTATTGCTATTCAAAAAGGGGCGTCTGATCCTAACCGTTATGTGGTTATGTCGGGCGATATTGATTCTAGAGTGTCTGATGTGATGAATTTCACTTCGGACTCTCCTGGCGCTAATGATAATGCATCAGGCTTAGCTGGAACGATTGAAGCTGCGCGAGTATTGTCGAAATATAAGTTTCAGGGCAGTATTATTTATGCTGCTTTAGCGGGAGAAGAGCAGGGGTTATTTGGCGGACAAATAATGGCTAAGCAAGCGCTGAAAGATGGCTGGCGAATTAAAGCTGTTTTAAATAATGACATGATTGGCAATATTGAAGGTGTTAATGGTGTTATAAACAATACGACTGCCCGTATTTTTTCTGAAGGAACTCGCCCAACAGAAACGACTAGTGAAGCTAAAAGTAGACGATTTACGGGTGGCGAAGTTGACTCACCTAGTCGTAATTTAGCGCGTTATATAGATCGTATTGCCGATCAATACATTCCTAATTTAGATACCATGATGATTTACCGATTAGACAGGTTTGGTCGCGGAGGGCACCATAGACCTTTTAATCAAGTGGGCTTTCCGGCAATCAGAATTATGGAAACTAACGAGAATTATAACCGTCAACATCAAGACTTACGTACTGAAAATGGTATTGTTTATGGCGATACGCTTGACGGCGTGAATTTTGACTATGCGGCAAAATTAACGTCGCTTAACGCTGTTTCTTTAGCCTCAATGGCGATGGCACCAACCCCACCGGCAGATGTTAAAATAGCGGGTACGGTAAAACCTGATACAACACTGTATTGGTCGCTGCCATTAGCTTCAGAAAATCCACAACTTGTTGGCTTTAAAATTTACTGGCGTTTTACTGATGCTTCACAGTGGCAATTTAGCCGCTTCGTGGGCAATGTAAATCAATTTACGTTAAAAAATGTTGTTATTGATAACTATTTCTTTGGTGTGGCGAGTGTTGCTGCAGACGGAACAGAAAGCCCGGTTGTTTTTCCTGGTGCCGCAGGTAGCTTTGGCGACTAGATTGAATAGCTAACTATCTCAAATGTAAAATAATGTTGTTCACGTCAGTCATAGATTTTTTTTTGTGGTAAAACGTGTAAAATGCATGAAAAGAATTTAATAAATGTAACGGAGTAGATATATGTTGGCAGCTACAATGGTAGATAAGCTAAATGAACAAATAAATTTAGAGTTTTTTTCATCGAACCTTTACTTACAAATGAGCGCTTGGTGTGAAGATAAAGGCTTTGAAGGTGCTGCTGAGTTTATGCAAAAGCATGCTGACGAAGAAATGGGCCACATGAAACGTTTATTTACTTACGTAAGTGAAACTGGCGCTTTACCTATTATTGGTACTATTGAAGCACCTAAAGTTAATTTTGACTCGTTAGGCGACGTTTTTCGTGAAACTTATGAGCACGAACAATTAGTGACAAAAGCGATTAATGAATTAGCCCACACTGCCTTTAGCTCACAAGACTATTCAACATTTAACTTTTTACAGTGGTATGTTTCAGAGCAACACGAAGAAGAAAAATTGTTTAAAGGTATTTTAGATAAAATTGATATGGTTGGCGAAGATGGTAAAGCTTTATTCTTTATTGATAAAGACTTAGCTGAACTTGCTAAAGGCGCAGCGCCAAGTATTATGCAAACGGCTTAATAAAGCGCAATACCTTTTAAAAGTACTTTTCTTTAGACGTTGAAAATTGTGGTTTCACCACTTTCAACGTCGTCATTTTCTTATTTACTATAATCACATCATTAAAAACACAATTAATTGAAATCTATTTCTGTATTTTTTGCGTATATTAATCACTGTTTTTGTTTTCAAGAGGTTTTTTCATGCGTTTAGTCATTGGTATAAGCGGCTCAAGTGGTGTGATTTACGGCATTCGCTTATTAGAAATGCTTAAAGAAATTGAGGGGGTAGAAACGCATTTAGTGATGAGCTCATATGCGCGGCTTAATATTAGTATTGAAACAGAGCATTCGCTTAAATACGTTGAAGATTTAGCTGATGTGGTGCATAGCAACAAGAATCAAGCCGCAAATATTTCTAGTGGTTCATTTAAAGTTGACGGTATGATCGTCGCACCATGCTCGATGAAAACACTATCAGCAATTGTTAACTCTTACTCTGATAGCTTAATTGTGCGCGCAGCGGATGTAACACTGAAAGAGCGACGAAAATTAGTGTTAATGCCAAGAGAAGTGCCTTTGCATACAGGTCACTGCAAGCTAATGTATGAAGCTTCTCAATTGGGGGCGATTATCGCTCCGCCTATGCCCGCGTTTTATAATAAACCACAAACGGTAGACGATATTATTAACCATAGTGTGTCGAGAATGCTTGATTTGTTTGATATCGATACAGGCACAACAAAGCGTTGGGCTGGGCAAAAGTCTTAATACGGGATATTATTGAGTTTACAGCATAATGCATGGGATTCTGAGTCAAGCTCAGAATGACGGAAATTTATAAGCGTGACTATGTTAGTTTAGGCTAATGGGCTTTAGCTCGCTTAATGACGGTCCATTATGTTTGGCTAATAGCACTTCTACTTTCGCTAACGGCAAAGGTTTATAAAAGTAGTAGCCTTGAAACACATGACAGCCTAAATCTATTAATGTTGATGCTTGTGATTTCGTTTCTACACCTTCTGCAACAACCGCTAATCCCATCACTGAAGCTAAGTGGATAATGGCAGAGCAAATTTCACGATCTTCATCAATATCACTACATTCTTTTACGAAAGAACGATCAATTTTCAGGGTGTCTATCGGTAATCGTTTAAGGTAATTTAATGACGAATACCCAGTACCAAAATCATCAATTGATATGGTAACACCAAGCTTTTTGATATCTGAAAGTACACGGACACATTGTTCAATATCATGTATCAGGACATGCTCAGTAATTTCAATATCTAACCATTTTCCCTGAATATTTTCTTTCTTTAACTGTTGTTCTAGATAGTGTAAAAAATTTTCTGAAAGTATATGTCTCTCTGATATATTAACCGACAAAGGAACAATATTAAGTCCAGCTGACAACCACTTACGTTGCTGACGTATCGCGGTTTTAAGAACAAACTCACCGAGCTCATTTATCAAATTACTTTCTTCGGCAATTGAAATAAAGTCAGAAGGAAAAATTTCACCTTTTTCAGGATGTTCCCATCGAATTAGCGCTTCTAAGCCAATGATATTATCGGCATTGCCACTAACTTTAGGTTGATAAACTAAGGTAAATTGATCTTTTTCAATACCTTGTTTAATTTCATGTTCATAGTTAAGTGTTTTAGCAGCTTCTTTACCCATTCGCTTATCATAAACTTTATAAGTATCTCGGCCGTCATCTTTAGCTTTATACATTGCAATATCAGCATTTTGAATTAAGTCATCTGCGTTAATCAAGCCTTTGGGCGATATAGCAACGCCAATACTGGTTTGAATTTCATAGCCTTTATTATTGATTTCAATGGGGGCTCTCATTTTCTCTAATATTTGGTTAGCTTTGTGCGTAATTATACTGTTATCAAGTTTGCCTGTTACTATAAAGATAAATTCATCGCCACCCCAACGAGAAATTATGTCGTCCTCTCTAGATACATCATTTAAACGACGGGCGACCTCACATAATAATTTATCACCAGCCTTATGGCCTAACGTGTCATTAATTTTTTTAAATTTGTCTAAATCTAAAAAATATAAACCGACATCTAGGTTGTTTTTTTGTGAAACTTTAATGGCAATAGAAAGCTCTTTCATCATATGAGCGCGATTAGATAAGCCCGTTAGCGGGTCTTTATAAGCTAAAAATTGTAACCGTGATTTAAGCTTTAAGTCTTTAGCTATGTCACGAATGTGCAGGGTATATTCTGTTTTATATTTATTACCTAATTTGGCGCTTGTTATGGTTATTTCTGCTGGGAAGACTTCATTAGTCGCGCGTTTAATTTCCATTGTGGTTCGCCGATTCAGTATTAAACCTTCGGGTGTGGTAAACGCATGTTCAATACTATCAACAACCCGTGGTTTATCTTTATCTAAAACAAAAAGATCGGCAAAACGCTCGCCTTTAACGTGTTTTTTTAATGCGCCTAGTGTGCGCTCAGCTGAAGGGTTAAATTCGATGATCAGGCCTCGCCAATCAATAATGATAATACAGTCCATAGAAGAATCTAAAATGGAGCTTTTACGCTTTTCGCTCATCTCAAATTGCCCTATAGCTTCATCGCGACTTGTCATTTCACTGGTTACGCGCTGAATTACTTGATTGTACTTGCTAGCTATTTGTCCTACTTCGGTGAAGGGCTCTTCTTTAACTGGGGTGGTGAAATCCCCTTTACTTTGTTGGTGTTCCATATCAGTCAATAGGTCGATTAATTCTGTACTGGCTCTATGCTCGGTAATATTTAACCCTTTGTTTTCATCTGCTAGCGAAACTCTTAAAGGAGAATAAAAATTGATTATTCGAATTAAGGCATAACTTAGCGTAAAGCTATAAAAACCAATAACAACAATACCAATAACCTGTGCAACTAATTGCTCACCAAGACTTAATTCAGTTTCACCGAAAAAAGCGACAGCTAAAGTCCCCCAAATACCAGCGAAAAGATGTGCAGGAACCACACCTAAAGCATCATCTATTTCTAATTTTTCAAACCATAAATTACCCTGGTACATAATAATGCTACCAATCACGGCAATTAATGCGGCTTCAGCAGGCTCAACAAGATGACATGCTGCGGTCACTGAAACTAATCCAGCAATAATACCGTTTAAGGTAACACTAATATTAAGATATCTATCACGGTAATAACTAATAGCTGTTACCGTAAGCCCTCCCCATACCGCGGCAAGCATAGTATTTAATAAAATTTTTGGCACACTCTCGTCAAACGTTAATGTGCTACCGCCATTAAAGCCAAACCAACCAAACCAAATAAGAAAAACACCAAAAGCAGCCATGGGAATATTATTGCCAGAAGGGAATAAGTGACCTTTAGTAAAACGACCTGTACGCGGGCCAATAACTAAGATTGCGGCTAATGCCACCCAACCACCAACAGAATGAACTACTGTAGAGCCGGCAAAATCAATAAAGCCTAACGCCTCTAACCAGCCGGTATTTTTATCATTAAATGCGCTAGCCCAAGCCCAATGACCAATAATAGGGTAAATGATAGTACTCAAAATTACGGTAATGTAGGCGTAACCAATAAATGTCATACGCTCTGCTACTGCACCAGAGGTTAAGGTTGCAGCAGTCCCGCAAAACATAAGTTGAAAAAGAAAAAATGAAAACTCAAAAGCAGTATGGTCGCTATTAAAAACAAAGCCACTTAAGCCAATAATTCCCATGAATGACTCACCAAACATGAAACCAAAACCAATCAACCAAAATACAGAGGCGGATAAAATAAAATCAATAATATTTTTTGCCGCAACATTGATATTATTTTTACTGCGGGTGCGACCACTCTCCAAGCAGAGAAAACCTGCTTGCATGGCAAAAACAAATAAGGCAGATATTATTAGCCATAGATTATCAATCATTATATTCCCTTTGTAGTCAGTAACTTTTTATCATAGGGCACAGCGCTATGACTAAATAATTCGGGATTTGGCAATACTTTACGTTGAATTAAAGTATTTTATTTTTACTGTTCAGTTATGGTTAATTAGAGCGTTTTGTATTGTGAATAAGGCAGACCAGAGCGTGAAAATCTGATTACAGTCCACTTTCGCTTTCTCCCTGTGAGGTCCAATCGCTAGTCGTAGTAGAAACTTTGCTGTAGTTAGTTGATCTGCACACAACATATAACCTTATATTTTATGTGTGCTCTGCATAGATATAAGCAATAACAGCGCCAGATTTATAGTATTTGATGAAAATTAGAAAATATATGCTATAAAAGCAATCACTTAATTTTGTTTTATGCTCTTGATTTGAGCGGTAGCAGACAATTGCCGCTCAATGTAAAGCTTTTATTAATAAGTAACATTATGTAAATTTTAAAAGTTTAACAGAGCGTTTATGCTCTGAAATTGAGCGTAATGTCTAATTTTGGTGCACTAAATTGTTTTTATGGAGCGTAGGAAATTATCGTGTAGTTATTTGATATGAAATAATTTTATAAGTAAATGTTTTGAGTTGATGCACGAATTTAAACAAGAGATGTAGCTCAAGCACCAGTTAATAGATAAAATTGTTTAGCTGTCGCTGCTAAACGCTAAAGGGTTCTGTTTTTTACCACGAACCCTGTAGTCTATTTATTATTCATAATCAGTAGCGTAAGTTTCTTCATATGAGTGTGAGTAAAGCTCAAATAAATTACCAAAGGGGTCTTCTAGGTAAACCATTTTAGCCTGTTTGCTATCATCTTCTGGGTGATATCGCATAATGTCCATTCTCACTTTACCACCAAATTTTACTGTACGCTCAATCACACTTTGAAAATCATCACTTTGCAGACAAAAGTGAAAAATTCCCAGTCGAGAAAAATCAACTTCATGACGCTCCTGTCGCTCTTTCATTTCAAATAGCTCTACGCCAATGCCATCAGTTGTTACTAGATGAGCAATGTTAAAGCCTTTGAATCCCTCACCAAAAACAGCAATACACATTTTACCGATAGCTGTTTCACGCTCTTCAAGCACTTTAGTATTATGCATTACAATTTTCAGCTCAAGTGCCTTTGTGTAGAACTCAACAGCTTTATCCATGTCGCCAACCATAATGCCTACGTGATTCATTTTCATCATTTACTCCAAACGTTGTTGTTTATGCGTTACTTAATTTGATGGCGTTATTTTATGATAGGAGGTTTATTATTTAAAATTATCAATTATAATCAAAATGATAATTTTAAATAATGGTGTTAAAGATGCTAAACCCAACTTGGTTGAAGACCTTTGTGACGCTTGTTGATACGGGGCACTTTACTAAAACTGCTGAGAAGCTATTTATGACGCAGCCCGGTGTTAGCCAACACATAAATAAGCTTGAAAAGGCTTGTGGTCAGGCACTTATTCAGCGAGATAAAAAAAGCTTCGATCTGACCGAGCAAGGGTTATTGGTTTATCAATACGCTGAACAGCTAGTAAAAAATGAACACGAATTACTAGAGCAACTCGGTTTTGATAATCCCTTTGTTGGCCATTGTCGATTAGCTTGCTCAGGTGCGCTGGCTTTGATACTTTATCCCAAATTATTGGAGATACAAGTAGCACATTCACAGCTTATTGTTCAGTTAAAAGCTGCTCCTAACCATCAAATATTACATGAAATACAAAATGGAATAACTGATCTAGGTATTGTCACCGATGTGCCAAATAGTAGTTTATTCGATATACAAGAAATAGGTCGTGAACAGCTGTGTTTAGTGTTGCCTGCTAAAGTTGAAATTGAAGATGACAGTGGTGACTTGTTGACCAAGCTTGGCCTTATTAATCACCCCGATGCCAAACATTATTTATCTTTGTATTTTGAACAAAGTCACGAATCAGATTTTAGTCACTTGAGTATTGAGCAGCTCCCTGTGGCCGGTTATGTTAATCAAATTAGCCAAATATTAGAGCCTGTAGCTAAAGGGCTAGGCTTTACCGTACTACCTAAAAGCGCCGTTGATATGTTCCAAGATCCCCAGTGTTTAAAGGTGTTTCAGCCTCAAAAGCCCGTAATAGAAACCCTATACAGGGTAAAAAAGAGAAATAGAGTGTTACCCGCCCGTTTTGAAACCGTGATATCCACACTACAAGGGCACTTTGATAACTTGTCTTGCTGAATATTTAGATTTTTAACTAGCTAAACAATAAGATATTAATATAGCTTAATTAAAAACCATGACATTAATATTACGAAGAGGCAGCATAATAAACGGCTAGTTATACTTGGTGTTGTAGCAAATAACCGATAAATACAGGAAAATTGTCTTTTTTCCTTGTTAGTCGTTATTATATTTTATTCAAGCTCTGGCACTTAAATTAATAGCGAAGTATAGGGATAAACTTTATGTATGTTAATAAAGCTATTACAGTACAAAGAACCTTTAGGTTCCCTCAAGTAACTAATGCAGCTAAAGTGATTTCTTCCCTATTCTTATTTGTGGCTTTATCGTTAGCTTTTTTAGAGTATAAAAGCGACAACATTGAAGAAGAGCAAACTTTAGCCATTATTTCTAAGCCGAAAATCAATGATATTTACTTCTTAGACTTTAGGTTGTTAAGTGACAAATTGCGACCTAATGAAAAATATAGAATCGCCAAGGTAGTCGATATTACTGGTGATATAATCACCTTGGTTTATGGTCGTTTTTTCTATCAATATCAGAATGCAGCAGTTAATAGTATTCAATATGGGCAATTAAGATATAAAGATTATTTTGAGTCTAAAAGATATGATATCCCGCTTAGTACAATTAAAACTATGTATAGTAATCAAGCTATTTATTTAGCCAAAAGACCGATAAGAAATAGGTTGTTTGGTAACTTCGTCAGCCCAGATAAGCCAAAAGAAAAAAATAATTATTTAATTTATGGTAAAGAAGAAAATAGTAAAGGTGAAGCCTTCTTAATAGAACAGTTTAGCGAAACTAATTTAAAAACTGCTTTTGAGTTTTTTCAGGATTCATCTAAGTTGGGGTATGCGAAAGGGCAGGTTAACCTTGCAGAAATGTATATCAATGGACAACATGTTAGCAAGGACTTTAATCAAGCCCTTTATTGGCTCAAGCAAGCATCGTTACAAAGTTATAAACCTGCAATTTTAAAATATGGAATAATTTGCAAGCAGATTGAGTCATGTAACATTCTTGATTTTTATCAAGAATTAAGGGCTTCTGGTGTTAATATCAAGGTAAGAAAACTAGACTTTAAACTTAGTCAATAAAGTCTAAATAGTCATTTTAAAAGTCATACAATAGTTGGTTTTTGTCTTTATCGCTTATTCAGCCCACTATTGTATTTTTTGTTAACGGGGCACTAGACTTATTTTTAATTAGGGAATTTATATGTTTAATAAACTAGGGATTGTTGTCATTTCACTTTATTTAAGTGCATGTGGTCTAGATGTTGATAGAGAAAAGAAAGAGATACCTAACATGACAGGTACTTGGTTGTTAGAAAATACTATTACTTATATAAGTAAAAGTGATCAACAAATTTTAAAAACTACGACAAAAAAAATTCAAACTTATATTGATGATACAGAAAATGGAATAAAAAACGTTACATGTCTGCAAATTTGGGATGGAACAGCAGAAACAGGTGATGATTATAGTGGTACTAAAACAGATGATGAATACTTCCCATTAGGTGAAGTAGATTCTTCTGACTCATACCTTTTTAAAAATGGTATTTTGGTGCAAGAATTTGAAGCCGATACTATTTGGCAGGGAATAAATACTACAAAATTAGTACGTAAAACCCTAACTTATGTCGATTCAAAAGATACTACTCATAGTGACGGGACTATTTATTTAAGTGCTCCGTTTGAGTATTCCGCCACAGCAGAAATCTGTAATCAACAAATTAAACAAACAATATCAGGACGTAATGAGAGTAAGACATACATCTTCACGTTCTCAGGAAGAGACGTCACAGAAGACGGTAAACAGGGAGGCATTGATATCTTTTTTTCTTTTGTCGGCAATCCCTCGCCAGGTTTATATAACTTTGGAACATCAGATACTGAAGCAGGATTCCTAGGCGTTATTATGTGGACTTATGCACAAGAAAATATTAATACATTTGATAACGCTCAAGAATATGTGTTTGATGATCCTGGTTGGATAGATTTAATATCAGCAAACGAACATAGTTTTGAAGGAGATTTTTCAATCTCTAGAAAAGACGGCAGTGTAATCACTGGTTATGTTAATGTCGATGTTAATGGTTTGAGTCATTAATTGCTACTAGAGGAGATGACTTTTATACGTACTCAGGTGTAAAAAAGTTTTCCTATGTCACTGAAACCAAGGACACATGGGTTCAGGGACAAGAAAAATTTATGTAGTTTTTGTCTTCATCGCTTGCTACTTTATATTTAATTTAAATGCTGTAAATTGTATTCACTTACATAGCGTTGTAATTGTTGTAAATAATTCTCTTTGGTATCGTCATCTATCCAAGCTACTTTAAATGCGTTACTTACGAGTGTAATTATTTGATCTTGAGAGAATTTTCCTTCTTTTTGAAGTTCAATCAGGTTCTCATTTAAATAAGCTCTAAAATAGGCTGGATCATCTGAATTAATGGTGACTAACATATCTTTGGCCAACATTTGATGTATTTCATCTGAAGTGAGTGATTGCACAACAAATTGGTTCGATACTGGACACACGGTTAATCCTAAGCCTTTCTCTTTAATGAGATCACATAATTCATTGCTTTCTAAAGAATTAATACCATGATCAATGCGGTCAACCTGTACTTCATTAATACATTGCTTAATATGTACTAATGTGTTTTTTTGGTTAACATCGCAGTGCATAGTGAGCTTTAATCCCCATTTTTTTGCTTCAGAAAATACTTCATAAAATTTACTTGGTGGGTTATTTCTTTCATCAGAATCTAAACCGACGCCAACTAACCAATCCAGATGAGGTTTTGCTAATACTAAATGTTGCATAGCGGATTCAGCACTCATATCGCGTAAAAAGCACATAATTAACTGACTTTTAATGCCTAATTTTTTCTCAGCATCAACTTGCGCTTTGTGGATACCGGTAATAATTGTCTCAAAGCTTATCCCTCTCACGGTATGTGCTTGTGGATCGAAGAATATCTCAACATATAAGATTTCTTGGCTTCTCGCTTTACTTAAATATTGATATGTTAATTGATAGAAGTCATCTTCTTCTACTAATACATTCATGCCTGCGTAATAAATTGCTAAAAAAGAAGGTAGGTCATTAAAATCATAAGCAGAAATTAATGCTTCAGGTGTTTCATAACTTAATTCAACTTTGTTCTTCTTCGCTAAAGCAAAGCTCAATTCTGGTTCGAGCGTACCCTCAATATGCACATGTAATTCTGCTTTTGGCATGTTTTCAATAAAACGTTGCATGTAATCATTACTCTCTATTCATTTAATTAGTAATGAATAAGCAAACATGATACCAACAGCGCAGCGCTTTAGTTACTAGTATAGCTAGTTTATATTGGTGATTAGTGTGAGAATAAATGCACTAAAAAAGAGTACACGCACTGTGTTAGTGCGATATTTAGGACTAATGTTTAACAGAAATATTTGCCGCTATAACCATAGACTGATGTAACCATACAGTGACAAATAAATTCAATTAAAACGCACGACAAGTTAATCATGTAATAAAATTAAATGATTAAGGGGGAGCTTCAAGTGATTAAATTTATACTTTGGTTTCTAGCCAAAAGCTGACGTTAGCTTTTGTTAAACCATGATCATGTTTAGAGTAATATTAACAGGGATTCTCTGCTCGCTTGTGAGACTGGTTTAAGGCCATTTGAAAATGCTCCTTAGTTAGTGTAATTGGTATTATTGGTTAAACCTAAAATTTCCACATAAAAAATGCCCGTCAAGTTCATTGATTGGCATTTTGGTACTATGATAAATATTATTTACAACAATGGTAAGTACTTACATCAATAATAATCATAAACTTTATTTTTGATAATCAACCTTTTTAGCAACCGTTGCAGCATCTTGAATAACTATTTGATTAGCTAACGTTGCGAAAGGCTTATCTTGATATTTAGTGCCACGTAACTGCACATTCACGCGTGCAGCATTAGGGTTAGCCAATGTAGCTTTATAGAAATTTTTAATATCAGTTAAACTAACGCTTTTTACTTGCTCAATTAATTTAGCTTTTGAGTCATAGTTCCAGTTTTCTTTTTCCCAATCCGAAAACATAGGTGAAATTTCTTGATATAAATTTTTAGGCGCTTGTGTAAGACTCACTAATACGCCGTCTTTAATTTTATCAAAGCTCTCTTGCGTTAAGGCATCTAACAATACTTTGTATTCAACATTAAATTTATCAAAGCGCGCTTGAGCTTGGACTAAATCTAGTACTGGTGATTGTATATAAAGCCCAATACCTGCGTAGTTATCCATCGCCATATCAGTAGCTCCTACCGCATAACCAAGTTGCTCTTCAGTACGTAACTGATTAGAAGCTTCAAAAGTAAAGTGATTAGCTAACACTTTTGCTGTCGCAAGTGATCGGTACCCTGCTTTTGCATGAAAATACACATCAAGTAAAGCAATATCTGCTGCAGCAATATCTTGTTGGTAGCTTAATACTTGCCCTGATTTTGGTTTCAAATACACGTTTTTAGCATAACTTGTGGTTTTTTTATCCGTGCCTAAAGCCTTACTAACAAGTACTGCTACTTGTTTTAAATCTTTTTGACTGTAATTACCAAAAGCAAAAATTCTTGGTTGGTTGTTTTTAGTTACTTGAGCAATTACTTTATTAAAATCAGTTAACGTCATAACATTAGCCGCTTCAATTAATGCGCTATTTTCAAATTGATCTTTCCTAATTACTTTAGTGAAAGCACCACCAATTTGACGAACAGCAAACTGCTTTTGAATGTTAGCAATATCGCGCATATAACGATCTTTTGCTTGTAAGAAACTTTGCTCATCAACATTTGGCGTCAAATCTGTTAATAAGCTATTTAATAACGTACTTTGTTTGTCAGTAAAACCATCAACAAATAATGTCATGCCCTTACCTGCTGAGGCTTTAGTACTAATACCTGCAGCTTGCGCTTCAGACATTAACAAGCTTTGCTTTAAATTATAAACGTCTTGCCAAATAGCTAATGCTACTTGCGTATTTATATTAGCAATGGCTTCACCGCTATTAATATCAACTTTGATAATACCTTTAGGCTGTTCAGCGAATAACTGACTTGGGTAATGCCAAACTTTCACACCATTATGCTCAACTTTTAATTCAGGTTTTTGTTGGTTTGAATTTTGTGGTTTTATATCGAAATTTTCAGGTAATAAGCGATTCACTAACGGTAAAGAAAGTACTGTAGTTACGTTGTTTTTCCAGCTAGCTATTTCATCAGCGCCAATATCTTCAATACGATATTCACCTTGATAAAAGTGTTGTTTTTCAGTTACTTTTTCATTTTTACTCACATACCAAATACGTAATGTTTCTGGCGTTAATTGACTGAGTACATTTTCAATAGCTTGTGCGTCAAATTGCCCGTAATAATAAGGCGCATTAATCGCATAATTGGTTGAGTAATCTTGCATGCTATCAACCAAATTAGCGACATAGTTAAATTCATCACCTTTCTCTAAAAAGCGGAATTCGTTATCTAAAGCTGTTTTTATTTCTTTATAGTATTTTTCATCAACACCTTTCGCTTTTATTAGGTCAATGTATTGCATAATCATAGCGACTATTTCATCACGATTTGCCATACCATCATCTGTTAAATCTAATGTGATACTGAATTCACCATAATTACCGTAATGATTGGCAGAAGCGCCTGCATCTAATGAACTTATCCAACCTTTAGCTTTTAAAATTTGTGCTGGTGTACCTGGCATATCTGAGCCAAGCAAATATGAAATAAAATGATTAGGTTTAACGGTAAACTGACTCATATTATTAGCAATGGTAAAGTCTAATTTTAGTTGCTTAATATCTTGATTCGGTTTGAAATAAACTTTTTTACTACCTACTTTAGTAAAGTCTAGTGTTTGTTTAATTTCTGGTTTTTCAATATTTTTATCAATTATACTACTAAAGTGCTTAGTTGCTAAGGCTTCCATTTCATCTAATGGTAAGTTACTGACCATTGAAACTTTCATAATATTTGATGAATAGTATTTATTGTAAAAATCGACAGTTTCTTTATGTAAGTTACTATTTTCTTTATCAGATAGCGTTTCTAAATTACCAATTAAAAATCGGTTAGCTGCATGTTCACCCATCATGCTACGTGACAATTTAAACTGTGCAAAAAAGTCTAACTCACCACGCATAGACCATTCTGAATTAACCGCATTACGCTCTTTGTCTGTATATTCAGGGTAAAACTTTGGTGATTTGAAAAAGTCAGAAAACCTATCAAGAGTTTCATCAAAAGCGTTATTATTCACCTTAAACATATAGTTGGTATAAGTTAACCATGTTGACGCATTTAAAGTTCCGCCATTCTCTTTGAGAAACTCAGAATACTCACTGGTTTCAGGGTATTTTTCAGTACCCAAAAATAGTAAGTGCTCAAGGTAATGCGCTAAACCTTGCTGTTCCATAGGGTCTTGTAAGAAGCCTACACCAACATTTAATGCTGCTGCTGATTTTTTAGTTGCAGGGTCTGAAACCAATATCACTTCAATGTTATTACTTAGCTTAACGGTACGATAATCTCGTTGATCATTAGGGCTTACTGCAAGGCTTGTTAATGGCGCTAACACTGTAGTTGCTGCATTATTTTGTGTAGAAGGTGTTTGAGAACACGCGGTCATCATAACAAGCGCAATAGCACTGAGTGTAAATGTTTTTTTCATGTTTTTTCCCTTTAAATATGAATAAATCAAGCTAACTATAGTATTGCTATTTAGCGTACCATTTACTTACTTATTTGTTGTTAGCTTGAATAATTTGACTAATTATAATTATGTTAACAACCGCTATTTTACCAAAAAGATTGACTAAGTCGCTTACCAAAGCATTAGGATTATATTCATCACTAAAATAAAGAGCAACCCTTTGAAAATAAACAGTAAAAACAAACAGGCACAATAAAAACAGTGAATATTGACATCATAGAAGTAAACCTTATCAAAAGCTTATAATTCAATAACATTTCGAGTTAACCTATTAATTAATCTATTTTTATTGCGTTATTGTTATTGAAATGTTAATTTTCATTCCTGGTTATTTTTAGTAATGAAATGTGCAATATAAACTTGGTCCTTGGTTACTTTTACCTGCTCGCTGTATAATATCTTCAAAGGTTATTGAAAGAGAGTTAGATCCGCTCAGCTTTAAATTAATAACCTACTTTATCAGTCAGCCTGATCGCATTATTCCTCGCCAAGAGCTAGTAGTGAATGTATGGCAACAGAGTTTTGTTGATGATAATGCAATTAATCGTGCGATATCAGAACTTAGAAAGCAGTTAACTCATCCTGAGCATAAAGCCCCTTTAATCAAAACGCATTACCGTAAAGGCTACTCTCTCACAGTAACACCAAAAAAAGTCATTAATGACGCTGAAAATATCACCGCTCATACCGCGGTAACTACAGACTTAGCTACCGATTTGGATACCACTCAAATCACAAAAAATGAAGTGTTAGATAATAGCAATGACATAAAAGAAAAATCGCCTAAAGCAATACACACTGAAAGTACTATTACGGCGAATACAACTCAAACCAAAACACTAAAACCTGCTATTAAATTTTCTTCTTATCGTTGGTTATTAATATTACTGGTATTGTTACTGACCATTAATATTTTTATCGACCTTAATATCGACTTTAAGTTAGTTAACGATGAACCTAACACGCCATTGGCAATAACAACGCAGACGAATAGTAGTGATATTGAAACCCTACAAAAAATAACGCCCGTTATAGCAAAAAATGTGAATATTACCGCAGCAACATGGAATATTGGCTCAGAAACACACCCATTAGTTTCGCCAGATAAAAGCCTTTTTGCGTATACTAATAAAAATAATGGCGTAAGCAGTAGTTATATAAAAAGCTTAAGTAACCAACAAGAAGTAAAACTCAGTTATAACGATTTACATATTAGTGCTATGTCATGGCAACCTAAAAGTCGAATTTTGTTAGCTGAAGCTACTGATTTAAAATCTCAGTGCTACTACGCAACGTTTGATTTAAGTAATATTGATAATATTCCAGAACCACAACTTATTAAAAAATGTGATAAACAGGCGCGTAGCATGGCGCAATTAAGTGTTGATGGTAGCACTATGTTTTATATTGAATTAGATGATAAAAAGCTAGGACAGGAAATATACCAATATAATATTAAAACCCAAAAAAGCACAGTATTAGTTCCTTCTGGTGATGCTCAATATGGTGTAACTAACATGTTTATTTCACCTAACGGTCAACAATTACTTTACCGTTGGTATGAACGAAATAGTCCCGCAAAGCTTTATTTACTGGATATTGCGACACGTGAGCAACGCGTACTATATGAGCAAGCTGAAGAATTATCGAGTGTAACAATCGCCTGGCTGCCTGACGGCGAACATATTGGGGTATTACAAGGAAAAACATTAAGTTTTATTAATATTCACAATCGAGCTTTGAATTCAATAGAGCTACCAATAGAAAAATATTTAAGTCGAATGAGCTTCCTCAATAGCAATCAACTGTTTTCATCTGAGGCTGCTAGCACACAAGTACAAGTGGCCCAAATTGATAGTATATTTTCAAAAGGTGAAAAAAAGGTAACTATGCTCCATCGTTCTGATAGTAACGACTATTACCCTACTTACTCTAGAAAACAGCAAAACTCACATTATTTTATCTCTAGTAGAACAAATCAATATCAAATTTGGCAAGCTGATGACAGTACAGAAAAGCAAATTAGTAATTTTTCAACAAAAGAACAACAGGCTATTTACGTTTTAGCATTATCCGACAATGAAGAGTACTTATTATTTAGTCGTAATAATCAACTTGAATTTATTGATTTAAAAATAGGTGTATTACATAGCATACCTGAATTAGATCAAGCTAAAGTAAGCAGTTATGTATGGTCAAATAACGATAAAACTATTCTTTATTCCACAATAAAAGATAAAGTAAGTCAAATATGGCAATTTAATTTGCTCACAAGAGAAAATACACAGCTAACATTTGAAGGTGGTCAAAAATTACTTAAAAATGAGCGAGGAGAGATTTTTTATATTAATGATAATACATTATTTAACTTAACGTATGAGCAAGACAAAAATACGCAGAATGCGTTTACCAAGAAAATAACGATTACCCTAGCTCAGTGTTGGTGTTCAATTGCTTTGCGCGATGATTATTTTTATAGCCTTGGCGATCCTTTATCATTAGCAAGAATGCATATATTAACAGGTAAAGTAGAAGAAATAGCCTTGCCTCAAGATTCAATGGGCATAGTTCTAAAAGCTGCATCTAACAAGCTTTTAACCACACTAACTAATGAAAGAAGTACACAAGTACAACGCATTTCTTGGTCTGCTACACCGTTGCCTTAATTATAGCCAGTAGCGGCTCTGCGAGCGTATCACCATTCAGGTATAGCATACCTTTGTGTAAACGATGCCTGCGTTCAAGGAGCGCTTAAATTCAACTATCAGCACTATCTGGGTTCATTAAAGTATTCCATGCGAGTGCTGAACTCTGGTCACACAATACGCCGTATCTGATAAGCTGATTTTTTGTGAACGGGCCTTTGCATAACAGTATCTACACTTCGCTAAGTAAGGCTCATTAAAATGTCAGCAAACTATTATGGATGGCCTGATAAAATTGTACCGCTGACATAAGTAACATCGCTATTTTTTGAAACTTTCTATACAGAAGACTCTGCGCTAGCGGTATTAGCAAAAGTAAGACTTGCACATAAGCTAGCTAGCACCGTCATTTTTTATGGTAAATATTACATAACATCCCTTTATTTTACGATTAAAAATAGGCTTGCTGCCCTAATTATTGAATTTATTTACTTGAAGTTGGCAATAGCAACGTTGCTAGTGTTTGGCTTTGGCTTGTTGTTATATTCGTTTGATTTTCCGCTACAACATCCGCAATAATTTTAGGCATAGTCGATTCAATATCGACTTTTGCAGACATAATCAGTTGATTTTTTTGTTCATTTGTTATTTGAGCACCAATTGCCGATTGACAAAATGATGCTAATAAAATGGCAAAGCTAACCATTGCTAATTTGTTATGGATTGCTGAATTAATACTATTGATCATGATAACGTCCTTCTCTATTTAGAGTAATTAAATGATAGAATATAAGTAGTCATAGCAATTACTCACGAGCCTTTATTACCCAGAAGAGTTAAGTGCTGTTGACGAGTACAAGATTAAATAGATTACTGAAGAATGTCGCTTATCAAAGCCATAGCAATATATTCATGAGATCAAAAAAATCTAAGCGACTGATATTAAAGAATTTAAATAAAACCTTATCAAAACATTATTAGAGAAAAATAACTAATCAGTTGAATTACGCAGAAAAAGTAATATGAGGAGACTGTATAATTTAGCTGTTAACACCTCTATATCTGATAGATATACCCAAACCACTTGAATATGCCGTTTCAGAGCTAAGCTAGGAAATCAGGTCAAGGCGCTGTACGAAGACAATGGTTATTCTCTTATCAAAATCAATAACGCAGCATAAAGCGTTTCTAAACCAGCCCTTGGGTGAGGCTGAGCAAATCATACTCTGCGTTACATTTCTTTTTCAGGGAACAACCCTTAATAAAAAAATGAGCCTTGATTATGAATCACTCAGACTTACTGAAACGAGCATCTTCAAGTGGAACGGGTATACATGTGCTCAAGTGTCTTAAACCTTTGGTATCGCTCGCTTAACATAAACATCGAATCTGTTTTTCTTCATTTTGATTGAAGTACTTGGTTTGATATTGTTAAGTGGTGGCGCATAACTAGGGCGTTTAACTACCACGCGATATTTAGCTAGGGCTAAGGCAGGTTCAAGTAGTGCATCTGCATCGAGGTCTTCACCTACTAATGATTGAAATACGCGCATTTCTTTTTTTACTGCCGCTGATTTTTCACGGTGTGGGTACATAGGATCAAGATAAACTACATCGACTTGCTGTGCCAAATTCATGTTTTTAATCGATGAAGCATGCACAAGCGTCATGCGGTTAGCTATTTCACTGACTTCGCTGTTGAGCTTTGCGCGCTCTATGCCATCATCGAGTAAAGCTGCCACTATCGGCATACGCTCCATTAAGGTGACTTGGCAACCTAAACCCGCTAGTACAAAAGCATCTCGACCTAGCCCCGCGGTAGCGTCTAACACATGTGGCGTAAAACCGTGTTTTAAGCCAATTGCTTTGGCAATATCTTGACCTCTGCCGCCGCCAAATTTCCTGCGATGTGCCACCGCACCTTCAACAAAGTCTACTTTAACGCCACCAAGTTTAGGCTCGTCTAATTTTAAAAGCTCTAAGGCTTGTTGATTAAGCTGTAATAAAAATTGTAATTGTGGCTGCTTATTCGCGGCAGCGGCATCACCGATATAATCTAACTGCCATTTTTTGGCAATACGTTTACATTGGTCACTGTTAATCGCATCACAATAAGCAACGGCAATGTGTTTATACAAATATTCAGTCATTATACTTGCTCAACATGAAGCTCGACATGAACATAGTTATCACCACTGGCAAATGCGATTAAACGGCTTAATTGCGTTAGGCTGTAACCAGATTCTTGTTGGAGTTGATTAAAATAGGTTTGTATTGCGGTTAAGCTTTTTTTGCTTTGCAAGCCACCATCAATCACTTTTTGAGCGCGTAGATAACCTTCAACATCTGAACTCAGAATAAAGGTATCTTTGCCAAGCAAACGCAGAGCATAAGGGCCAGTGTTACCGCCTAATCGTTGTCCGTTTTTCTTCAAGTAAGTCCATAAGCCAATAATATCGCTTGTAGGCCAGTCGGCAATAAACTGAGCAAAACTGGTTTTATGCTCGGTTTGGTGCTCAAAGATCATTTGTGCATTGGCTTGAATGGTTTTTACTTTATTGTAATTGCGGATAATTTTAGGATCTGCAGCTTTATTTTCCAGCATTTCCTCTGGCATCATCAGTATTTTTTCAATGTTAAAATTGAAAAAGCTGTCTTCAAAATCAGGCCATTTATTTTCGACTACGCGCCAGACAAAGCCTGATTTGAAAATTTGCTTGGTAAAGGCTGACAAAATACGGTCATCCGTTAAATTCGCCACACTTTGCTGGGCGGCGCTATCGGTCAATAATTTTTTACCAACAATTTTTTGACCAAGCAGTAGCTCCAAAGCCTTTGTGCCGCCTTTTCTATTTGCGGCACGTTGGTATAAATGGCTAAACTTTTCGGTTGTGTTGGTTGCCGTCTTTGTCATTGTGCTCATCGCTCTATGCTTCAATACCGCTATGGCGTAGTACTGCGTCAATTTCTGGTGCTCTGCCTCTAAAACGTTCAAATAGAACGCTTGGCTCTTCACTGCCACCTTTTTCTAAAATATTGGTTAAGAATGATTGGCCTGTTTCTTCATTGAAAATACCTTGCTCTTCAAATAAGCCAAACGCATCGGCAGATAATACTTCTGCCCATTTATAGCTGTAATAACCTGCTGAATAACCACCACCAAATATATGGCTAAACCCGTGTTGAAAACGATTAAACTCAGGGGCTTTTATTACGGCATATTGCGCTCTTACATTGTCGAGCGTTTGTTGAATATGGTTATCATTGTTTTCAGCTTTAGGGTCGTAGTTTGCATGCATAGTGAAATCGAAAATACTAAACTCCAACTGACGTAACATTTGCATTGCTGATTGAAAGTTTTTCGCCGCTAGCATTTTATCTAACATGGCTTGCGGTAATGGCTCGCCTGTTTCAAAATGACCTGAAATAAAGGCAAGCGCCTCTGGTTGCCAACACCAGTTTTCTAAAAATTGGCTTGGTAGTTCTACCGCATCCCATGGCACACCATTGATACAAGCAACACTGCCGGCATTAATTTGGCTCAACATATGATGAATACCATGGCCAAATTCATGGAATAAGGTAACCACTTCATCATGGGTGAATAAGGCTGGGTTATTGCCGACAGGACCGTTGAAATTACAGGTTAAATAAGCAACAGGGTATTGAATTGAACCATCGGCTTTTTGAGTACGACCAACGCAAACGTCCATCCAAGCGCCGCCGCGTTTTTTCTCACGTGCATATAAATCAAAATAAAAGCTACCACGCTTTTCGCCCGCTTTATCAAAAATATCATAAAACTTTACGTCTTTGTTCCAAACATCAACACCTTCACGTTGTTTAATGTTTAAACCAAACAGCTTGTTTACTACTGTAAATAAGCCTGAAACAACTTTGTCTTTCGGGAAATAAGGGCGTAACTCTTCATCGGATATTGAATAGCGACTTTGCTTTAATTTTTCGCTGTAATAGGCTAAATCCCATGCTTGTAAGTCATTTTTACCAAATTCAGTGGCGGCAAAGTCATTTAGTTCTTTAAAGTCTTCTTTACCTTGGGCTTGTGATTTTAGCGCTAAGTTTTCTAAAAACGCCATGACTTCGCTAGTATCGTTGGCCATTTTAGTGGCGAGAGAATGTTGAGCGAAGTTATCAAAATCAAGTAAGTTAGCCAGTTCATGACGCAAACTTAATAGCTCATTCATAATATCGCTGTTATTAAACTCATCAGCATTAGGGCCTTGATCGGATGCGCGGGTGACAAATGCACGATGCATTTTTTCACGTAACTCAGCGTTATCGCAATACATCATCACAGGTAAGTAACTTGGAATATCAAGCGTGAAGGTATAACCTTGTTTTTCTTTTGACTCAGCTAACTCTTTTGCTGCAGCCAATGTGCTTTCAGGTAAGCCTGTTAGCTCATCTTTGTCGGTAATTGTTACGCTAAACGCATGCGTTGCATCAAGGACGTTATTACTAAAGCTTGAGCTGAGGTCTGATAAACGTGAAACAATTTCACCGTAACGTTTTTTGTCGTTGTCACTTAAGGCAATACCCGATAATTTAAAATCACGTAACGCATTGGTAATTACTTTTTGTTGCGCTGTATCTAAGTTTTTAAATGAATCACTATCTTTTAAGCTTTGATATGCTTGAAATAAACCTTGGTTTTGACCAACAAAGGTACCGTATTCTGATAATAAAGGTAGGCAAGATTCATAAGCTTCTCGTAGCTCGTCACTGCTCATTACTGAATTTAGATGAGAAACTGGCGACCATAATTTAGAAAGAACGTCATCAACTTCATCTATTGGTAAGACTAGGTTTTCCCATGTAAACAAGGTGTTATTGCTTAATGTGTCACTAATAACTTTTTTACAGTCAGCTATAGCTTGCTCTACCGCAGGCTTAATATGCGCTGGTTTTATTTTTGAAAAGGCAGGTAAATCAAGGCTTTTTACAGCTTGTGGTAATAAAGGATTAGTCATAATAGTCAGTATAAATAGATGGACGATACTAAAGTATGTGATGA
This sequence comes from Colwellia sp. 20A7, assembly GCF_009832865.1. NCBI lineage: Bacteria > Pseudomonadati > Pseudomonadota > Gammaproteobacteria > Alteromonadales > Colwelliaceae > Colwellia > Colwellia sp. 20A7. The sequence continues at coordinate 4,438,355 of NZ_CP047130.1, read as the reverse complement.
CAAATATTCAATATTCAAGTGAAATTTACTTAGCGATGACAATTGTGTAGCCAATTCTTCACTAATTCTTACTTAATTTTTATTGTTGAGCATTAAATACAATTGAATAATTGTGTTTTATCCCCAGATATAACAACATAAGCAATATAAATTAACTTTTTTGGAATATACAATGACACAACATTTTGATTACTTAGCAATAGGCGCAGGTAGTGGCGGAATAGCATCAGCCAATAGAGCAGCACGATTAGGTAAAAAAGCTGCTGTGATTGAAGCGAAATATATAGGTGGCACTTGTGTAAATGTTGGCTGTGTTCCTAAAAAAGCCATGTGGTATGCAGGACAAATTAGTGATGCATTAAAATATGCTCACGATTACGGTTTTAATTTAGGTGATTTTAAAATAGAGAATAATGGCTTTGATTGGAGTCGTTTGGTTAAAAACCGAGAAGCTTACATTGAACGAATTCATGCTGCTTATCAGCGTGGTTTTGATGCTAACGATGTCACTGTTATTCAAGGCTTCGCTAAATTCGTAGACAAGAATACCGTAGATGTTGATGGTACTTTATATACCGCTGATCATATTACTATTGCTACCGGTGGTCGTCCGTCAATTCCAAGCATTGAAGGTGCTGAATTTGGTCTTAATTCTGATGGTTTTTTTGCGTTAACAGAGCAACCTAAGTCAGTAGCTGTTATTGGCGCAGGTTATATTGCAGTTGAATTAGCGGGTGTTTTCCATGGTTTGGGTACAGAAACGCATTTATTAGTTCGAAATGAAAAACCATTACGTACGTTTGATGACATGCTAAGTAACACCCTAGTTGAGCAAATGGCAAAACATGGTCCAACTTTACATAATCACAGTACACCTGAACGTATAGAAAAATTAGCTGACGGACAATTGGTAGTACACCTTACTAATGGCAAGTCTATTGGCCCTGTAGAGCAAGTAGTTTGGGCTATTGGTAGAGAACCAGCAACTGATAACATCAATTTAGATCTTGCAGGCGTAGAGCTTGATAAACGAGGCTTCATCGTAACTGATAAATATCAAAACACTAACGTACCAGGTATTTATGCCGTAGGTGATAACACCGGGCGTGCACAATTAACTCCTGTTGCAGTGGCAGCAGGCCGACGTTTATGTGAACGCTTATTTAACAACAAAACTGACCTACATTTAGACTACACAGGCATCGCTACCGTAGTATTCAGTCATCCTGTTATTGGTACTGTAGGCTTAACGGAAGCTGAAGCCGTAACTGAGTATGGTGAAGATAATATCAGTGTGTATAACTCTCAATTCACGGCACTTTACCAAGCGATGACGGAAGATTATCGTGATCCTACCCGTATGAAACTTATTTGTGCTGGCGCTGAAGAAAAAGTGGTTGGTTTGCATAGTATTGGTTTTGGTAGTGATGAGTTACTACAAGGTTTTGCTGTGGCAATGAAAATGGGCGCAACTAAAGCTGATTTTGATAACACCATTGCAATTCATCCTACGTCAGCTGAAGAGTTTGTTACCCTATAGGGTTTATGCTGAAAATAAGTGTCTAAAAAGGATAGTTCGGTTCTCTAATTGAGCTATCCTCAGCTTTTCCATCATCTTGAACCTCCTTTACTCTATACCCCTTTGTTATTCTGAGCCGCACTACATCATCCTGAAGCTCCACACCGTCATCCTGAACTTGATTCTGGATCTCGAGTATTCATTAAACTGCCATAATTATTATCTATCCTGACAGAATATTAAGTAATATTTTATTAAGCGTAAATACAAGGTTCAGCTATGTTTATCTGTTTTCTTAAAAAACACGAATTTGTTCTTTTTTTATTCACTTCTTTTGTTTTAGCGGGCTGTAGTCGTCATGTTACCAACCCAATCAATGAAGTAAGCAACAAGATGGCAGGTAAAGTTGTTGCTAAAGTTGGGTTAAGGCCTCTATTTTTAATTAACGAAATGCAAGACAGTGAGCTAAAAACCAAATTAGAGCAGTGTAAAGATAATACTTTTTATCGTTCTGACTTTTCATTAGGACATCGTGGTGCTCCCATGCTATTTCCTGAACATACACGCGAGTCATATCAAGCGGCGATAGATTCAGGTGCAGGCATTGTAGAGTGTGATGTTACTTTTACTTCAGATAAGGCCTTAGTCTGTCGTCACTCACAATGCGATTTAGCCACTACAACGAATATATTGGCTATTCCTGAGCTTGCAAAACAATGTTCACAGCCCTTCATCCCAGCAGATCCAATTAATGACATTGCTGCTACCGCCATGTGTTGTACCAGCGATATTACACTTGCCCAATTTAAAACACTGACAGGAAAAATGGACGGTGCCAATACCCAAGCTACCACGGTAGAGGAATATTTGGCGGGTACACCGAATTGGCGAACGGATCTGTACTCAGGCAAAGGCACATTAATGACGCATGCTGAAAGCATTGAAATGTTTAAAAAATCCGGGGTTAAAATGTCGCCTGAATTAAAATCTGCCAGTGTAAAAATGCCTTTCAACGACTTTAGTCAAACAGACTATGCTCAAAAAATGTTAGACGAATATATATCTGCGGGCGTGCCGGCTGCTCAAGTGTACCCACAATCATTTAATCTGGCAGATGTAAAATATTGGATAACGCATGCACCGTTATTCGGTAAACAAGCTATATTTCTTGATGAAAGAAATGTAGGGGCTGATTTTGATCCTGAAAACCCTAAGACTTGGGTGCCTAGTATGCAGCAATTAAAAAGCGAAGGTGTTGAATATATAGCGCCACCTTTATGGATGTTAGTTACTTTAGACCCCGAAGGGGCAATCATTCCATCACAATATGCTAAGGCCGACAAAGCCGCTGAGCTTAAGATTATTACTTGGTCACTTGAACGCTCAGGCTTGCTTGCTAATGGTGGAGGTTGGTATTACCAAAGCATAACAGAGGCAATAAGTAGCGAAGCTGATGTACTTGTGCTGTTAGATGTTTTAGCAAAACAAGTAGGCGTAGTTGGTGTATTTTCTGATTGGCCTGCAACGGTAACTTATTATGCAAATTGTATGGCGATAGATCAGTAGCAATTATAGATTCGTAGAAATTAAGGTATCATTCGTGTTTACCTTTTAATTTTTCGATAGAATAACTAAATAAATGATTTCAAAAAAAGTAAGAGAGCTATTTTCCTCGCTAATGGAAGCTGGCGATGGTTCATCTGTTTCTTATGATATGGAAACTGAACAGTACACTGGCTACTTCAATGAATCTGTTGTTAACAAGTTTATCGGTGAAGGTGCTATAGAACTTGTACATAATGATGATGGCATGATTTGTTTGATACTTAATAATAGAGAAGATTTTTTAAGTGGTTTTGCATCAGGTGTAAATGAAGCGCGTTTAGGGCGAGATCAATATTATGCTGATTACAATGCAAGTCCTTTCGCTTTTTCGATTGGTTATGAACATTTTTTATATATGAACAAAAAGCCTAAATTACTTATCGGCTATATTTGTCATGGATTTATAAATGATGCAACAGACGAAGTATATACACAATAAATGTCACTAGCATAGAGTTGAAGAGGTTTTGATGATATGCTCCGCGAAATTGAGTGCGTAGAAGTTACTGTAAACAAGAATAATGTAAAGTTAGGTTAGGTAATTTTGTTATTGGTCAATATCTCTTTAAAGAGATATAAATTTTAGGTGAGCCGTCGTTATATTTTCAATCATATCACTACTTATTTTTTAAAATAAAAACTAATTTTTCATCATTAAAATTTAATAGCTAGTTTGAAAGTCTTGCTACTAAAGGCTTATATTTTTTTGTTATTTTAATCGGTAATAAATCCTTAAAAAAAGTTTAATAATGTGCTGGTAAAGCTGTGGAATTCTGATAATCTCTGTTGACGTTATTTGCTTGGTTGCTGTTTATATAATCAAAAACGTAACGCAGATAAATTTATTTATCCACAAAAATAAAAATAAAAAATATTGTGCACTAAAAAGATTTCGTTCCTATCTTTTTTCAATAAAATCATACGTATGAATATAATTACCAGAATAGTGACATTCACTTTTCTGGCGTTTTTTTGCGCTTATTAACAAAGTTATCCACATTCATTTTGCACCAATTGTCATAGTGTAGTAGAGCTACAGCGCGCTTTATGGCATCCTTACGCTATATTATTGTTTAGACAAATTTCCTATGACAACTTCGACAGAAAATTCACCATTATCACCTTTAATTCTAGTGGATGGTTCTTCGTATTTATTTCGCGCATATCATGTTCCATATTTACAAGCTTTATCAACGGCGAGTGGTCAACCTACGGGAGCGATCACTGGTGTTTTGAATATGATCCGTAGTTTGAAAAAAGACTACCCAAATGGCAATGTAGTTGTCATTTTTGATGCGAAAGGTAAGACTTTCCGTAACGATTTATACCCTGAATATAAAGCAAATCGTCCACCGATGCCGGATGAATTACGTACACAAATAGCACCTTTACATAATATTATTAGTGCTATGGGTTTGCCATTATTGGTTATTCCTGGGGTTGAGGCTGATGATGTTATTGGTACTTTAGCGAAGCAAGCGAGTGAGCAGGGTATAGAAACTGTGATCTCAACTGGCGATAAAGATATGGCGCAATTAGTTACGCCGCATGTACGTTTGATCAACACGATGACAGCTGTTGAATTAAATGAAGCAGGTGTGAGTGAAAAATTTGGCGTACGACCTGATCAAATTATCGATTATCTTGCGTTAATGGGCGACAAAGTTGACAACATACCTGGTGTAGTTAAGTGTGGTCCTAAAACTGCGGTAAAATGGTTAGCTGAACACGGCACATTAGATGAAGTCATTGCTAATGCTGACAAGGTAAAAGGAAAAATAGGTGAAAACTTACGTGAAGCGCTCGAGCAACTACCACTTTCATATTTGCTCGCTACAATAAAATGTGATGTTGAGTTAGAGCAAAGTGTTGAGCAATTACAGCCTACAGAACCCGATGTTGAGGCACTCGCTTCACTTTATCAAGAGTTTGAATTAAAGCGCTTGTTAGCTGATTTAGGTAAAGGTAGTAGTAATAGCAAAAGTGAGCAAGTGGTAAGTAATACCGTTAATAAAGTGCCTACAGATACCGCAAAAGATACAGCAAAGAGTAAAACGGAAAATGTTGATATTATCTCAGCAGAAGTGGCGGATGCTAAATACGATATTATTTTAGATAAAATAAGCTTTAATGCTTGGTTAGAAAAACTTAAAGATTGTACTGCTTTTGCTTTTGATACTGAAACTACCAGTGTTGATTATATGAAAGCGGAGTTAGTGGGTTTATCGTTTGCGATAGAGTCAGGAATAGCAGCTTATGTACCATTGGCCCATGATTATATTGATGCGCCATACCAACTAGATTTAGATTGGGTGTTAGCACAATTAAAACCTCTATTAGAAAGTACTGAGATTAAAAAAATTGGTCAAAATTTAAAATACGATGCCAATGTATTAAGTCATTACGACATTAAATTACAAGGTGCAGCATTCGATACTATGCTTGAGTCCTATTGTTATAACAGCGTTGCAACGCGACATAATATGGATGCGTTATCACTTAAGTATCTAGATTATAAAACAGTATCGTTTGAAGATGTGGCCGGTAAAGGTGCTAAGCAGTTAACTTTCAATCAAATAGATATTGAAAAATCGGGTTACTATGCTGCAGAAGATGCTGATATTACTTTACGTTTACATCACGCTATTTTTCCTGCCCTTGAGCAACTACCTGAGCAATTAAGCGTTTATAATGAGATTGAAATGCCGTTAATGCCTGTGCTAGCAAAAATGGAGCAAACAGGGGTATTAATTGATTGCGACGTGCTTGATCAACAAAGCCATAGTATTGGTCAACGCTTAGATGAATTAGAAATTGAAGCGCATAACCTAGCAGGTAAAAGTTTTAATTTAGGATCACCTAAGCAATTACAACAAATATTATTTGAAGAACTAAAAATACCGGTTATTAAGAAAACGCCTAAAGGTGCACCTTCTACTGCAGAAGAGGTACTACAAGAGTTAGCGCTGGATTATCCTTTACCAAAAGTTATTTTAGAAAACCGCGGATTAAGTAAATTAAAATCTACTTATACAGACAAATTACCTTTAATGGTGAGTGCTAAAACAGGTCGAGTGCATACTTCGTATCATCAAGCTGTCACTGCAACTGGGCGTTTATCGTCAACCGATCCTAATCTACAGAACATTCCAATTCGTAGCGAACAAGGCCGTAAAATTCGCCAAGCGTTTATCGCCCCAACAGACTATAAAATTGTTGCTATTGATTACTCTCAAATTGAATTACGTATTATGGCGCATTTATCTAACGATAAAGGCTTAGTGACTGCTTTTAGCGAAGGTAAAGACATTCATAAAGCAACAGCAGCTGAAATTTTTTCAGTTGAATTAGATGAGGTTACAACGGACCAGCGTCGTAGCGCTAAAGCGATTAACTTTGGATTAATTTATGGTATGTCGGCTTTTGGCTTGGCAAAGCAGTTAAGTATAGGTCGTCAGCAGGCGCAAGAATATCAAGATAGATATTTCCAACGTTACCCGGGTGTTTTGACATATATGGAAGAAACTCGCGAACAAGCCAGTGAGCAAGGCTATGTTGAAACTTTATATGGTCGCCGTTTATATTTACCTGAAATAAAATCAAAAAATGGTATGCGAAGAAAAGGAGCTGAACGTGCTGCTATTAACGCACCGATGCAAGGCACAGCAGCAGATATCATCAAAAAAGCCATGCTTGATGTTTCTGTGTGGTTAAATGAACAAAATGATGACCGGGTCAAAATGACGATGCAGGTACATGATGAATTAATTTTTGAAATCCATCAAGATATCGTGGAAGAGGTGACGGCTAAACTAGTCGATCTGATGAATAATGCGGTGCAATTAAGTGTGCCGCTAATTGCTGAAGCAGGCATAGGTGATAATTGGGATGAAGCACATTAGTGTTAGCTATTCCGTATTGTTTTAAGCGCTATATTTGTATTGTATAAAAAATCGGTCGCTTGCGGCCGATAAATTCTGTGATAACACCCGTAAAAATCCTATCTATACTAACGACTAATACCTATAAAAAAATAATTTAAGGCTAAAGGTTGGTCTAAAAATGTTCATATGTAAATTTTAAGGCGTTTTAAGCGTAAATATCTTAGGTACTACGACTAATGATTGAGTTTTTTTGGCTATTGTTGTTAGCAATAACAACCACGTTGATATAGGATATCCCGCTTAAATGCATTAGCACCCTCTCTAGTTCGTGAACAAAGGAAAAACAATGGACCAAACGTCTAAATCCATACCTGATAAGAAAACACAGCCCCCAATAAATAGTGATGAACTGAATTATGAGCAACAGCATAAGCCTAGTTCATCATTTAATACACGAGATGAATACTTAGAACACGAATTACAAATTATGTCGCCTAAACGCTGGAGACCTAATTTACCTTTTAGAGATTACCGATTTGAACTCGAAGATAGTATACCGGCAATGGCCGCTACTATTGGTAAAGTGGTTATGGTGGGTGCAATTGCTGCAACTTTTGCTGCACCTCTTGGACTAGGTGACGGATTCGTATTAGAAAATGTACGTTATGAATTGTTAATTGCAGCTATTTTTATTGTTCTTTTCTCTGGTTTTTTACTACCTACAGCTAACTTAGCTGGTACACATGGTCCATTAATTCCTCTTATCCCTATTGTGGTTGCTGCGGGTGGTCACCCGATGGCGTTTGGTTTACTCATTGGTGTCTTTGGTTTGATCTTAGCCATTAGTAAAGGTGGTAGTATGCTGGCAAACCTGACGAGTAAAGGGGTTTGTGGTGGACTATTACTGTATCTTGGGTTTGTGGGTACCATTTCACAAGTTAAAAAGATGTTCGCTTGGGGTGAAGACATTGGTATGACACACATTCCTTTTGTAGTCATTTTTAGTACTATTTTACTGTATGCATTACTTGAGCATAAAGGAAAACGTTGGTTAGCAGTACCGTTGAGTTGCATATTAGGCGGCACACTTGCTTTTGCTTTAGGCGCACCGTTTGAATTTGTAACTAGTCCTGGTTTACCGAACATGAATCCAATGTATTGGTGGGGTGAGGATACTGGTTGGATGCTTGGTTTACCAACAATAGAAAGCTTTGTTGTTGTACTACCATTTGCTATTTTAGCGGTAGCTATGTGGTCTCCTGATTTCTTGGGTCATCAAGTATTCCAAAAAATTAGTTACCCAGAACGCACTGAAAAAGTACAAATGAATATTGACGATACTATGGTAAGTGCTTCTATTCGCCAAACATTTGGTTCTATTTTAGGTGGCGCTAACTTTGCTTCATCATGGGGTACTTATATGGTACCTGCCGCTATTGCTAAACGTCCAATTCCTGCTGGCGCTTTACTAACAGCTTTATTCTGTGTAATTGCTGGTGTATGGGGTTACCCTATGGATTTAGCAATATGGCAACCTGTACTATGTGTAGCATTAATCGTGGGTGTATTTATTCCGCTACTTGAAGCTGGCATGGAAATGACGCGTGAGGGTAAAACTACTCAATCAGCGGCAATTGTTGTGTTCTCTTCTGCACTTGTTAACCCTGCTTTTGGTTGGGCACTTACTATATTACTTGATAACCTTGGCTTAATTGGCTGTAAAGAACGTAGTTCAGAATTAAGTAAAATGAATCGTTGGATTATTCCTGGGGTGATGTTTATCTTATTAACCACAGTAATGGCCTTGGTAGGCTTACTACCAGGTATTCCTGCATTAATTCCTAGTTTCCGCCACTAATTTATTTGGGTGTTGAAAGTACAGCTGAAATTTTTGGCTGTGCTGGAGATTTTGAAGTTAATTTTGAAATTAATTTGAAAGTTTTTAGGGTGTAATAAGTTCTTATTAATTACACCATTATGATTCTTGAGTGTTTCATGTTTATTGCCAATCTATTTATAGATTGGCATTATTTTTGTTTTTTAAAACAGGCTTACCAAGCACCAAAGCTAACGTTAAACCAGTTTCATTAATTAAGTGAATAATTATATACGTAGAAAAAATTGTCAAATACAAGGCATTTATTTCAATAACTAGTCGTTCTAATTATTAAATAAATAACGATGTCGTTGGTGATTTCAGCAAGTATAAATGATCACATAGCTAGTGAGATTGGTCTTAGAATGAAGACTAAATTTTTTTATTGCGCTTGGCGAGCTCGGTTAGCATGACTCGGAGTGAGAGGTAAATTTATTATAAGAGCTATAAACGGGAATGTTTTATGCGTTTGAATAACGCTCTTTATTACCAAGCCATCGCTGGATAAGTGCTTGGGCACACTCAGGATTTTGACGTGATAATAAGTAAGCTTTTTGCTTAATTTCAGGGATCAGATAGCCATCACGTATTAAATCGGCAATTCTCAATTCAGCTAAGCCAGTTTGACGTGTGCCAAGTAATTCGCCTGGCCCTCTAATTTCTAAATCTTTTTCAGCAATAACAAAACCATCATTACTTTCTCTTAATACGGCTAAGCGTTTAGTTGCTGTTTTTGAAAGAGGGGCTTTATAGAGTAATACGCAGTGAGAAGCGACCGACCCACGTCCTACACGTCCTCTTAGTTGATGTAATTGTGCTAAACCTAAACGTTCAGGATTTTCTATCACCATTAAGCTGGCATTTGGTACATCTACGCCAACTTCAATGACGGTTGTCGCGATAAGTAAGTGGGTTTTACCGGCTTTAAAGTCATCCATCACTGACTGTTTTTCATCGGCTTTCATTCGTCCATGGACTAAGCCTACTTTTAACTCTGGTAATTGCTCTGTCAAATGAATAGCAGTATCTTCAGCCGCTTGGCATTGTAAAACTTCCGATTCTTCAATTAGTGTACACACCCAATAAGCTTGGCGATTATCATTAACACAGCCTTCACGTATACGTTCAATTACATTATCTCGACGTGTGTCGGGCAAGGCAACGGTATTGATAGGAGTACGCCCAGGTGGTAATTCATCAATAACTGAGGTATCTAAATCTGCATAAGCGGTCATGGCTAAGGTTCTTGGAATAGGCGTAGCCGTCATAATCAATTGATGAGGATAGTTATTATCAAATACGCCTTTTTCTCGTAAGGATAACCGTTGATGTACGCCAAATTTGTGTTGTTCATCAATAATAATCAGCACTAATTTACTAAAAATCACCTCAGCTTGAAAAAGGGCATGGGTGCCTATAACCATTTGCATTTCGCCACTGGCTATTTTTTCTAATGCTAACCGTCTCGCTTTAGCTTTTGTTGTACCTGCTAACCAACCTACAGTGATTTCTAGCGGGTTAAACCAATTAGCAAAGTTAATGGCGTGTTGTTCAGCTAAAATCTCTGTAGGTGCCATTAACGCGACTTGATAGCCCTGTTTGATTGCATCTAGCGCTGCCAATGCTGCAACAAGCGTTTTACCTGAACCAACATCCCCTTGTACTAAACGCATCATAGGCTGCGCTTTGGCTAAATCTTCTTTTATTTCCTTTACCACGCGTGCCTGGGCATTAGTGGGTGAAAAAGGCAGTGTTTTTAAGAATGCGTCTGCTACTTTTTTGTTGTTTTTAAGTGCTATTGCTTGGTGAACATCACTGTTTTTTCTAAGTTTTAACATACTCAAATTGTGAGCGAGTAATTCTTCTTTAATTAACCTAACTTGTGCAGGATGTTTACCGTTTTCAAGTTCGCTAGTAGAAGTTTCTGGCGGTGGACGATGAATAATAGCGAGTGCTTGCGCGAGGGAATACTTTTCGTCAAACAATGTTGTTGGTAATAACTCTTCTACTTGCCCACGTTGTAAGCGAATAAGTGCTTGGTCGGTTAAATTACGAAGTGAAATTTGCTTTAAACCGTCAGTTGTTGGATAAACCGGGGTTAAGGTTTCTTCTGCCGGTGTTAACGCTCTATCGTCATCAAGTGATTTGTATTCAGGGTGTACTATTTGATAACCGCGTGGCCCTCGTTTTATTTCGCCATAACAACGAATAGTTCGACCTATACTAAGGCTGTTTTTTAGACTAGCAGAAAAACTGAAAAAACAAAGTTGAAGATCACTGGTGCCATCGTTTAAGGTTACCACCAACATACGGCGTTTACCGTGCGTTATTTGGCTATCCGTGATGTCACCGATAATATTGGTATGTGTACCAGGTAAGCAGTCTCGAATAGTGCTTATTCTTGTTCTATCTTCATAACGCAGTGGTAAATGAAATAATAGATCTTGCACTGACAGCAAACCTATTCTTTCAAGTTTGCCTGTCATACTTGGCCCTACACCTTTAAGAGTAGATAGGGCGACTTGTGATAATTGAGTGAGTGCTTCCATTATAGTGGCAGTTTCTAGTGTTTAGTCATCAATATGTTGCCAAGCTTTTTTGTTCATTTGCATTTTTTGCCACCAATCGTCATTAGCAATAATTTGTCCTTCAATATCAATTTCAGGATAAGGTAAGCCTTTACGTTGACAAGCTTCAGCAAAAATTGGGTGTCCACCTTCAAACAATGTGCGTTGACGTCTTTCATTACTCAAACGAGGAGTATTATACATTCCTGCCATTTGTCTCTGACGTTGAGCTTCATATAAGACAACTGAACAAGCAACAGAAACGTTAAGAGATTGCACCATGCCAACCATTGGAATCATAATATCTTGGTCAGCCAATTCAAGTGCAGCTTTCGATGCGCCAAATTTTTCTTGCCCTAAAATAATAGCAGTCGGTTTAGTATAATCAACTTCACGGTAATCAACGGCAGTATCAGATAAATTAGTAACCAGTACTTGCATACCTTGTGCTTTTAAAGCAGCAATAGCTTCAGCAGTTTGATGATAATTATGAACATCAATCCAGTTTTGACTACCAGCGGCGCTACCACCACGAACTTCTGCTTCTTCACTTTTCCAAACAGCATGTACATCGCTTACGCCAACGGCGTCACAAGTACGCACAACGGCTGCTAGATTATGGGTTTTATGCACACCTTCCATACAAACAGTAAGGTCTGGTTGGCGTTTATCTAGCATGGTATTAATACGTTGAAGTCTTTCTGGAGTCATAATTTTTCAAATAATAAAGTTGTAATTCTAAACAGACGAGATACAGTCAGTTAGGCTAAATTTGATTTATAGCGAATACTTTAGCTTAAGCTAGGTAATTCCATAATCCCATCGATTTCAATGTCAACATTTTTAGGTAATTTTGAAATTTGAATTGCTGCGCGAGCAGGGTAAGGTTTTTGAAAATATGTTGCCATAATCTCGTTAACCGTTGCAAAGTTACTTAAATCGGTCATGAAAATATTTACTTTCACCATATCGTTGATACAACCACCAGCCGCTTCACATACTGCAGATAAGTTTTTGAATACTTGCTCAGTTTGCTCGCTAAAGCCGCCTTCAATAACTTCCATTGTTTCAGGGATAAGCGGGATTTGTCCTGACAAATAAACAGTATTGTTGACTTTAACCGCTTGGCTGTATGTACCAATCGCACTAGGTGCTTGATCTGTTGAGATGATGCTTTTCATTATATTTCCTTTACTTATATCTATTTATTTCGAATGACGCGTTGTACATGCACCATCACTTTTATTTTACGAATAATATCGGCTAAATGAATTCTATCACGACAGGTGATTTCTAGATCCATTACATATAACCCAGCTTCTTTTTCACCTGAATTTAAGCTATTGATATTTGATCCACATTTAGCAATAACAGTGGTTAGCATTGCAAGTGAACCTTGGTGGTTAATAATTTCAATTCTTAGCTTAGCAATAAACTCTTTGTCTATATCTTTATCCCATTTCACTGGGAATAAAGCACCTGGCTCGTGCCCTTTAATATTACGACAACCTTGCTGATGTACCATTAAACCTTTACCTGGGCTAAGGTAAGCTAGAATGACATCGCCTGGAATTGGACGACAACATTTACCATAACTAACTAACATGCCTTCGGTGCCTTTTATTGGCATTTTTGCTTTGTGTGTAACCGGCGGAAGTTCACTGTCTTCTGTGAATTCATCGGTTAAGCGTCTGGCAATACCAATACTTAATGCATTACCTAAACCTATATTAGTGAGTAATTCATCAAAGGACTTATTACCACTTTGCTTAACAACTTCTGCGATTTTATCTTTACTGATATTCTCAAGCTTCACTTTGCCTAAGGCATGGCTTAATAAGCGACTACCCAATGTTTTAGATTCGGTTTGTTCGCGGCTACGAAGATAAGTTCTGATTTGTAATCTTGCTTTTGCAGTAACAACAAAGTTTAGCCAAGTTGCATTCGGTCTTGCTGCAGCTGAAGTAATTACCTCAATTGTTTGGCCTGAATCTAGCGGCTGGCTCATAGGGTAAGGCTTGCGATCAACTTTAACACCAACACAAGAGTTACCTATGTCAGTATGAACTGCGTAGGCAAAATCAACGGCTGTCGCGCCCATAGGAAGTTCGATAATACGACCTTCTGGGGTAAATACATAAATTTCTTCAGGGAAAAGATCTGACTTAACGTTTTCAATAAATTCAAATGAGCTACCAGCACTTTGTTGCAGTTCTAATAAACTTTGCATCCAACGTCGAGCTTTCATTTGTGCCGTAGTGTCGGATTGATCACTACCTTCTTTGTATAGCCAATGTGCTGCTACGCCTTTGTCTGCCATTTGATCCATATCTTTGGTACGAATTTGCACTTCTACTGGAATACCATGTGGCCCAATAAGTGAAGTGTGCAGTGAGCGATAGCCATTTGTTTTAGGGATAGCTATATAATCTTTAAATCGGCCTTCTATTGGCTTAAATAAGTTATGCATGGCACCTAAAGCGCGATAGCAATCGTCAATGCTGTCGTCAACAATAACGCGAAAAGCGTATATATCCATAACTTCATTAAACATTAACTCTTTATTCAGCATTTTACGATAAATAGAATATAAGTGTTTTTCGCGCCCTAAAATTTGTGCTGAAATATTACTTTCTTTTAATCGAGCACCCGCTTCTTCTTGAATATTATCAATAATTGCTTTTCGATTACCGCGGGCACTTTTTACTGCTGATTTAAGTGCTCTTGAGCGCATCGGGTAAAGCGCCTGGAATCCTAATAGCTCTAATTCATTTTTTATGTCATGAATACCAAGGCGATTGGCGATTGGGGCATATATTTCAAGTGTTTCTCGGGCAATACGACGGCGCTTATCGGGTCTTAGTGAGCCCAATGTGCGCATATTATGTGTTCTATCAGCTAATTTTATTAAGATAACACGAATATCTTGCACCATGGCGAGTACCATTTTGCGAAAGTTTTCCGCTTGCATTTCTTCTTTGTTATCAAACTTTAATTTGTCTAGTTTACTAACACCTTCAACTAGTTCTGCCACCGTATGGCCAAATAACTCAGCTAATTCATCTTTAGTGACTGGCGTATCTTCTATTACATCATGAAGTAATGCCGCCATTAAGGTTTCATGATCTAAATGCATGTGAGCTAAATTAAGCGCAACAGCTACAGGATGGGTAATATATGGGTCACCGCTAGAGCGCATTTGTCCGTCATGGGCTTCTCGTGCCACGATATAGGCATGTTTAAGCAAATCAACTTGTACTTTTGATAGATAGGTTGAGCTTAATTCTTTTAATGGTTCAAATAGATACACCTATCACTCCAAATTCATGTTAAAACAGCTTGATTTATTAGAATACGTGGCTTTACGGCAAATGCAAAGCAATAAAAAACGCGTAACTATTAAAGAATAGGTTACGCGCTTTCAAGTGGGTTAAAAACAAACTAAATAAGTTTTATTTTAACCTAATTCTTGTGTTTGACTACCCACAATTGCAGCAACAGCATCTAACTCAGCAGTATCTTGCTGAATCTGTTGTTGGCGATCTGAGGAATCCATTACATCAGTGGTGATTAAACCCGCTTCGATTTCACGCAAAGCTAATACCGTTGGTTTGTCATTTTCAATATCAACTAAAGGTGTTTTACCGCCAGTTGCAATTTGACGAGCACGACGTGATGCGACTAACACCAAATCAAAACGATTACCGACTTTTTCTACGGCATCTTCAACAGTTACGCGAGCCATGTGGTCACTCCAACTTAAAATTCATAAAATAGCGCTGCATTTTACGCAGTGCGAGGTCATTTAGCAAGCAAAAGCCTTGCTGAGATAGAAATTTTCCCGTTATTAATCCACTAGCTCATCAAGTAATGTTTTATGCTGAACCATTTGTTGGCTGCACTTTAAGCGTTGGTTATTTACGATTGTAGTGAGATCCGCTAATGCTTGTTGGAAATCATCATTAATCACTATGTAATCAAACTCTTGAAAATGAGAGCATTCTTGTTGTGCTTGAGCCATACGACTAGTGATAATTTCTTCGCTATCTTGACCACGACCACGTAAGCGGCTTTCCAATTCTTGTCGAGATGGCGGGCTAATAAATATCGTGGTGACTGATGGCTTTTTCATTCGTACTTGCTGTGCGCCTTGCCAGTCGATATCAAGAAATACATCAAT
Organism: Colwellia sp. 20A7; assembly: GCF_009832865.1. Classification (NCBI taxonomy): domain Bacteria; kingdom Pseudomonadati; phylum Pseudomonadota; class Gammaproteobacteria; order Alteromonadales; family Colwelliaceae; genus Colwellia; species Colwellia sp. 20A7. The sequence goes on along the minus strand of NZ_CP047130.1, from coordinate 4,422,724 downwards.
ACCTTGAGCAAGTTGAGCATCAATAGCGGCTTCTGAAGTGCCATAATAATTACCGAACACTTCGGCATATTCGTAAAAAGCATTTTGTTTAAGTTGAGTTTTAAAGTTTTCTACAGAAACAAAATGATAATGCTCGCCATTATTTTCACCAGGACGAGGTGCCCGAGTTGTATGCGAAACAGAAACTTGCATGGGTCTTGATGGTTTTTCTTTGCCTTGTTCAAGTAGTGCTTTAATTAAGCTAGATTTACCTGCACCACTTGGAGCTGAAAGAATAAATAAGTTACCAGAAGCCGTCACAATGTTTTCCTTTGTTTTTTATGGGATAGAAGTTAAATGAAAAAATACATACAAGATTCAATATGCCTTGAATAAAAAAGGCTAAGCTTTATTTTACTCTATTAGAATAAAAAAAACCTAGCCTTGACGATAAAAAATAATTTATCGTTTTACTTATAATACCTTAGCAATTGATTGTGCTAAGTAGTCAATATTGCTATTAGCAATACCTGCAATACTCATGCGGCTAGAGCCAACCATGTAAATGCTGTATTCATCTTGTAATTGTTGAACCTGCGCGGGTGTTATACCTAAGAAAGAGAACATACCTGCTTGTTTAGTAATAAAGCTAAAGTCACGAGTCACACCATTTTCAACTAGTTTATCAACAATAAGTTGGCGGTTACCATTTATGCGATTACGCATTTCTGCTAATTCAACATACCATTCATTACGTAGTTCATCAGAAGTTAAAATGGTTTCAACCAATGCCGCACCGTGAGCTGGAGGCATAGAATAAATAACTCGTACCACACTTAACACGACAGAGTAGGCAATATCTGCTTGTAGACTTGATTCACCAATAATAGTACAAGCACCAATGCGTTCACGATATAAACCAAAGTTCTTTGAGCAAGAACTACAAACTACCATTTCTTTTACTGATGCGGCCATTAAACGTAAACCGTAGGCATCTTCGTCTAAACCTTGACCAAATCCTTGATATGCCATGTCGATAACTGGCGTAAAACCAATAGATTTTGCTACCTCTGCTACTTGTTGCCATTGTTCGTTGTTTAAATCCATACCGCTTGGGTTATGACAACATGCATGTAGTAACACCGCATCGTCCGCTGAAACTTGTTTAAGCGCAGCTAACATACCATCAAAATCTAGTGTTTTATTGTCATAATCGTAATAAGGATAGGTTTTTACCGTTAAACCAGCTGCTTCAAATAACCCGGTATGATTTGCCCATGTAGGGTTGCTTACCCAAATAGTCGCACCTGCTTTACATGACTTAATAAACTCAGCAGCGACACGCAATGCACCGGTACCACCTGGAGTAGAAACAGTACGAGCACGGTTCTCATTTAATACTTTATGATCTTGACCAAAAATAAGTTTACTCATCTCATCATTAAAAAGAGTTGAGCCTGTTGGGCCTAAGTAAACTTTACTGGTTTCGGTATCAGTACGATGTTGCTCTGCTTTTTTCACGCAATTAAGCACAGTGGTTTCACCGGCTTCATTTTTATAAACGCCAACGCCCAAATCAATTTTCTTGGGGTTGGTATCTTCGCGATATTTAGCTAATAGACCTAAAATAGGATCGGCAGGTGAAGTTTTTAAGCTAGCAAACATGACTGAAATTTACCTTATAAGTACGGGGCTGAATTTGATTATGCAAACCCCAGAAATAGAAAAAGCAGCATAGCTCAAAATCACAGCAAAATTAAGGATTTTTGTTTAATGTTTAAGACTATTTTTTAACTTTACATGATAGATTTTTTATAAGGCTTAAAAATTAGCGGTAAGCGCTGCAATTAAACCAATAACACCACCGAAAACGCCACCCCAAACGACTAACCAACCTAGGTGTTTTTTTATCATCGCTTGAATGATTTCTTTCACTAACTGAGGGGTTAATTCATTAAGGCGTTTTTCAATAATATCGCTGACTTTAGCTTGTAGATTTTCAATCATGTCAGGCTGTTCTAATTCTTCACGCAGTAGCGTAGTAAACTGTTCACTTTGGCTAATCTCTTGAATTGATACCTTCATTTTTTCTATAAAAGGCGTTTTCATTGGTTGAAGTGCCTCGCTACCACCAACCATGGCTAACATCGGCGCGAATGATGAGTTTTCTATTACGGCAACTAAGTTATTAAAAGCAGGAGTTAAGTCAATTTTTTCAATAACGTTGGTTAAGTCAATGCTAGTCGCCGCCCCAGAGCCTGTTGATAAAAAGCGGTCGATATTTTCCTTAGTGAAAAATTGCTCCATCATTAATTGGCGAATGGCGAGTTTAAAATCTTCAAAACGAGCGGGAATTACACCAGAACCATACAATAAAGGTACTTTTTCAAAAAGCATATGTATTGCAAGCCAGTTAGTTATTGCGCCAGATAGAGCAAACAACCCGACGGTATATAAAATATGATTACCTAGATATAAGCCTAATAAAGTGCTTATTAAGGCAATAAAATTGGTGATAATACTTTTATTCATTGAAGGCTCCGTGATTAGGTATTTGGTTTAGCGGGTTATTGTCGCTATTATTCTAGCTAAGTGAATTCGATGCTATGATAGCATTGAATTCACTTAGCTAGAATAATACCAATAGTAATAACTGAGATAAAATGATGGCTTATTTAATGATTGATAAATCGTTGTCAGTATTAAGTATTTGCCAAGTACCAATTAGAAGCTGATGAGTAAATTACAAGGTTAGTCCAACGTGAAAACAAATTTAATTACCCGTGAAGGTTTTGAACTACTACAAAAAGAATTAACACACCTTTGGAAAGTTGAACGTCCTGAAACGACCAGAAAAGTTTCTTGGGCGGCGAGTTTAGGTGACCGATCAGAAAATGCGGACTATCAATATAATAAAAAGCGCCTAAGAGAGATTGACCGTCGAGTTCGATATTTAACCAAGCGACTCGAAGATATTAAGGTCATTGATTACAATGCACAGCAAGCAGGAAAAGTGTTTTTTGGTGCTTGGGTTGAACTAGAAAATGAAGAGGGCGAGCACTTAAAATTTAAAATAGTTGGACCAGATGAAATTTTTGGTCGTAACGATTACATTTCTATTGATTCACCTATGGCACGGGCTTTATTAAAAAAAGAAATAGATGATGAAGCGGTTGTGAGTACACCTTCAGGTGAAAAATATTGGACCGTGTTAAGTATTAAGTATTAACGATTAATTATTAACATTTAAAAGTCGGCTAAAGTTACATCGTTTCCTACTCCACTAAAGTACCATACACCTTTAAATAGTTATCAGCCATGATTCCTACTATTTGATAGTATGGTCATGCGATGATGTCTATCTTAATACAATATCTTGTTCGCTGTGTACTGCGTTTTGTTCAAAGTTCAACAGCCAAGCTTTTCTTTCTAACCCTCCTGCATAACCGGTTAAGCTACCATTTTTACCTATCACTCTATGACAAGGAATAATGATAGAAATTGGGTTCGCACCATTGGCAGCACCAACAGCACGTACTGCTTTTATATTATTCATTAATTCCGCTTGTTCACTGTAACAACGAGTTTCGCCGTAAGGGATCTTTTGTAGCGCTTGCCATGTTTGTTGTCTAAATGGCGTTCCTTGAGGTGTTAAAGGTAAAGTAAAGGTGGTTATTTCACCGTTAAAATATTGAGAAAGCTGTTTTTTTGCTAATAGTGTTATTTCGTTTTCTTTATAAATATCGGCATTCATTAACTCAAGCTCTTTAACTCGATCGGTAAATTTAACACGATAAATAGCTTCATTATCTGAAAAAATAGCAAGGTCACCTAATGGGGTCGGTAAAATGCTAAGGAAGGAGTTAGTGATCATAACAATGTATGCCTTGATTAAGTTGATTTAGTCGTTGTTTAGTACTTCTTTGGCTGCACGAAAAGCCTCTTGTGCTGCAGGGGCTCCGCAATATACTGCACTATGAAGTAGGACTTCACGTATCTCTTCAATTGTAGCACCATTATTAAGTGCGCCGCGAATGTGACCTTTTAACTCTTGTGGTGTTCTTAATGCAGCAAGCATGGCTATTGTAACTAAACTGCGCGTTTTAAGGTCTATTCCGCCTCGTTGCCAGGTTGAGCTCCAGCCATGATCATTGATGAAGTCTTGCATAGGTTGTGCAAATTCATCGGAATTCTTTAAAGCTCGATCAACGAAATCTTCACCCATTACTTGTCGACGTGTCTTTTCACCTTTAGTTATTGTCATCTTCAATCCTCTTTAACTTTCTTTAAATTATTGTGCTGTTTAAGCGCTATCCATTGATAAATGCGCGCCAGTGATACTGCGCGCATTATCGCAACATAAGAATAAGATAAATTCACCTATGTGGCGAGTAACCATTATCTCAGGTAACGTTTTTTGTTTGTGCTATTTTATTAATTTAATTCTTGTCATTCTAAAGTGTTTATTACTTCGTATATTAACTTGTATAAGCTATTTAGTATTTAGCACCAAAGTGCTAAATACTTTTTTGATACACTTATATTTTGTACAAAAGTAGTTAAATGCATATTAGTAGTTATTCGACAAAGCGACTTTCTGGTATGATTTGCTACTATTGAAAAACACTTATTTATTTAACGTTGGAACTGTAAATCAATGTCAGCTATTGCCGAGCAAATCAGTGAGCAAATCGCTCAAGAACTTAAAGTTAAAACCTCTCAAATTAATGCCGCTATTAACTTATTAGATGATGGGTCAACCGTACCTTTTATTGCTCGTTATAGAAAAGAGGCAACAGAAGGTTTAGATGATAATCACTTGCGTGAGCTAGCAACTCGATTGGTTTACCTTCGTGATTTAGAAGCTCGACGCCAAGTTATCTTAACCAGCATAAAACAGCAGGATAAATTGACTGCAGAGTTAGCTAAACAAATTAACAGTGCTGATAATAAAACTCGACTAGAAGATTTATATTTGCCTTACAAGCCTAAGCGTCGTACTAAAGGGCAAATTGCTATTGAAGCGGGTATTGAGCCATTAGCGAATAGCCTCTTTAACAATTGGCAGCTTGATCCTGAGCAAGAAGCGCAAACCTATTTATCTACTGTCGTTACAAAGGATGCAGGCTTTGATGATATAGAAGCTATATTAGCTGGCGCTAGTGCTATTTTGGCTGAACGTTTTACTGAAGACGCTAACCTATTACAAAAACTGCGTAGCCATATCCTTAAGCAAGCACATTTAACCAGTAAGGTTGTGAAGGGTAAAGATAAAGAAGGTATTAAATTCAGAGACTACTTTGAACACAGTGAAAAATTAAAAACAGTCCCTTCACATCGTATGCTGGCTATGTTGCGTGGCCGTAATGAGGGCTTTTTACAGTTAAAAATTGATGTTGATCCTAGTCAAGAAAAAGGTACCGTTTCTAGTGCTGAACAAATTATTAATGACCATTTAACATTACGATTAACACAGCAAAAAGCGGCTAGCTTTTTAACGAGTACGGTCCGTTTAGCCTGGAAAAGTAAATTGAGTGTTAGTTTAAGTAATGAAATTTTAACGCAGTTACGTGAACAGGCCGAGCGACAAGCAATTAAAGTGTTTGCTGAAAATTTATCAGACTTATTAATGGCAGCACCTGCTGGGGCGAAAGTAACACTAGGTTTAGATCCCGGTTTACGTACAGGTTGTAAAATTGCAATTGTAGATGCCACGGGTAAATTACTTCATACCATCACTATTTTCCCTCACGCACCCCAAAACCATTGGGATAAATCAGTACGTACCTTAGTAAATGTATGCCGTCAGTATAAAGTTGAATTGATTGCGATCGGTAATGGTACTGGATCACGTGAAAGCGATAAGTTAGTCAGTGAGGTTATTGCGCAATTTGACTCTACTACGGGGTTAGCAAAACCGAAAAAAATGATAGTAAGCGAGGCCGGGGCATCGGTTTATTCTGCCTCTGAATTCGCAGCTAAAGAGTTTCCTGACCTTGATGTTTCAATACGTGGCGCCGTGTCTATCGCAAGACGTTTACAAGACCCATTAGCCGAGTTAGTTAAGATTGATCCCAAAGCTATTGGTGTTGGTCAATATCAGCATGATGTTAGCCAAAGTCAGCTCAGTCAAAGCCTTGATGATGTTGTCGAAGATTGTGTGAATGCAGTCGGTGTCGATTTAAATTCAGCTTCAGTAGCATTATTAACACGCGTTGCTGGTTTAAATAAAACGATGGCAAATAATATTGTTCAATTTCGTGATGAGCAGGGTGCTTTTAGTAATAGAAAACAGCTAAAGAAAGTGGCTCGTTTAGGACCGAAAGCTTTTGAACAAGCGGCAGGGTTTTTACGTATTAGTGGTGGTGATAACCCGCTTGACCAGTGTGCTGTTCATCCAGAAACTTACCTTATTGTCGAAAATATTATTAAGCAACTTAATATTGATAGTGCCGACTTACTTAATAGCGCAGAGCAATTACAGCAGGTTAATATTAGCGAGTTGGCAACTGAGCAATTTGGTGAAGTGACAATTAACGAGATTATTAAAGAGCTGATCAAGCCAAATCGTGATCCTAGACCTGAATTTAAAACAGCGACTTTTGCTGATGGTGTTAATAATATAGCTGACTTAGAAGTTGGTATGGTGCTTGAGGGTGTTGTTTCGAACGTTGCTAATTTTGGTGCATTTATTGACGTTGGGGTACATCAAGATGGTTTAGTACATATTTCGGCAATTACTGATAAATTTATCAGTGATCCACGAGAAATAATAAAGGCAGGCGAAATAGTTAAAGTTAAAGTCGTGGAAGTTGATGCAGCTCGTAAACGTATTAGTTTAACTATGCGTTTAGATGATAGTGTGAGTAAAAACGATGGGAGTGGTCAGGCAAAACCTGAAAGGGCAAGTACTCAACATAAACCGCAAAATAACAAGCCTCAACATCACAATAATAAATCTCAAGAAGCTACGCAAAGAAAGCCGCATAAACCTAAAAGCCAAAAAGTGGAAAATGCCGTTATGGGCAATGCTTTTGCTGATGCTTTTGCCAAGTTAAAAAAATAAGCTTACTTTAGGCTGCTTATCTTAATAAGCCACTTAGTATCTTTAATAAGTGGCTTAACACCTCCCTTCAGACGCTATTGGCGTTGTACTACCCACTGCATTGAATAATGATAGTTTTGGTGAGATTAGCCATTATGATTATTTATATTAGTCGCTAAAAAATATTTTAAATTAATGAAAATAACAGTTGACTACGTAAATGAAAATCATTATCATTTGTATGTTGGTTGAGGCAAGTGAATGCTCTCTCAGGCGCTTTAACTAATGGAGTAAGGTGGTAGCTTGGTGATTATGCCTCAGGACACATAATCATCAAGTTTCTTCTTTACACATTGATTCAACTTATTCCTTTGGGTCAGTCGATTGAAAATTTTTGATGGTTTTACCAGTACTTACAGTTTGTGAGTACTGGTTTTTTTATTTTAGTAGTTTGATATTTATGCTGCTTTACTTAAAACTTAAAACTTAAAACGTCCAACTACTTCTGACATACTATGGCTACTGGCTCTTAATTCTGAACTAGCGTCTAAAAGAGACTCTGATGTTGCTAAAGATTCATCTGTCATCCCGGCCAAATCATTAATACGTAAATTGACTTCATCAGCTGCTTGAGTCTGTTGCTCTGTCGCTCGTGCTATCTGAGTATTCATTTCAGAAATTAGTTCCATTAGTTTATCTATTTCAGATAAAGCATCATTGGCTTTACTCGTTTGTTCTACAGTTTGGTTAGAAATATCTTGGCTAACTTGTACTGCCGCGACTGCTTCTTGCGCACCGGCTTGTAATTTTTGAATCATTTGCTGTATTTCATTGGTACTTTGCTCTGTTCTATTCGCAAGCGTTCGTACTTCATCAGCTACGACAGCAAAACCACGACCTTGCTCTCCAGCTCTGGCGGCTTCAATAGCGGCATTGAGTGCTAACAGGTTGGTTTGTTCAGCAATCCCACGAATTACATCAAGTACTGAACCAATATTAACACTCTCAGCGGCAAGGCTAGTTACGACTTGCGAAACGCCATCAATATTGGTTGATAAGGACTGCATCTGCGTGATGGTATTTGAAATGATCTCTTTTCCTTGGTTGGTGTTCTTTTGCGCATCATTGGCGGCATTTTCAGCAGCGGAAGCATTATTGCTTACATCACGTATTTGAGAAGTCATTTGCTCCATTGCAGTAGCGACTTGCGTCGTTATATCACTCTGATTTTGTGTTAATAACTGTGCACTTTCACTGGCATTTGCAACTGATTGTGCACGGCTAAGTACAATATTAGCGTTGTTTGCTACATCGGCAAGGGAGTCACGCATTTTAGTCGTAAACTCATTAAAATAGTGCGCTAAACGTGAAATTTCATCTTGTGCTTTTTCATCTAAAGTACGAGTTAAATCGCCATCTCCTTCAGCAATATCTTTCATTAGGTCTGAAGCTTCGTTGGTTGGCGCAATAATACTTTTACCGATAATATAACCGAGAAGGGTGATAAGTAATATTAAGATAAAGACATAAGTCAGTAATGAATTTCGCTGAGTTTCAAATATAGTATCTACATCATCAATATAGGTACCCGATCCAATAATCCATTGCCAAGGCGTAAATCCTTTAACAAATGATATTTTATTTACCGGCTTGTCAATGCCAGGTTTAGGCCATTTATAAGGGACAAAGCCTTGACCTTTGTCTAGCACGACATTGACCATATTAATAAATAGGAGGGTTCCATCTGGATCTTTTGTGGTACTAACGTCTTTACCATTTAATGCTGGTGTGATCGGGTGAATAATTATGCGAGGTGTAAAATCATTTATCCAAAAATAATTATTGTCTTCATATCTAAGGCTGTTAAGCACTTGCATCGCTTGCGTTTTGGCTTGCTCTTCACTTAAAAGCCCATCGCTTTGTTGCTGATGAAAATGTTCTACTACACCGTATGCAGTTTCAACAACTTGCTGATTCGCATTGTACTTTTGCTTTAATAATGATTGATATGCTTGAGACAAGCTAATTGAGCTGAGAATAATAAAGCCAGATAAAACTAATGCCAAAAGTAATATCAGGCGTTGCTGGATAGTGAATTTACGTAAAAGTCGCATAGAAACCTCTTTGAAAGAAAAGCTATTAAGTTAGTATAGCCTCTTATAGATATTACCTACATAGAAATCATCAGGATATTAGCTGTTTATAGTCGTTTTTATGACTAATAGATAGAGTTGGAGATATCGCTTTGAATATTATTCGTTGCACAAAAAAGAGGAAGCAAAAGCTTCCTCAAAATAACCTCAATGGGAGGTTAACTAACGCAAGTTAATATGATTTGTTCGTTTTAAATACTATAAAACGTATTTAGCTGATAATTGAAAGTATGTTGAATCTCTGTCAAGTTCATCCATTTCGAAGTTACCAAGTTCAGCACCAAATGAAAGCTGTTTGGTTATATCTTTAAATAAGTTAACAGCAACGTGATTACGTTTTGTATCGGCTAAATCGGCATCTGTACTTCCATAAAATACCGTTGAACGCATATCATCAGTCCAGAAATGACGATAAGCCATCATGAATGAAGTGGTTTTTTCTGCTTTCTCGCCAACTAAATCTCTAGCAGCAACTACACCAACGTAGCGTCCAGTGTTACCACCATGCACTTGGAAGCGGAAATCATCTTTTCCAATAGTTTTAATTCGACCAGCGATACCAAAACCTAAAGCAGATTCTGTACTACCGCCCACGGTATTTAATTGACGTGCTAAACCAGACACTGACACGTTACCCCAGTCACCTTTAAAGGTATATTTAGCGATGAAATCTGGAATAGAATCTTGGCTACTATCACCTTTATCAGAATGTGGATTTTCTAAAGATAGTTGTAAACCACCGTTGGTATAACGGATTTGACCTTGTCTGATGAAAGCAGAAGCATTTAATGGCCCACCGAAATCAGCGGCTTCAGCTAGTGAGCTAGTGTTTTGAAATGTTGTCCATGTTTGACCCACTAAGATACTTTTATATTGAATAAAAGCATGGCGTAAACGCGGGTTAGATGAATTAGATACTATTTCATTACCACCGCCTGAAACTGCATCACCATAAAAGTCCATTTCAATAAAACCAGTAACATCGCCATGTACATATTTAGTATTAAAGCGGGTTTCATTTACTGCAATACCAAAGTTTGAAGTACCACCTTCTGCAGTAGGTGAGCCACTACCGTACCAATAATCTGTAGGAGAAACGTCACCATCGGTGTAGCGAGCATCAACTTTAATATATCCACCAAAGGTTAATTTATCATCGTCAGAAAGATCGAAGGTGTAGCCTGCATTCGCAGCGCTAGCCATAGTTAAAAGGCCGGCCGCTAACAAGGTTTTACTTTTTTGAATTTTAAACATTATGTTTCCCCATTTTATCTGCCTAAGGCAATATTATTTGTTGTATTAATTATTTTTATTATAAAAGCAGAATTTTTTCTCTACTTTTCAATACGGCATGGATTAAGTGTTCATTCGAGTCTTAAGGTAAGGTAAGGTTAATATGTACTTAAAGAAATTAGACATAAGTCTAAAGAGGTGATTTTTAGCCTTATACTTTAGTCTAGCGCATAAGTATTAATTAAATTATTGTTGTGGTAAAGAGAAGTTTTACCACAAAAGTAAGATTTTTTGATTTAATTTGAGTTGATAGCTCAATCATTATTACGGTTAATGTTATGAGCCATTAATTAATTATATTTACAACCTAGGTAGTAAATGAAGTGTATAGAATGGTAATAAATACAAGTTATTATTTTGCTTTAAAACCGATTCTAAAGCCGCCCCAATGTTTGCCGTTTATGAAAATAGGAGCAGACACATCATGCATTATTTCACCTGTATCACGTTTGTAAGTTTGTAATAAAAATTTGTCGGTGTGTTGGCCACAACGTATACCTGTAGGATCAGTAAATAATCGCTTGGTTCTATTATTAACCATATCAGTTTCAGGGTTGCCGGTTAGTGGCTTAGAAAAACATTTATTGTGCGTTGGAAAATAGCCATTAATATCAACAGCACCGGCATAAATCATATCATTGAATTCTTGCAACAAAGGTTCTTGAATTTGAGGTAGATTCTGATCAGTAAAGCTATCAAAACTTGTTGTGAATTTTTCCGGAATACTATTTCCTAAAGGCTTATAATTAAAATCAAAAAGTTGTTGTTGTGATATTTTGTTAGACGTAATGCTTTGCTCAAAAAGCTCGCCGACCTTTTGAGCTGCTAGTTCAGCTTGTTTGCACATGTTATTGATTGGCGTATTGTTATCAAATTCTGATAGGTGTACAAAAATCGATTCTGTACTGTTAGATAGTGTTTGCGCTTGCGTTGAAATATGCTGAGTTTCACGGCTTTTATCAACAAGAAAGTCATGCAAACTAACAACAGAGGTTGATATTTCAGCAGCGGCCAAATCTTGTTCTTGTAGCGCATGACTAATTTGGTTACTAGCAGCAGATGAATCCGCCATTAAGTTATCTATATCAGTAAATGATTGTGACAAGTCTTGTAAGGTTGTCACAACACTGTCAGTTTGACTCACTATTGTGGTCATAACGGTAGTGGTTTCGTTAGTTTCTTGGCTAATTTGTTTTAGCATTTCACCTATTTGCTGGGTAGCGTTAGCTGTTTTACCGGCTAATGCTCGTACTTCATCGGCAACAACAGCAAACCCTCGTCCTTGTTCTCCCGCTCTAGCGGCCTCAATTGCCGCATTCAATGATAATAAATTTGTTTGGGAAGAAATGCCATCAATGACATCAGTAATACTCTGTATTTCCAATGCTTTTTGTTCAAGTGATTGAATTTTACTTGAAGCATTATTGACTGATTCACTAAGCAGATTAACAACAGAAATATTATCGTGTAATTGTTGCGAGCTTGATGAACTTGCATTCATCGCTTGGTTAGATTGTTGTGAGGCTAGCTCAGCATTGTCATGTATTTGTTTGCTATTCATTGACATTTCTTCAGCTGCTGTGGCTAGACGGTCAACATCGTCACTGGATTTTTCTATAGCTTCGCTTAATTTAGTAAGAAAGAAACTAATCTCGGCGGAGTTTATCGCAAGCTCACTGACCTGATTACCCATTTGCTCGCCAATATTAGCAAAGTGATTTGACGCTTGTTGTGATGCTTTTGTTGAGGTACTTTCGAGAGAAGGTTGGTTTTTCTTAGTGATAATAAATATTGATAAAAAGCTTATAATTGCGATGGTTATTGTCGACAACAATAAGGAGGAAAATATATAGGCGCTAAAATAATGAATAGTTACAATAGGTACAGATAGCAAAAATGCTAATAGCATGCCGGATATCAATTTATTCATTATTATTACCTTTAAGTAACTAAGAAAACTCTATTTATTTGAGCATAGCAGAATATAATAGAAGAATAACCCTCAGCAATAGGACTTTAGTTGGAATAAATTTAATCAAATTGATCTAAAGCCCTATTGCTTGGTTGTTTACCAAAAAATATAATTAACAAATTCAGGTTAAAATAATATTTTAGTATGGTTGTTAGTTATATTTTATCTGTAAATAGTCAAACATAGCGCGGATACCAAAGGCTTCTCCTCCTAAAGGACGACCTGATAAAGGACGAACATTAAAGGCCATAACATCAAAATGTACCCAGTTAGTCTCTTTACCAACAAATTTTTGTAAATATAAAGCAGCGGTAATAGCACCACCAAAAGGGCCGGCAGAGCAGTTTGTCATGTCAGCAATGCTACTTTTAAATAAATCATTGTAAGGTTGGTACAATGGCATACGCCACACAGGGTCACTGATTTTGCTACCAGCGGTGGTTATACCTTCTGCTATTTCATCGTTTGTTGAGAAAAATCCCGGTAATTCAGTACCTAGAGCAACACGCATCGCACCAGTTAAGGTCGCAAAATCAATAATTAAATCAGGTTTATCATTTTCTGCTTCAGCTAAAGCATCACAAAGTACTAATCGTCCCTCAGCGTCAGTATTGTCTATTTCAACTGTTAATCCCTTACGAGTGGTAATAACATCACCAGGGCGCATGGCATTACTAGAAACTGCGTTTTCGACAGCAGGGATAAGGACACGTAAATAAATAGGTAAGTTATGTGACATAATTAAACGTGCTAAACCTAAAACATGTGCGGCACCGCCCATGTCTTTTTTCATATTACGCATGCCGGCAGATGGCTTTAAGTCTAATCCGCCACTATCAAAACAAACGCCTTTACCTACCAGTGTAATTTGTGGGTGCTGATCATCACCCCATGAAAAGTCAATTAAACGTGGTTTATTTACACTTGCTCGACCTACTGCATGTATCGTAGGATAATTTTGTGCTAGCAAATCATCGCCAATAATTTGCGATAGTTTTCCACCGAAAGTATCTATTAGTGACTGCGCAGTCTCACCAAGGTTCTCAGGCATCATATCAGCGGCAGGTGTATTCACTAAATCTCTTACGAGTGCTGTTGCTTCAGCATATTTAATTGCATTATTCACTAATGCTTGTTCAGTGACCGCGAGGCTAGGCAGATTTTTTTCTTTACGATCTGTTTTATATGATGAAAATTCGTAAGCACCAACCAACCAAGCAAAACATATGGCTTGTTGATGTTCTGGTGCAGCTTCTAGCTTATATTGACTTGATGGAAGTTGAGTGATTAAGTTGCCACAAGCAAAGTAATGGTTAGCATCGTCAACGACAAAAATAGCTTGGCTCAAAGAGCCTTCTGAACCGACAGAGAAACTTGGTAATAACGCAAGTCCTTCACCTTGATAACTAGTTTGTTGTAACCAATTCTGATCACTTTGACTTTGTGTCTTTAGCCATTGCGTATAAGTGGATTTTTCTAGAATGGTAAGTGGAGTACCGGTATTTCCAACGTTAAGTAATGAGTGCATGTGGGTCCTTTATTGATCTTTATCTTATGGTGTTTAAATTCCAGTTGAATTTTGCCACTTAGATAAATTGGGTTTATATGGAAAGACTCAGGTTAAAACCTAAGTTATCATCATAAATTAATTGTAACTTATCCCGTCCAAACGCACTAAGTGATTTTTACAAATGGCTTAATTATCCCGTAAGATCATTGATTTTGATCTAATAATTAGCTATCTGTCTGTTAATTGTCGGGTACTTGGTATTAATTTATGCCAAAACTATAAGAGAATATCTTTGAGTTGTACTATTTCAGTTTTGTTTTTGTCATTAACTTGTGCAAGTAATAACTCAGCGGTTGCAATGGCATCATTAAGTGCATTGTGTCCATGATGATCTGGTAGTTGATATTTGTGGCGTAAGCTAGATAAGCGTAATTCTGATGGGTCATAAGAGACATCACGTTTATCTAATTTACGCTTAGCTATTACTAGGGTATCTATAATGGGGAAGTCGGGTGCCATACCATAAAGTTCAAGGCATGCTTGTTGCAAAAATTGTCGTTCTATTCGCGCGAAATGCACTAGCATTACTTTACCGGTTAATGCAGTTAATAACTTTTTAACGACAAGCTCCAAAGGCTGACCTTGCTCTTTCTGGTCATCGGTAATTTGGTGGATAATAACATTACTTTCTTTTAATCTTGTTGTTGTGTTTATTATCTGGTGATAACAGGATTTCAGTTTTATTTGTTCCTGTTCCATCACAACAAAACCAATACTAAGCAGCTTATCTTTTTTAGCATCAAGTCCCGTAGTTTCAAAGTCTACTGCTAAAATTGGCAAGTCATGAATAGGGGTGTCTAATGTGGGAAAAGGGACTGACAAAAAATCTTTAAGTGGTCCTTCGGGCGCTTTTTTTAATAATCGTTTACGTTTCGCTTCATAGCCGGAAATATAGTTCATAAAAACATTGAGTGGCATTAGAAGTTGGCCTGTCTTGAGTCTTGCAGTGTTTTAATTACTTTAAAAGCATCTTTTAAATGTTCACGTTCTAACTTAGATAGCTCCTTAGGAGAAAGGTAATTATCAGGTTCAATATCTTTGGTTAGCTGATTTGCTTGATGTTTTACACGCAATATTCCTAAAAACTCGTATGCGTCTACTAAGTTTTCTGCGGATGACTGCGTAATAGCGGCAGAGCCTGCGGCTTGCTTAATGCGTTCAATAGTATTAACAGCACTAATACCCTGGGATAGTGCATAGATACGAGCAAGATCGACTATAGGAGCAATGCCATTATGTTTAAGATCTAACGTGGCCTTGTGCTTACCATTTTGTTTTAATACAAAGTCTCTAAAAAATCCCAAAGGAGGGCGTAAAGCCAAAGCGTTTTTGGATAAATGAGCGATAAATAAACTATTGTTTTGTGTTTTTTTCAGTAAATTAGCTCGTACATTGTTAAGTAAGTTAGCATCACCACAAATAGTTTCTAAATCAAAAAAGACGCTGGAATTTAATAATGCTTCAGGGCTTGGTGTATCAATCCAGCCGTCGAAATATTTTTGCCAATTTTTTACCGGTTGTCGCCATTTATCATTGGTTGCCATAATGTAACCAGGACAATAAATAAAGCCACAGTCGGCTAAACCATCACACACAAAGTGAGCTAAACTTTCAAACCAAGCATCATCGTCGGGCTTCATAGAGTCGCAGATAATAATGGCATTGTCTTGATCTGAATGAGCAAGTTGTTCTTGTCTTGCTTGTGAGCCCGCAGCTAACCATGCATAAGGAACCGGTGGTGGTCCAAATTTTTCTTCTGCCATTTCAATAAGGCGTTTGGTAAAGGACATAGTGATAGCACTAATACTTTTACCTACATGATCAGCACTTGCGCCTAGTTTTGCTAAACGAATTTGCAATTTAGGCAATAACACACTCACTTCTATTAATTGCTCTAAACTTTTAGCTTTATGAATAATACTAGAGAAATTAACCGTATTATGACCTTCATTGTTCATTAAATCGGTGACGGTTACCATACCAACGACTTGACCCTGATTAGTAACCGGTAAGTGTTGTATATGTTTGGCTGTCATGGTCATTAAGGCATCGTAAGCATTGTTTTTTATATCAATAGTACTCATGTCACGAGTCATTATTTCAGCGATACTTGTTGAAATGGGTAAACCTTCAGCAACACAGCGCCGACGTATATCTTTATCAGTCACTATTCCTACACAGTTTTTGTTATCTAATACCACTAAGCAGGTATAACCTTGTTCTGTCATTTGTATTGCCGCTTGTTGGATGCTTTGGCTAACATCGATACCGGCAATAGGAGAGTGATAGAAATTACTAACAGGCATATTCATTAATGTAGAAGAAATAATGGCTTCTTCATTGATTTTAGACATTTTTTTCTTAAGTCGTTCAGCAGAGTTATGATTGAAATAGTCACTAATGCTTGGATACTTCTCGCCGATGTCCTTCAATACTTGAGCATCTAAACTATAAACTAAACAGTCTTCATCAGTTTTTACGCGCTGTTCTGTTGATAGTGGTGCGTTATTTGGATCAACATTACTTTGATCTGTGTTGTTTATCGGTTGCAATATTTGTTTGCAAAATTCACTGCATAAATCACCTTCACCTAATCGAGAAATTAACTCACCATTACTTGATAGACAACTTAAGGCTCCTTTGCGAACAATATACAGACGTGCTTCTTTCACGCCTTTTGGCGGAAGGAACTCATCTTTTCGAACATAATTAATCGCTAGCTCTCTAATTAAGCGCGCTAAAGCAGGCTGTGGCAAGCTGTCAAAAGGCGGAATACTTTGGATGAAGCTATAAATCTCAGAAAGTTCAGTGTCCATATTGATTACCTGTATACGCTCTTGTTTGATAGGAGTAAGTATTGATATAGCCAAGCAAATTGTAAAAGCGTATATCTAATTCGCAAGGTAACAATGATAATTTAGAGTGGTGGTGGTAGCTAGTCAACCATTGAAGTGACAATGTAGACTAAAGTTGCACTTGTATTATTATTTGCTCTTGAAGCCGCGAAAATACTGGCTAATGTATGTGGTTGATATAGCGATTTATCAGCTAAATTATTGATTTAGACTAAAGTTTAATACCCGAAAAAATGAAAGCTTGCTAGATTTAATGACAGTTGAAGTTGAATATGGATTTCTGTCTTTATAAATAATAATGATTACTGACTGAAATCTATATTCACACTTTTACTAAAATTATTACAATAAAAGCCTAATAAAAATACACATTAACGTGAAATACGGGCTACAACGTCGCTAGGAGACTATTGTGGAAAATAAAGAAACTTATTGGTCGGAAAATCTTCGCCTAATCTTTATATGTCTTGCAATCTGGTTTGCAGTTTCATTTGGTTTAGGCTTACTACTGGTAGAGCCGCTTAATGAAATTCGTCTAGGTGGGTACAAACTTGGTTTTTGGTTTGCACAGCAAGGTTCTATTTACTCATTTCTTGCCTTAATTTTTTGGTATGGCGTGAAAATGAATAAGCTTGATAAAAAATATCAGGCGGAGGGTTAAGCATGGAAGAGTTAAAACTATATACATATATTGCTGTATTTGGCACATTTGCCTTATATTTTGCTATCGCTTGGTGGGCGCGTGCAGGTTCAACTAGTGATTTCTACGTAGCGGGCGGCGGTATTACCCCTATGCAAAATGGTATGGCGATTGGTGCCGATTGGATGAGTGCTGCGTCATTTATTTCAATGGCAGGTATGATTGCTTTTATGGGCTATGGTGGTTCAGTTTTCTTAATGGGTTGGACAGGTGGTTATGTATTACTAGCCATGTTACTAGCCCCTTATATGCGTAAGCATGGAAAATTCACTGTACCTGAATTCATCTTCGATCGATATTATTCTAAAACTGCACGTATTGTTGCGGTAATTTGTTTGATTATTGCTTCATTGACTTACATCATTGGTCAAATGAAAGGTGTGGGTGTAGCTTTCTCTCGCTTCTTAGAGGTAGATTATGGCTTAGGTTTAGGCATCGGCATGGCTGTTGTTTGGGTGTATGCAGTACTTGGTGGTATGAAAGGTATTACTTATACGCAAATCGCACAATATGTAGTAATGATTTTTGCTTACACGATTCCTGCCGTATTTATTTCACTACAACTGACAGGCAATCCTATTCCACAATTAGGCTTAGGTAGTACATTAGCTGATGGTAGCGGTGTTTATTTACTAGATAAGCTAGACATGGTAGTAACTGATTTAGGCTTTAAAGAATATACAACAAGTAGCCTAGGCAGCACCTTAAATATGTTCGCTTATACTATGTCTCTTATGATCGGTACAGCAGGTCTTCCTCATGTAATTATGCGCTTCTTTACTGTTCCTTCAGTACAAGCAGCTCGTTCTTCTGCAGGTTACGCATTAGTTTTCATCGGTTTACTTTATACTGTAGCGCCAGCTGTTGGTGCAATGGCTCGCTTAAACTTAATGAATACTATTGAACCTACAGCAGGTGAAAATCTTGTTTATGATGAGCGCCCTCAATGGTTTAAAGATTGGGAACAAACTGGTTTATTGAAATTTGAAGATAAAAATGGCGATGGCAAAATTCAATACTCTGCTGATAAAGTAACAAATGAAATGGTTACTGTTGATAATGACATCATGGTACTTGCTAACCCTGCAATCGCTAATTTACCAAATTGGGTAATTGCTTTAGTAGCCGCTGGTGGTCTGGCAGCTGCACTTTCAACCGCAGCCGGCTTGTTACTTGCTATATCATCCTCAATCTCTCATGATTTAATGAAAGGTGTACTAACCCCTGACTTATCGGAGAAAAATGAGTTACTAGCGGGGCGTGTTGTAATGACTATTGCGATACTGGTTTCAGGTTACCTTGGTTTACATCCGCCGGGATTTGCCGCGGGTACTGTTGCCTTAGCCTTTGGTTTAGCAGCATCAAGTATCTTCCCTGCATTAATGATGGGTATATTCTCTAAGAGAATGAGTGGTACAGCAGCTGTTTCAGGTATGATTGCAGGTATCGGTGTAACTATGCTATATGTATTCCAACATAAAGGTATTATGTTTATTCCAGGTACTGATTTCTTAGGTGATATGGGTCCTAATTGGTTCTTTGGTATCTCGCCTAACGCTTTTGGTGCGGTTGGTGCTTTAGTTAACTTTGCAGTGGCTTTTGTTTTACTTAAAGTTACAGGTCCAGCTCCAGCTCATATTCAAGCAATGGTAGAGAATATGCGTATACCAGGCGATGTTAGTGCAGCACACGTTCACTAAAATTCATAACTCGACATTTGATAATTGAATGTCGAGTTATGTTTGAATAAATAAAAGGCTAGACGACAATTTTTTACAGAGTCGTCTAGCCTTTTCTGTTAAATTAACCACCTTGTTAAATTAGAAGAATTAATTAAGAAGAATTAAATATGAATAGACACCTTAAAGTTGCTTTTATGGTTGCCCCTTTTCTTTGTATCTTAGGTTATATTGGTGCTGATTATTACAATGAGAGTAAGGCGGCTTCAAATAAAATAATTCAGCTAGTACCAGAAGGTCATTGTGATGTAATTAATCATAATTGCGTCTTACAGTCAGGCGAATTCAAGGTCAATATTTCGGATGAAAACGGAGTAACTGAAGTTAACTCTACCTTTCCCTTAGATAGTGCTACACTCTTTTTAGTGGATAGCTCCGATAAAATCACAACTTATCTTCTGGGTATGAAAGAAAGCCCTTATTATTGGAAAAATAAAACAGCGTTGAGAAGCCTTACAAGTAATAAAGGTGATAGCTATAAACTACGTTTAATTGCTAAAATTAAAGGTGGGCAGTACATCGCAGAGTTTTATACTCAAACAGTAAAATAAGCCTATATTTTATTGCTGCTTTATAGAACTATTATTGAGTGTAACCAGGTTCTCATTTATATTTTGATTACTTGGTCTCTTAATCCAGCTAATTTGAATAATAACTTATTTTGAGTTTGATAAGAGATTCCTTCATCTTCCATCGCTTGTATAAGCAGCTCTACAACGTGATTAAAGTCTCTTTCGGTAATGTTCATATCTGTGTAGATAGCAACCATAGTATCGCCGTTGTATTGGCTGGGGCCATATTTGTGTGTTTACGATAGGATCTAAAAGCGACTATTGATTACCGGATTAGGCACAGGTGAATTATCTTGACCAACAACTTTTATCACTGTTAGGTATTAATAAACAAGCCAGTTTATGTGAATATTATAAATTGACTTGTTTACCTTTTATTTTAAATCACTTTTAGATATGACTTTATGATTTCAGCACCATTGTCTGCTTGAATTGGTTTAAAAATAAAACCAGAAACACCCTGTTGTTCACACTGCTTAACTAACGCTTGGTCAGTGACAGACGATAGCATTACCACAGGTACGCTATAGCCCTTTTCACGAATGATTTTTAATGCTTCATCACCATTCATTTCGCCCATAACAACATCCATAAACATAAAGTCGGGCACTTCATTTTCTACCATAGCTAATGCACTAGTACCATCGTCAGCTTCAATAATATTTTCGTAACCCAAGCTATTTAGGAAACGTCTTAATGCTTTGCGAATCATCGCACTATCATCAACTAATAATATCTTATTATCTGTTGGTAGCGGGGTAGTGTGCGGATTAGCAATACCTGTACTTTCTTCGCGCGTAGTGCTGCCTGTTTGAAAGCTAACTTCACGTATTAATAGGTTAAAATAATAACGACCAACACCTTCAACGGTAATAGGTACAGTGACAATCTCTTTAACGCCTTCTAAATATTTCTCCATATCATCAAAGTTATGAAGAAAGTAAGGGCTTGAAAAATTAAATTCTAAATTATGACGACTCAATAAATCAGTCGAGCGGCCAACAATAGTATTACCCCATTCAGCTAATGCGTTACTAAGTTCTTCATTTATTTCAGTAAAATCATATTTTTCATTAAACATGGTTTCACAGACTGAATTGCCTATAGCAACAGCGGTTTCAGGGTAATGATGCATCATAATTACGCCATTAATACAGCCACTCACTTCAGAACAAACGGCATATCCTTTAAATTTAAAGTCTTCTACTTTATCCATGAAAGCATCGGCAGAAGATCCTGACAGGTGCGCCATTGCCTTCAAGCTCGCAATAGATTCATTGATAAAAGGGTGTAAAGCTACCTTGTAAATAGTTTCTACGGGCATAAATGAAATCCAATTGTTTTGTTATATGAACATACGGTTACAGTTAAACTACTAGAACTAATGTACCTTTGCAATATGTTCAGTACATGACGTTAACTAATGATTAAATGTTAAAGAGTAAATTTTGTTGTAGGGGAAGGTGTTGCCATTGCTGTTTGGCTAGGTGGGCAAACTGTACAAGATCAGAATTATCATATGCTCGCGCATACCAAAGACCATTAATAAAGTAACAAAATTGCAGGTAGTTTTTTAATAGCGTTTGATTAATTTCATATTCAGTGTGCTTTTGGTAAAGTTCAATAAGTAGGGGTAATTTATCTTCATTAATATTATTCACTGCGACTAACATGGCTAGATCATATTCAGCAGGCGCGAGGCATACACATTCATAATCTACTAAATATGCTTTATTTTCTAACGACATGACAATATTGCTGAAATTAATATCGCCATGGCAACAAACGAGATTGCTGCTTGTGCTATTAACTGTATTCTTAGTAACGTTAAGTGAGGTGATGACGGATTCACTGTAATGTTGTAAGTCTTTCTTTTGTTGTGTTGAAAGCCGCTGTGGTGCAAATACTTGTTTACCTAAGAGATAATTAACAACGTTTTCTGGTACTAACTTGTTTATCTCGACTTTAAATTGATGGCATTGCACCATTAACTTAATTGCCAGCCTTATTTTTTCGTCAATACTTTGTTGTTCTAAAGATAAGTTATCTCCAGTAATAAACTCTGTAATGAGCCAATGTTCGTCGTGGTAAATTACGCTTGGGCTTATGTTATTCGAAGCAGCGTATATACTGACAATGGGCTCGTCAGTAGTAGTGACTTGTTTAGCAAAAAAGCACTTTTTATCAGCAAATACTTGATAGCACTGGCTACTTAATCCTGCTGTAATTGGCACGATAGTATCGACAGTATTAAAACAGACTAATGTACTTAGTGGTGGTAACATAAGAATTTAACTATTTACTCTGTGCTTTATTGCTATGCGATTGCCAGAATATAGACTTCGCCATTTGAAATATCCCCAAGTAGCAATAAATGTATAAAGGATAAATAAAACAGCGGTTGGTGTTAAATCTTTTTCAACATATAAATAAATTGACGCTGCATCAATAACTATCCAGTAAAGCCAATTTTCGAGTACTTTTTGAGCGACCAAGTAGGTAGCAAATACGGCAAATACTGTCGTAAAAGTATCAAGATAAGGGAAGTCGGCAGGGGTATAGTTTGCCATAATATACCCTAAAGCTAAGGCAATAAGCGTTAATACTAAGCAAGCTTTCACATGAAAGCTAAGCTGCCAGGAAACAATACCTAAAGGTGTTGAGCTATCTTCGTTCTTTGTTGGTGTACGTTGTTGCCAAGCCCAATAACCATAAACAGCCATAATCAAATAATAGATACTTAAAGCGCTGTCCATTAGTAGTAATACATCATAGAAAACGTAAGTATAGATCGCAGTGCTGATTAAAGCGGCAGGCCAACACCATATTGAGCCTGAAGCAGCTAAGAGAACATAAGCAAGCGCTAGTAGCATTGCTACTAGCTCAAGCCAAGGTAAACTTTCAGCATAAGTAATAAAGCTGGTAAGCATTTCAGACATTAACTTTCTGCTTCTGGCTGCGCATGATGACCACTGATAAATTTACACACAAAAACGGCTGCACCAGTAGTGCTATGAACTCGTTTGATTTCAGCCATTACTTTATTCATTGCTAAATCATACTCACCAAAGACTTGAGTACTCATGCCATTGGTAACAACATCTAAATCTTCTGTATCACGAAGGCGTCTGATAAAAGCCCAAATCTCGCTTTTATATTGGTCTTCTGCCAATGGATATAAACTTAATTCGATAGAAATATTCATAAAAATCCTATAATTATAAATGGTTGTTCATATTTAACCTGAGCTTGGTTTACTTAAGCGGCATCGCTAGTTATTAGAATTGGTAATCTAATGTTATACCAAAGACTAAAGGCTCAGATAGTTGTGTATATTGTTTGCCTTTATACCCATCTCTTGGATCATTACCAAAATAGAAACCACGATTAGTATAGTTTTCATCAGCTAAATTACGTGCCCAAACTTTAACTTGGTAGTCATCTTGTAAATAAGTGATAGAAGCATTAACTAACTCAACTGATTTAGATCTTTCATTATGGCTATCAGAGTAATAAAACCCATCTTTACCATCAAGAGAAATATTAACTAACCAATATTCACTTGGGTTAAGGTTGATGCCAAGGTTAAATTGGTAATTTGGTGCATGAGCTTGTTGACGACCATCTAAAGACACGCCGTCGGCATTAATGAAATCATTAAATTCGGTATCAAGTAAGCCTAGCGCACCATAAAGTTCAAACAGTTCGTTAATTTTCCAATTTGCTTCGACCTCAACACCTATATTTGACCCCGTAGCTGCATTGCCAAGATATGAAATAAATTCAGAGCTGGCATCTTCACGAACTATGGTTTGTGAACTTTTAACTTGAACATCGGTTCTGTCCATATAAAAAACAGCAGTACGAATAAAAGCTGAATTATCGAGTAAGGAAAGCTTGTAACCTAATTCATAATTGATTAAATATTCCGGATCAAAGGTTCGTAAGTCATCAGGCAAGCTACCATCGGTATTTGCACCACCTGCTTTATAACCCCTATTGATTGAACCATACCAAAAAGCATCATCATTTTGTTGGTAGCTAAGTACTAACTTACCCCCAATCATAGTATCGTCAGGACTGTCATTAAAACCATCTGAGTTAAAGTAATCAGCAGTACGCTGTTCGATTCTAATACCTGATGTTAGTTGCCATTGTTCGCTTAATTGAGTATCAAGTTGACCATAAATAGCAATAGATTGGCTGTCAAATGTTGACGTGTAGTCATTTGATAGGTAAGTATATTGACGTTTTAAATCTTCATCGTCTTGTTTGAAATAGAGACCAGCAACCCAAGAGGTTGTGCCATTGAATAATTCACTTTCTTTGTTTGATAATGCTCTTAATTCAATTGTTTGGGTCGACTTATCACGAAAGTAATAATCGGTAGAAGAATATTCATAATAAGCATAATCTTGATTATCAATATTTTCAGGTGCTGAAATACCAACATAAGCCCAGTCTTCATCAAAGCCATAGGCTAAATCAGAGTCAGCATGGCTTAATAAGGTAACCAAGGTAAAATTGTCAAAACCTTCATAGGTAAACTTCGCAGCTAAAGCGCTAGTTTCTTGCTGATCAAAGCCGGGTTGGTCAGATAATGTTTGACGATTATTATCTAATGAAAAAGCATCAAAACCATTGTCAAAATCAAAGTAAAACGCCGATAAATCAACGGTTAATTCATTGTTCACTTGAATAGATAACTTACCTCTAAGGCTTAACTCATCTCTATTGTTGGTGTCATCTTTACCTAGGTAAGTATTTTCAATAAAACCGTCACTTTGATATTTATTTACCGCTAAACGATAATTAACCGCGTCTGAGGCAGGGCCTGAAAGTGCAACACCTAGGCCATAGCTATGATAATTTCCTACATCTAGTTTTATACTACCTTCAAATTCGTCTGTAGGCGCATTAGTTGTAATATTCAACATGCCAGCGAGCGCATTTGCACCGAAGCGAGTACCTTGAGGGCCACGAAATACTTCTACTTGTTGAACATCAAAAAGGGTGGCAATACTGCCAATGCCAGTAAAATCTATGCCGTCAATAATCATACCCACAGATGGATTAATAGGCTCATTGTACTGGCTACGTTCACCAATGCCTCGAATTTGATAATAACGCGCACGTTGAGAGCCACTAGCGAAGTTAACGTTGGGGATAACAGCGACTAATTCTTCAAGATTTTGAGCATTACGCTGTTGTATTTCTAGATCAGTTAATACTGATAATGCGCTAGGAGTTTTTAATAAGTTTTGTTGCCTAAAATCACTAGTAACGGTAATAGTTTCTAAGGCTGTTTTTTCTTCTTGGGCGTTAACTTGCAAACTCACTAATGGCGCTGAAAGTAAGAAAGAAGCAATTGCTAAAGTAAGCGGAGATTTGGTAAAATTCATAAAGATCTCATAAGTATTAAATCAAGTTATACTATGGGATCCGGCACTGGGAGGTTGTCTAAGGTAGACTGTGATGCGATCACTAACCATTCCTACGCCGGTTATATTAATCGCTAAAGTTATTTTAGTGACTAATTCCCGTCCAGGTTCAAAGGGTTTGTTGAAATCATCAACATCTCAGCAGTTATTTATTTTATTACTTTCAAAAGTAAATAAATAAAACCGCACTCCTTGGTTCGGGGCGAAGTCTAGCAAGATTTTTATAACAATGCTTAGCTATTTAATAAAAGAATGACATAACATTTGAATCATTTAGCTAAAGGTCGTATTTATTCAGATGTTACTTTGTCGGTATATTGATAAAGTGTCGTATTCAAATCGCTTAGAATTATTTCTATCATCAATATCAGAGAAGCGCAATGTTCCCCAATTGGCAATTAGTTAGTATTAGTTTAATTTACATTGGCTTACTCTTTATCATTGCTTTTTTAGGTGATAAATACCGTAATCAATTGGCGAAAAAAGGACAAAGTATAATTTATGCACTTACACTTGGTGTTTATTGTACGTCATGGAGCTTCTTAGGTACTGCAGGGCAAGCGTCAACTAACTTTTTATCACACATACCTATTTATCTTGGTCCCACTATACTTTTTGTTTTTGCTTGGCCATTTATACAACGTATTATTCGTATTAGTTTAAAATTAAATTTAACATCCATTGCTGATTTACTGGCTTCTCGCTTCGGTAAATCACATAACCTAGCTATTATTGTTACTATCGTTTCCTTTGTTGGAACCATGCCATATATTGCGCTTCAGTTAAAAGCTATGGTGTATACCTTTCAGCAACTACAAGTAGATCAAAGCCTAAGTAGTTGGCATATTGGTTTGGTTATCAGTATTGTCTTGTCTATTTTTACGATTTTATTTGGTATTCGAAATATTGATGTAACTGAGCGTCACCCTGGAGTGATGCTGGCGATTGCTTTTGAATCATTAGTCAAAATTATTGCCTTTTTAGCCGTAAGTTTATTTGTATGTTTTTCATTATTTGATTCACCACTTGATATTTGGCAACAGTCTAATGCAACAGTGAAAATGGAGCAGCAGTTAAACGCAGGTAATATTAGCTCAATGCTGGCAATGTTGGTGATTGTTATGGCTGCATTTCTTTCGTTGCCAAGGCAGTTTCAAGTGATGGTAGTAGAACTAAGATCTAACAAAGATACTTGGTTAGGCCGACGCGTATTTCCGCTATACCTTTTGATTTTTGCTTTTTTTGCAGCTCCTTTAGGACTTGCAGGTCAGTTATTATTAGGCGATACAGTTTCTTCTGATATGTATGTATTGTTCTTACCTAGTATCGGCGATCAAACCTGGTTAACACTCTTTACCTTTCTAGGTGCAGTTTCAGCGGCTAGCTCTATGGTAATTATTTCTGCGATCGCATTAAGCACTATGCTTAGTAATGAAATCGTTTTCCCTTTGCTTTACCGCAGACAAAAAGTTGCTCAAACTAATTACGATAATTTCAGGAAACGTTTACTTAACATCCGTAAATTACTGATCTTATTTGTCATCATGTCTGGGTATGGTGTGTTTAGTCTGGCGTCAACTGATACATTATCTTCATCAGGTGAAGTAGCTTTTGGGGCTTTTGCACAGCTTACACCAGCGTTAGTTGTTGCTTTTTATTGGCGACGAGCGAGCTTGGTTGGGGTTTATGCAGGTATTTTAGTTGGCTTTATATTGTGGTTAACCTTAAACTTTTTACCTCAATTTGGTTTATATCCAACACCTTTTGCTGAAGGGCTTTTATCATCTAAAACAACCGCTACACTCTTTAGTTTAGCGGCAAATATTATTGTAATGTGGGCATTGTCACAAATCAGCCGTCAAAGTGTGCAAGAACGTGTTCAGGCTTCTTTATTTTTAGAGTGGCAATCACCTACGTTATTAAGAGTAGAAAAGAAACGACAATTAGATGTGAGTGAGCTAGAACTGCTTGCTTCGCGCTTTGTTGGTGAAAGCAAAGCTAAATCAAGCTTTAGCTTGTTTCAATCTTCACATAATAAAAAGCAACTAGGTAACGCTAAATATAATCAGCTATTACTGCAACAAACTGAAAATACATTAGCTTTAGTAATGGGAGCATCTTCAGCACGATTAGTATTATCTTCAGCTCTTGATGGTCGCGATATTGCTTTGGATGAAATAGCGGTACTGGTAGAGGATGCTTCTAGTCAAAAACAAGAGTTTTCTCAAAATTTACTGCAAAGTGCGATAGAAAATGCCAGTGAAGGTATTTCTATTGTTGATGAAGAATTAAAGCTAGTTGCGTGGAACAAAAAATATTTAGATTTGTTCGACTATCCTACTGAGCTTGTCAAAATAGGAAGCCCTATTGAAGCGCTGATTCGTCACAATGTTAAACGTGGCTTATGTGGTGCAGGAGATATTGATAACCAAGTTTTTAGACGGTTAGAATATTTACGTAAAGGTAGTCCACATAGCTCTGAAAGGCAACAAGCCAACGGTCAAACTATTCTTATTGAGGGTAACCCATTACCTGGTGGTGGTTTTGTTATGCTGTTCTCTGATATCACTGCGTACCGCCAAGCCGAACAAGTATTAAAAGAAGCTAACCTAGATCTAGAAACGCGCGTTTATGAACGTACATTAACGTTAGCAAAAACTAATGAAGCGCTCGCAAAAGCCCATGAAAAAGCTGAACAAGCGCATATCAAAAAGAGTCAGTATTTAAAAGCGTGTAGTCATGATCTTATGCAACCATTAGAAGCCGCGCGCTTATTTACTTCGGCATTAACTGAGCAAAAAGACTTAACCTTTGAGCAACAAAGGCAGGTTGATAATATTGATAAATCGCTAAGAGCGGCTAATGATTTATTGGCAGATTTAGCTGAAATTGCTCGATTAGAAAGTGGCAATATTAAACCTCATATTGAAGTGTTTTCTTTGAATGAATTGTTTGATGACTTAGAGCAAGAGTTTGCTGCTTTAGCTATTGAGCAAAAGGTTGAATTTAGGCTGGTGGCAACGAAAACATGGGTAAAGTCGGATAAACACTTACTTAGACGTATTATTCAAAACCTTGTCGGAAATGCCTTTAGGTATGCTAGTCCTGGAAAGGTGTTGTTAGGTGCGAGAATATTAGAGAAGGAAGTGGTGATTCAAGTGCTTGATAATGGACCGGGCATTCCATTAGAAAAACAAGTATTGGTATTTGAACAGTTTACGCAATTAGATACACCAACAAGTCAATCAGCTCGAGGATTAGGGCTAGGTCTGAATATCACACAATCTTTGGTGCAGTTATTAGGTCATTCATTAAGTTTACAATCAAGAGAAATGCAAGGTTGTAAATTTTCAATTTCAGTAGAGCGTTCGAGTCAATTAATCGCAAAACCGCAGTTAGTTACACCAATAAAGAATATGGGTTTAAAAGGCATCACCGTATTGTGTATAGATAATGATCCAGACGTTTTAAGTGGTATGGTTGAGTTATTGTCTGCATGGCAATGTAATATCCTTGCTGCTGACTCGAGGGAGACTGCATTAACAGAGTTTGCGAATCATCAAAGTGATATTGATATTTTGTTGGTTGATTATCAGTTAGGTTACCATGAGGGGCTACCTGTAGGTGAGCAAGCGGATGGTTTAACGTTAATTGCTGATATGCGACGTGACTGTAATCACTATATTCCAGCAATATTGATTACTGCGACAACAGAGGTTGGTATTGAAAGTAAAGCAAAAAGTGCTGATGTAGGCTTTATGAGGAAACTAGTAAAACCTGCTGCGCTAAGAGCGTTAATTAGTGCCAAATTGGCGCAGAAGTTACAAGTTGATTACGGTGACTAAATTGCAGCTCAAACTACTATTTATTTAAGATTGATCGAAGCCTTTTTCAACTAAATTTAGTTGAGAAATTGCGATAACTGCTTGTGTTCTATTGCGTACATCGAGTTTACGAAATATGGCTGTAGCATGCGCTTTTATCGTTGCTTCAGAAACATTAAGATCATAAGCAATTTGTTTATTAAGCAAGCCTTGAGCAAACATCATTAAAATACGATATTGCTGTTGAGTTAAGCTGGCAACTCGTTCAGCGATATCTGTTGTTTCGTTACTTCCAGAGTTAGCTTGAAATGAGGCAGGCAACCAAATATCACCAGATAAAACGGTCATAATGGCGGTAAAAATATCATTAACCGGTGTTGATTTTGGAATAAACCCTGCTGCGCCATAACCCATTGCTTTACCAATGGTATTTTGATCTTCATGGGCGGAGACTACAACAACAGGAATTTGAGGGAAATGATTTCTAACGTGAATTAAGGTACTAAAACCGTGAGCACCAGGGATATTTAAATCTAATAGCAATAAATCACTTTCGTTATTATTTTGTAGCTGTTGTTCAAGCTCAGCGATGGTTTCTGCTTCAAGCCAAATTGTTTGGCTTAACTTATTTCGTAAGGTTCCCAATAACGCCTGTCTAAATAAAGGGTGATCATCAGCAATTATTATTTTTTGTGGCTGAATCATAGAAAATGTCCTATTTTAATTATTCTCCTATTCTAACGGAAAAATGACTAATGACCAATGTTACTTTTAACCTAATACAGGTGTGATTCAAATCAGGCCTGTATTAGGCCGATAGCTAGTTAATATCTCAACACTATAGTTATCGTTAGTTTTGGGCAAAATGAGTAGGTACAAGTCGTTATTTGTAATTACTTAACTGTATAAGCCGCATTATTTTTTTGGTGCTTTTGCTAATACAGCAGTCAAAAGCTGCCAATATTGTGCAACCGTAGCAATTTCAATTTTCTCATCAGGTGAATGAGGAAATTTAATCGTTGGCCCAATTGAAACCATGTCCCAATGTGGATAAGCATCTTTAAATAAGCCGCATTCCAAACCAGCATGGATAACCATTACTGCAGGTATCTTGTTAAACAACTCTTGATACGTGTTGCTTACTGTTTTCATAATGGCTGAATCAGGATTTGGCTTCCAGCCAGGATATGCGCCGCTAAATTTAATACTCGCATTAGCTAATTCAAACACTGATTGTACAGTACGTTGTGTTTCTAAACGGCCATCATCATGTAAACTGCGAATGAGTACTAGGGCTGTAAAGTTTTTACCTCGTGTACGGACAACACCTAAATTTAATGAAGTTTCAACAATACCTTCAATGTCATCACTCATTCGAATAACGCCATTAGGACATGCATTTAACGCACGTAAAATTTGATGTTGTGTTGCGCTACTCCAACATTGTTCAAATTCTTCTGGTGAAATAAGCAACATGTCAATATCTGTTTCAATGACGCTTAAGTTACCTTGAATTGTTGCTAAATATTGAGCTAGTTGCTCTTTTAATGCGGGTACGTCTGTTGTTGGTATAACAAAGCTTGTGTTCGCTTCACGCGGAATAGCGTTACGTAAACTGCCACCATTTATTTCTGTTAAACGTAGCTCGAATTTATTACTTGCTTCAAGTAAAAAGCGTACTAAGAGTTTATTTGCATTTGCTCTACCGGTATCTATATCAACGCCGGAATGCCCGCCTTTTAAACCAGAGATAGATAAGTTAAATGCTTGATAATTTTCTGGTACGTCATCAAACTCTAATTTAAAGGTTGCTGTACCATCAATACCACCAGCACAGCCCATATAGACTTCACCCTCTTGCTCAGAGTCAGTATTAATTAATATATCGCCATCTAACCAACCAGATTCAAGGCCAAAAGCACCAGACATACCTGCTTCTTCATCAATGGTGACTAAAACTTCAAGTGGGCCATGGGCAATATCATCGCTAGCTAAAATAGCTAAAGCCGATGCTAAGCCTACGCCATTATCAGCGCCTAATGTAGTTCCTTGGGCAGTAACCCAATCACCACTTTCAATAACATAAGGTCTGATCGGATCGGTTAAAAAATCATGCACAGTATCATTGTTTTTCTGTGGCACCATATCCATGTGGGCCTGTAGAATTATGCCTTGGCGATCTTCCATGCCTTTCGTGGCTGGTTTTTTAATAAAAAGATTTCCCACGGCATCTTCTTTAATGGATAAGTTTAGCTCTGCTGCCCAACTTTGAATCCAAGCCGATATCTGTTGTTCATGCTTTGATGGGTGAGGGATACTGCAAATTTTTTCGAATAATTGCCATAAACTTTCTGGTTTAAGGTGTGATAATGTAGACATGTTTTTCCTTATTTGCTTGCCATTAAAAACTGCCATTGCTCATTGAAGTTGCTGCTAGGTTTTTTATCAAAGCCAGATCGTACATACTGACTGATTTTTCCTTCAGCAAAAGCCACTAAAATGTTAGCAAGTGCTTGTTCATTAATGGTAAATGTTTTACCTTCGCGTAATTTTCTTTCACGCAATATTTGTTTAAATTGTGATTCAAGTTTTTCAAAAAATTGGTGAACTCGAACGCGTAAACGTTCATTTTCACCCATAAGTGCGTCGCCTGATAATATGCGACACATGCCTGGATTTCGCTCAGCAAAAACTAATAGAACATGAAGTACATGATGACAGCGTACTAATGTTTCTTTGTGATCAGTTAAAATTAAATTGATCCTAGAAAAAACAGACTCTTCAATAAAATCAATTAACCCTTCAAACATACGTGCTTTTGATGGAAAGTGTCGATATAAAGCCGCTTCTGATACACCTACTTCTGCCGCAAGTTTCGCGGTAGTAATACGTTGACCAGGGCTTGATTGTAACATCAGCGCTAAACACTCTAATATTTGTTGTTTCCGACTAATCTTTTCTGGGATTTTAGGGCTAGCTGGCATAGTAAGAAGGTTCTCTATTATTTATTGTTTTTGTTAGGTGTTTTTTGTTAGATATTGTTGTTTAGTTTTTTTTTGCTAAATAATGCTGATTAATTAAAGAGACTAATCTTTGTGCCACTATTTGTTTGTTGGCTAGTGGAATATCTGTTTTATCAATAGCACTATATACGGTTAAAGCATTATCATTACTATTAAAGCCTTGACCTGATTTTGCCACATCGTTAGCGGCTATTAAGTCTAAATTTTTTCGTATTAGTTTACCACGAGCATACTGCTCTATATTTTGTGTTTCAGCAGCAAAACCAACCATAAATGGCTTGTTATCTAAACTAGCCACATCAGCAACAATGTCGTGATTTTTCACGAGTTCAAGTTGCATAGCATCATTACTTTTTTTGATTTTCTGTGTTGCTATCTGTGCAACTCGGTAATCAGCGACTGCGGCACAAGCAACAAATATTGTGCTTTTAGGTGCAAACTTTAATGCTTGTTCATGCATTTCTTCAGCGCTATTTACGTTAATTAATTGGCTTCCAACAGGCGCTTTAATGTTAACGGGTCCGGAAATCAAAGTAACTGTAGCACCTGCACGTAAGGCGGCTTGAGCAATTGCATAACCCATTTTTCCTGAACTGTGGTTAGATATATAGCGTACCGGATCTATCGCTTCTCGAGTTGGACCGGCAGTAATCACCCAGTGTTGTCCTTGTAAGTATTTATCCGTACAAAAGTCGCTAGCAAGGGTGACTAATTCATCAACATCCAACATACGGCCTAAACCAACGTCACCACAGGCTTGTTCGCCACTACCAGGTCCCCAAATTTGTACGTTACGCTCGCTAAGGGTTTTTATATTGGCTTGCGTCGGTAATGCGTGCCACATTTGTTGATTCATCGCTGGGGCAATCGCGATAGGGGCACTGGTTGCTAAACAAATGGTGGTAAGTAAATCATTTGCCATGCCAGCAGTCATTCGCGCAATAATGTCGGCAGTTGCTGGGGCTATGATGATTAAATCAGCCCATTTCGCTAACTCTATGTGCCCCATGGCTAATTCGGCTGCCGTGTCTAGTAAACTGTCTGCAACGGCATTGCCTGAAACAGCTTGTAAAGTCAGTGGCGTTATAAATGCTTTTGCGCCTTCGGTCATTACAACACGAATATCAGCACCTTGCTCTTTTAAGCGACGGACTAATTCTGGGATTTTATAAGCGGCAATCCCTCCACTGATACCGAGAACAATTTTTTTGTCCTGTAGAATTTGCATAATCTGCTAATCTTAAACTGATAAATAATATTATTAATACGATAGCATTTATTCGTACTATTTGAAAAATAATCATTAACAAAACAGCAAGGAAGCCGACTATGTGTAAATCAGACAAAGTAACATCCTATGAACCAAACGATCGAACCTTAAAAAATTGGCCAAGTGCCGAACGACCAAGAGAAAAACTATTGGCACTTGGTGCGGCGAGTTTAAGTGATGCAGAATTGCTCGCTATCTTTTTAAGAACAGGCGTTAAAGGGTGCAATGTTGTTGATTTATCGAGAAACCTTTTAGCTAATTTTGGTAGTTTAGCGAATGTTTTTCGTGCAAATAAAAAAGAATTTTGCCACCACCATGGTTTAGGCAATGCTAAATATGTACAACTTCAAGCGTGTTTAGAAATGTCGAAACGATATTTAGCAGAAAAATTGGTACAACAAGGTAGTGCTCTAAGTTCTTCACAAGTAACGAAAGATTACCTAGCAAGTGAACTGAGGAATGAAACAAGAGAAGTATTTGCGGTACTCTTTCTGGATAATCAACATCAAGTATTGAAATTTGAACGACTCTTTCTCGGTACCATTAATGCAGCGGCGGTCTATCCTAGAGTTGTCGTGGAACAAGCATTAGCCCATCAGGCAGCAGCTGTTATTTTATGTCACAATCATCCTTCCGGTATTGCTGAAGCAAGTGTCGCAGATAAGCAAATAACACAAAAGCTCGAGCAAGCACTGCAACTGATTGATGTGAAAGTGTTAGATCATATGATTATTGCTGGGAATCAATGCTATTCATTCGCAGAGCACGGTGAAATAATGTAGCCTTATTAAGCTGTCGGTAACATTATTTATTTTGATAAACAGTTCCACAACGTAATTTTTCAGCGTAATATTTACGATACCGGTGAAGTTGGATAACGTTTATAGCAGTTAACTGACTTTAAAAATAATAGTAGAGTAAATTAAAGTGTCATTTATTGCTGATGGATTATTAAGCAAAAATAGAATACTTACATTCAAAAAATTTGAATGAGATGCTAATTAACATGATTTATTTTACTAAAATTATCATTAAAAATAGTTTTAATGATACATATACACAAAAATCGAGTGTTTTTTAATTATTGTTTGTATTATAGTCTATTGATTAATAAGAATTAAAAATGTAAATCGGTCTTTTTTAGAGCTTTTTATTTTTAGTACTAGTATTAATTATTCAGTTTCTCTATAATATGCCACCTTTTTCAGGATCCCGAGGCGACGGTCTTGGGGAAAATATAGCTCGAGCTGAAATTAATTTTGGAGTGACTCAAATGTCTAAAGTTTGCCAAGTAACAGGCAAGAAACCAGTCGTAGGGAACAACCGTTCTCACGCAAGAAACGCGACTCGTCGTCGTTTTTTACCAAACCTTCAATCTCACCGTTTTTGGGTAGAGAGTGAAAATCGTTTCGTTAAATTACGTTTAACTCCGAAAGGAATGCGTATTATCGATAAGAAAGGTATTGATGCAGTATTAACTGATATCCGTGCCCGTGGCGAAAAAGTTTAAAAACTTTTCTAGGAGAATATTATGCGTGATAAAATTCGTTTAGTTTCTAGTGCCGGTACAGGTCATTTTTATACTACTGATAAGAATAAAAAGACTATGCCAGAGAAAATGGAAATCAAAAAATTTGATCCAAAAGCTCGTAAGCACGTAATGTATAAAGAAGCTAAAATTAAGTAATTAATTTTTACTTTGTTTAAATAAAAAACCCAGTTTTACTGGGTTTTTTTATGCGCGTTATTTAAGGAATAATGACCTTTGCTTGGTCGAAACTTTCATCCGCTTAATTCCCCTTCGGCTATAAAAAATTATCTTGATGTTCTTTTATGTCGATTATTTCAGTATGATGTAAACCATCTTCATTTTACCAATGCATGAATAATGAAACTTTCTAAAACAGCATGGAATAATGTCATTATATTTTCAGTAATGATTATTATTTTAATCATTAATATCTCTAATAATCGACTATTTCCTGAGCCAGATACTAATGATGAATTAATATTACCTGAGCATAGTGTGGTATTAACACTTTCTATGGCTTTTCCCAATAACACATCTATCGTATTTGATCGTATTGCTAGGGCTTGGAAGACGACTAACCAAGGTGTTTTAGTTGATTTAACTAATCAACAAATTGATCAAATGATGCTTGCGTGGCAGCAGGGTAGCGGTTTAGTTCAAGCTGCAGAGATTATTATTGAGGGGCAGGAAAGTGTTGAGGTCAGCATTGGTATAGCAGGGATTGAAAAGGAACAGTTATTCACGTTATACACTTTAGCAGATCAGCTGTTAGTGTATAATCAACAGAATAAAATATGGTTAGCGTTACCTGCCACCATGAAGCATCAACTTATACCTCTATTGTGAGATAACCTAAGTACCATGAGAATATATGCCTGAATTACCCGAAGTAGAAGTGTGTCGCTTAGGAATAAGCCCTCACGTTATAAATAATGAAGTGTCTAAGGTAATTGTACGTAATGCGAAACTACGTTGGCCTATTCCTGATGATTTGCACAAACTCATGGGGCAAAGTGTTAAAAGTGTTGACCGACGCGCTAAGTATTTATTACTGCGTTTTGATACGGGAAGTCTACTTTTACATTTAGGAATGTCTGGCACGCTTCGTGTTATTGATAAAGATGTACCTGTCGCTAAGCACGATCACTTTGAACTGGTATTTGTGAATGGTGTTGTATTACGTTTAAATGACCCTAGACGATTTGGCGCAGTTCTATGGTTTGATGATCATCATGATTCTCAGGGGTTATTAAGCAAGCTAGGTCCAGAGCCACTGACTGATGATTTTGGTCACGATTATTTGTTTAATAAAGCTAAAAACAGAAAGGTACCAATTAAAACCTTTTTAATGAATAATCATATTGTCGTCGGGGTAGGTAATATTTATGCTAATGAAGCGTTGTTTTTATCCGGTATTTTACCTACAGCGCTAGCAGGAAGTATTAGTAATAAACGTTTTAATCGGTTAACTGATATTATAAAGCAAGTGCTTGCTGCGGCTATTGAGCAAGGTGGAACCACGCTTAAAGACTTTACTCAAGCCGATGGCCGTCCTGGATATTTTGCTCAATCATTATTTGTTTACGGTCGAGCAGGGCAAGATTGCTTAACTTGTGAAGAAACGTTGTTAGAAGTTAGGCAGTCAAATAGAAGTTCGGTATATTGCCCTAATTGTCAGCACGATTAGACTTAAGCAGTTAGTACGCTTTGCTGCTTGATGACTTAGTTTTGAGCAGCCAATGGTCTATCATTTTTGGCATAGCCAAGTTTACAATAGTTTGTTTATCTTAATATTTTTAAAAATAGGACTTATTAAGAGATTCTTTTAAACTTGGTTATACACTGACGACAATTAAGCGCGTCATCAATAAGGTATGTGATTGTAATAATGAGTAAATCAATTCTTTTTCATCGTATTATTCCACATAAAACCAGTAAAACATGGGTTGTTTTTGTCCATGGTGCCGGCGGAAGTTCGGCAATTTGGTTTCGTCAGCTCAGAGCTTATCAGAAAGATTATAACGTTCTTCTACTTGATCTTCGTGGTCATGGAAAATCTAGTCATTTAGTACAAGCTTTTGTCGATAGTAATTACTCTTTTAATAAAGTATCTGAAGATATTATTGATGTATTAGATCATAACAATATCCCTTGTGCACATTTTGTTGGTATTTCATTAGGTACAATTATTATTCGTAATATTGCAGAAATCGCACCTGAATATGTCTCAAGTATGGTGTTAGGGGGGGCTATTACTCGCTTTAATACCCGTAGTAATACATTAGTTTACTTAGGAAACATCTTTAAGCATTGTTTGCCGTATATGTGGTTGTATCGTTTGTTTGCGTTTATTATGATGCCAAAAAAACGTCATAAAGAATCTCGCCTCTTATTTGTGCGCGAAGCTAAGCGATTGTGTCAAAAAGAGTTTATTCGATGGTTTAAGCTAGCTATGGATGTAAATCCTTTGATGCGTTACTTTAAAGAAAAAGAGATCGATATTCCTATTCTTTATATTATGGGGAAGGAAGACCATATGTTTTTAGGACCTGTCAAAGAGATGGTAAAGCGTCATAAAAACAGTTTGCTACATACTATCCAGCAATGTGGCCATGTTTGTAATGTGGAGCAGCCCGATAGCTTTAATCAACACTCATTAGCTTTTATTGCCAAACAAGGTTGTTAGTAAACCAATTTTCTATGATAAATAATATCGATAAAAACCTCGATTTGTGAAGGTTATATCTTTTATCTAAGTACGCTATGTCATTAAACCAGATTGATTTTTGATGACAGATCTTTTAGTGCATCTTGCACAATAGGATGAACAAATTGACTTACATCGCCTTTATGTAAAGCTAATTCTTTAACTAACGTGGAAGATATGAATGAATTTCCTTCTGAAGGCGTTAAAAATACACTTTCTAAATCTGGCGATAAACGTCGATTCATATTAGCTAACTGAAATTCATATTCAAAATCAGATACCGCGCGTAACCCTCGTATTAATACTTTTGCTTGGTGCTCTTTAGCAAAATCGACCAATAAACCACTAAAACCAACAACGGTAACATTATCTAAATCTTTGGTAATTTGTTTTATCATTTCAACGCGCTGCTCAAGTGTAAAACGTGGTTTTTTACTTGGGCTTGACGCAACACCAATAATAACTTCGCCAAATAATAGGCTAGCACGCAAAATTAAGTCTGAATGCCCATTTGTAACAGGATCGAATGTACCAGGGTAAATTGCTTTTATGCTCATGTTTTAAGTTCATTTATTAGTGAATACTAGGCATTGTAATGGTTTAGTTAAGTTTCTTACAAGTATTAACAGCTTAAATATTATAAAACGAATCAATAGTCGTTATGGGTTTTGATAAGGAGGCTACATAGGTGTCGCTTACTAGAGGGGGAAATAGAGCATATCCTTCTGAATAATCATTTTTTCAATCAAAGTTTTATCTCTAAGTTTTTAATTTTTGCTGATGGGAAAGTAGCCTGATAGAGTTAGTATTAGGCCAAGTTACTCATAGATTTTGTTTATTTATTGTGTTGCTTACGCAGAGCTAGTTGTTATTCATAAGATATCTGTACCTTGATATAGATCGTTTAGAAGTTAAAGTATTTACTCAAAAAGGTTTCAAGTTCAATGTATTTTGATAGTATGATAGATAATATAAAACTATTTAAATTACCTATCATTAGAAGGAAGAAGTAGCCTCTATGAAAACCCGCGATAAGATAATTCAGGCAAGCATTATATTATTTAATAAGCACGGAGAGCGAAATGTCACCACAAATCATATTGCAGCACATTTAAGTATTAGCCCTGGTAATTTGTATTATC
The DNA here is from genome assembly GCF_009832865.1 of Colwellia sp. 20A7. Lineage (NCBI taxonomy): Bacteria > Pseudomonadati > Pseudomonadota > Gammaproteobacteria > Alteromonadales > Colwelliaceae > Colwellia > Colwellia sp. 20A7. Next base: position 4,383,908 of record NZ_CP047130.1, on the reverse strand, counting down.
ATTTTCGGAATAAAGAAGACATTATTTTGTCTATTTATGAAGAATATGCGAGTAACTTACTGCTTGATACTATTCCAAAAGTGAGTAATGAGGTTAGGCCTCTTGATGCCATTATTCTTTATATGGATGCGGTATTTCAAATGATGATGAAATTTAGGTTCTTCTATAGTAACTTACCTGTATTGCTAGATAAAAACCCAAGTTTACGAGAGAAATATGTTGAGGTTCAACATTCAATAGCTGAGCGTGTAAGTCAATTATTGGTTTCTTTAAAAGATGCAGGCATTGTTGACTTTAATGATGAAGACTTAACTGACATTGTGAGTATTTTACGTATCATTAATACATTTTGGTTAAGCTTTTATCAAACACAAAATATGGTTAATGAAATTAATGACTCGGTATTTTATCAAGGTGTGTTGAAAATATTAGTTATCTTAAAGCCATATACCACTGAGGCAGCAATGCCCGAACTAATAAAAGCAAGAGATATGTATCAACAGCGTTGCAAAGATGCCTTGGTTGCATTATAAATATAGCTCGTTAGATTTATTATGCTGACTATTAGAATAGGATATTCCAATGTCTCTGGAAACTGTGATTTCAATTAGTATCTTAGGGATATTATCTTATTTTATTTGGCGTTTAAACAATACTCGAAGCACTCCCAAAAGTAGAGGGGGTGCAGCTAAAAAAAATTCTAACCGTAAACGTTCGCTTATTTCTGAGCAAGATAATCAAGATCATATTACAGAGGCTATCAATAGTGATATTGCAGCAAGGTGTGAGTTTGAACTACCTGGCGATTTTTTAGAGTTTACGCTACTTCTTTCAGACAACCTTGATGCCAAGCAGCAGAAAACTGTTCAAAGTATTACTGAATCATTTAGGAAACCTCATCCGTTATTATTACCATTAATACAAGGTGGATTTGAGCCAAATGAACTATTTGACTTGATAAAAACTGATGCCGAAATGACGGTCAAAATTTTGAACGCAGTTAATTCACCATTATTTTCTTTGCGCCAACCCATTACTAATATTCATCATGCTATTATTTTTTTAGGTATTACTCAGGTTAAAAATATAGCGACACAACTTGCTGTGCAGAAAGACCTACACTTAACCGATAAAGCCCAGAATGCAGCGTATAAAAAGTTATGGACTGCAAGCTATTTGGCTAGTGCTTTTGGTTTGATTTTAGCTAAAGAAATGAATGAAGAGAATTCTGCCGAGTTATCAACACATTGTTTACTCTCTTATTTAGGTGATCTTGCAATTTTATCTTATCGTCCTTCGATTGCCGATGTTTATTTAGAGGGGTATGGTTTATTTGAGCGCACTAAAGCTTTTCAGAATATTATTGGTGTTAATAGCGCTGTATTAGGGAAACGTTTAGCTCAACAATGGAAACTACCTCAATCTATTGAAAAAGGCATAGAGCATAGCCTATTACCTTTAACCGATATTACCGGTGATACAGCTATCACCAGTGAAGAATTGCGGCAGGTTTTTGTGTGTTATATTGCTTGTCGCTTAGCTGACGTAGTCGCCTTTGACGGACTACGAAATATGTCAGAATCAAAAGAATTAAGCTTTGAAGCTATGGGTAAGGTAGAGTTTTATTATACTCAAGATATCATCAAATCGGCTGGACTTGATAAGATTAACACCTTGATTACAGATATTAATTTTAGAAAGAAAATCAATAAAGTGATAGAACAAACTTATCGATTATAACCAGATAATAAGGCATCCCAATGATTTTCGTGCCAGTTAAAATTAGGTGATTTATTTTGTTCTTTATGAAAAGAACGCAGTAACCGCTGCATATTATTCTGTTGCCAGCTTGAGTTAACTGCTCTTAGCTCACCTTGGTCAAAATCGATTAACCAAACTTTATTCTTATCATCAATGAGAATGTTATGGGCATTTAAGTCATGGTGATAAATACCCTGTGAATGGAAACGACGAATTGTTTCCCCAATGCTAAACCATAAATCATCATTTATTGATTTTTTGGTTAGAATTGCAACCAAATCTTGTGCGTTTTCAATACGACTACTCAGTAAATCTGCGCGATAAAGTAAACCATGGCGTATTACCCGATAAGCGATAGGCTTTGGTGCAGGCAATGTTAACGTTTGCATATGAGCTAATAAAGAAAACTCTCGATCCGCACGGGTATGTTTTAGAGAAGTGAAAAAGTAACTATCATTAACTATTTTGCCTATTAAGCCACCACGGTAATAATGACGCAAAACCCAGTCTTTTGGTTGTGTGTTGTTTTTTTGTTTATATTGAAGAAACCAGGTTGTGCCTCGACCTTGTGCAGATCCGGTGATGGCATTATTTTTTTGCCAATATTTTACTGAAAGCATCTCTGGAGTGAAATCTTCAATTTCATTTCTATTAAAAAGGCAGCATGTATTTCCGTCTTTAAACGTTTCTAATTGCATAATGTGACTCATATTACTAATTCCTGCACTTGAGCTAATGTTCGTGCACTTGCCCCTTGGTTATTAAGTACAACCTTATGTGCATGAGAGCCGAGTAGTTGAGCTGCTTGTGTATCATTAAGTAGGTGCATGACGGCTTGAGCTAACGCTTGTTGATTTTCACTTTCTATAATCGGTAATTGTATAATTCCATTATTTTTTTGTAATTGCAGTAAAATCTCGGTGAAATTTTTCATGTCATTACCAACAATAATGGGTTTTTTGAATAAGGCTGGCTCTAATGGGTTATGTCCACCAATATTGCTGAAACTGCCACCCATAGTAACAATATCTGCAAGAGCATAAGCAGCCATTAATTCCCCTAAGGTATCGAGTAGCCAAATATTATGAGATGTTACTTGTTCACTTTCACTGCGTTTAGCGAGTGAATAACCTTGATTAATGCAAAGTTTAGCAACTGAACTAAAGCGCTCAGGATGCCTTGGTACAAGCACCAATAATAATTGAGGAAATTTTTCTTTGATGACTTTATATGCCGATAATGCTACTTCTTCATCACCTGGGTGTGTGCTTGCTACTAACCAAATTGGTCTGTTTGGTGGTAGTAATTGAGCAAGGATTATTTTTTTTTCTTCAGTTGTCGCGTTAAGGCTAATATCAAATTTGAGGTTGCCAGATACTTGGCATCGGTGAGACTCTGCACCTAATTGCAGGAAATTATCTAAGTTATCATGACTTTGGCATAATATTTTATCAAAATTATTTAAAGTTGGAGTTATCAGTGCACTAATTTTTTGGTAGCTTTTCATTGAATTGGCAGATAACCGTCCATTAATTAGTAAAAGTTTTATTTTCTTGTTGGCACATTGGCTGATTAAGTTAGGCCATAACTCCGTTTCCATAAAAATCATTAATTGGGGTTGTAAGCGATTTAAAAACAATGCGGTACAAGGCAGAAGATCAAGCGGTAGAAAAGTATGTTGCACACGAGCACCAAATTGTTTTATTACTTGTGCTGAACCGGTTGGAGTGAAAGTAGTGACGGTAATAGGAGAGGATGGAAATTTTTTTAATAACTGCTCTACAAATGGGGTTATAGCGATTACTTCTCCAACGCTTGCCGCATGAACAACTATTCCTTTGGTATTTTGTTTTTTCAACTTTATAGCGCTTGAAGTGAAGCCTAAACGTTCACTTAGACGTTGACGATATTGAGAGTTACTAAAGGATCGAAATAAGAGAGCCAGTAATATAATAGGCGTTAGAAATAATAATAAGATTCGATAAATTAGTAACGCAAACATAAGTCGTTCTACATAAATTGAGCGGCAGTAAATTTATGTTTGATTATACCTAAGTTTACTTAAATAAGTTTACTTAAATGCTTATAAATATGAGGAGCATAAGTTTAAAAAAACAAAAAATTATTTTGTATTTATAGGTTAAATTTATCATTAGCTGACAGTACGTCGTAATTATAATTTTACATTGCCCCTCTTTTTTACAAAATATTGTTCAGCGAACTACTCTATATAAGTTAGCGTAAGTGCGTACAATCTACAGATTCTCAATCTATCCATCAATGTAGGATTTTTCGCATGTCTAAAGATAATTCAGCAATTTTTTGTAATCATATTCAAGAACAAATTACACAAGTTAAAGCGGAAGGTTTGTACAAAGCTGAACGTATTATTATTACTGCTCAGCAGGCTAAAATAGCGGTTAATACTGGTGAACAAGTTATTAATTTCTGTGCTAATAATTATTTAGGTTTAGCAAATAACGCTACCCTTATTGCTGCTGCAAAAGCAGGATTAGATGAACACGGCTTTGGTATGGCTTCGGTACGTTTTATTTGTGGTACACAAGATATTCATAAAACACTAGAACAAGGTATTAGCGAATTTTTAGGTATGGAAGACACTATTTTATATTCTTCTTGTTTTGATGCTAATGCTGGGTTGTTTGAAACATTATTAGGTTCAGAAGATGCCATTATTAGTGATGCGCTTAATCATGCCTCAATTATTGATGGTGTGCGTTTATGTAAAGCAAAACGTTTTCGTTATGCCAATAACGATATGGCAGCATTAGAGCAAAGTTTAATTGAAGCTGATGCGGCTGGCGCACGTTTTAAATTAATTGCTACTGACGGTGTTTTTTCCATGGATGGTGTTATCGCTAACCTTAAGGGTATTTGTGATTTAGCAGACAAATACAATGCTATGGTTATGGTTGATGATTCACATGCGGTTGGCTTTGTTGGTGAAAATGGTCGAGGTAGTCATGAATATTGTGACGTAATGGGGCGTGTTGATATTATTACCGGTACGTTAGGTAAAGCGATGGGCGGTGCATCAGGCGGTTATACTTCAGCGAAAAAAGAAGTGATTGAATGGTTGCGTCAACGTTCGCGTCCTTACTTGTTTTCAAACTCTCTTGCTCCCGCGATTGTTAATGCATCTATACAGGTTTTGCAATTATTAGCACAAGGCGGGGAATTACGTAAAACGCTAAAAGAAAATACGGCATATTTCCGCAGTAATATGGAAACTGCTGGTTATACTTGTGCGGGTGCTGATCATGCTATTGTCCCGGTAATGTTAGGTGATGCAACCGTTGCTAGTGAAATGGCAAATAAATTACTTGCGGAAGGAATATACGTTATTGGCTTTTCTTTCCCTGTTGTGCCAAAAGACCAGGCACGTATTCGCACTCAAATTTCAGCAGCGCACACTACCGCGCAGCTAGATCAAGCTATCTCAGCCTTTATCCGTATTGGTAAAGAAATGAATGTGATCAGTTAAGAGAATAAAAATTATGAAATCATTATCAAAATCGAAAGCAGAGCAGGGTATTTGGTTAACAGATACAGATAAACCTGAAATGGGTCATAATGATCTGTTAATTAAAATTAAAAAAACCGCTATTTGTGGTACCGACATTCATATTTATAATTGGGATGAGTGGGCGCAAGGCACTATTCCTGTACCTATGGTTGTTGGTCATGAATATGCGGGTGAGGTCGTTGGCATTGGACAAGAAGTAAAAGGTTTTGCGTTGGGTGATCGTGTTTCTGGAGAAGGACATATTACTTGTGGCCATTGTAGAAATTGCCGTGGCGGGCGGACTCACTTATGCCGTAATACTGTAGGTGTTGGTGTTAATCGTGCTGGTTCTTTTGCGGAATATTTAGTGATTCCTGCTTATAATGCATTTAAATTGCCAGATGAAATTTCTGACGATTTAGCCGCTATTTTTGACCCTTTCGGTAATGCTGTGCACACCGCTTTATCATTTGATTTAGTTGGAGAGGATGTGTTAATTACTGGCGCTGGCCCTATTGGTATTATGGCTGCAGCCGTAGCTAAACATGTTGGTGCGCGTCACGTCGTTATTACCGATATCAATGAATACCGCTTAGAATTAGCTAAGAAAATGGGCGTTACACGTGCTGTTGACGTATCTAAAGAAAACTTAAAAGATGTGATGAACGACTTAGGTATGACAGAAGGTTTTGATGTTGGATTAGAAATGTCAGGTGTACCATCAGCATTTACAAGTATGTTAGACAATATGAATAATGGTGGTAAAATTGCCATGCTAGGCATTCCAGGTAAAGACATGGCGATTGATTGGAGCCAAATAATTTTTAAAGGTTTAACGATTAAAGGAATTTATGGTCGTGAAATGTTTGAAACTTGGTATAAAATGGCTAGTCTTATACAATCTGGTTTAGACTTATCGCCTATTATTACCCATCATTATGCGATTGATGATTTTCAAAAAGGGTTTGATGTGATGCGTTCTGGTAAATCAGGTAAAGTTATTTTAAATTGGGAGTTCTAGTGACAGATAATCAATCAAGCTTTAAACATATGCAAGTTAATGATTTACATGCAGTGTTAGAGAATAAAAGCCATGTTGTGGTAGATATACGAGACGAAACATCATTTTCAAATGGTCGTATAACTGATGCAATTCATTTAACTAATGAAAACTTAGCTGACTTTGTACGGGAAGCTGATCTTGATGCACCTGTTGTTGTGTGTTGCTATCACGGACACTCTAGTCAACAAGCCGCTCAATTTTTATTGAGCCAAGATTTTACCGAAGTATATTCTCTTGATGGTGGATTTACTCAGTGGCAATTACAATATCCCGATAATATCTCTCGCTAAGGGCTAATCAATGCTTGAAGATCAAAGCTTAAAGGCTTTAGTGCAGCTAGAACAACATAATGTTGCGTTACTGTTTACTAATTATTTAGTCACATTAGGCATTGACGCTAAAGTGATTGCTGAAACTGTTATTACGGATAATGGTGAAAGTAAGCAAGGCTATACCGTTTATTGTCAGCAAGATAAACAAGCGCAAGCGACAATTGAATTTGAACTTTTTATTAAAAAGCCTTTTGATCAAAAATATCAACAGGCTGCCTGGCATAATGGTGAAACTGTTAGTGTAAAAAGTAATGATTTGACCTTGCTAAAAAGCTTTCGAGAAAGCTTTTTAGCACATGCAGGTGCAGTAACTTTAGTTGTTTTTGTTCTTTGTTGGTTTGTCTATTTAGCCAGTAATTTAGGCTGGGCACGTGACCTTTTTACACTATTGCAGTTTTATCCTAAAGTATCTTTAGACGGATTTATTACCGAGCCTTGGCGTATTATTGGTCCTGTATTTTTCCATTTTTCTTTATTACACATAGTATTCAATACCATGTGGTGGTGGCAATTGGCTGGTAGTATTGAAAAAGAACTTGGTAAAGGGATTTTAATTAATCTGTTATTAGTTTCTGCTATTTTTTCTAATTTAGGACAATTTTTTGTTTCAGGTGCTAATTTTGGTGGTTTGTCAGGTGTTGTTTATGCGTTAGTCGGTTTTGTGTGGTGGTATGGCTATTTAGCCCCTGAAAAAGGTTTATCTTTATCTAAACCTATCATAGGCTTTTTATTATTTTGGCTTGTGTTAGGATTTCTTGATGTATTGCCTGTAAACGTAGCGAATACTGCACACTTATTAGGTTTGATTTCAGGCTGTCTATTAGCGGTTTATAGTGTGAAAGTAGCGAAATAATAGTGTGCAAGCCTGACAAAACCTGTTAAAATGCGCCGAATAAATATACATAATACGTTTAATATGGAATTAACTTATGAAAAACTTACAAGGCTTAAAAGCAGTACTTCTCTCTTCTCCTCTTCTTCTAACAAGTGCATTTGCAGCAGATAAAACTCCACTAGCGGAAGATCTTGTTGGTAAGTTTTATGGTGGTGCGCATTTACTTTATATTGATACTGATGATGGCCGTAAACTTTCTGATCCATTAGAAGCGTCAGACCCGTATGCGACTAAAGGTCACGGTGCTGGTTTTGGTGCTGAGATTGGTTACCGTTTTACTGAGTCTGTAGAAGCTCGATTCTCTTTTAGCCAAATTAATATTGATAAAGATAATAGTTTTTATGATAAGCCTTATGTAGCTGATATTTCTGCTTTGTACTTCCCAGAGAAAGAAAGCTTTTATGTTGTAGGCGGGTTAGGCTATTTAGATATCGGTCAAGCAAAAGAATCTGTAAATTTAGGTGTTGGTTACCGTCACTACCTTAGTGAAAATACAGCGGTTTATCTTGAAGGTAAAGGCCATTATGAATTTTCAGATCACCATCAAGAAGGTAGTGCTCGTTTAGGTGTTATTTATTTCTTTGGTAGTGATAATAAATCAACACCTGTAAGAAATAAAAAGGCTTCAACGATTGCTGCTGTTGCTCCAATTGTTGCTTCTGATACAGACAACGATGGCGTTACAGATAGCAAAGATCGTTGTCCAAGTACTCCAACTACGGATAAAGTAGATAAAAATGGTTGTACTATCTTCACTGAAGAAACAAGCAGAATGAGCTTATTAGTTAATTTTGATAATAATAAGTCTACTGTTAAAGCTGAATATTTGCCAGAAATTAAAAAGATGTCAGATTTCCTAACAGCTTACCCTGAAGTTTCTTTGGTAATTGAAGGTCACACTTCAAAAGTAGGCAGTGCCGCTTATAACAAAAAAATATCACAGCAACGTGCTGATGCAATTGTTGACGTATTAGTTAATCAATTCAATATTGATAGCTACCGTTTATCTGCTGTGGGTTATGGTGAAGAAAATTTACTTGACTCAGGCGATGATAAAGCAGCACATGCTAAAAACCGTCGTATAGAAGCTAAAGTTGCAGCAACTAAAGAAGTTCCTGTTAGCCGATAAGAACACGTTATTTTAATAGGTATTAATGCCTAAATAACTAAAAGCCAAAGTGTGAACTTTGGCTTTTTTGTTTCTATTGCTTAGTGAACTTATTAAATCGAATCAGCGTAGGCAGGCTAATTATCTAGCCATTGAGTAAATAAAAGTTTTTTAATTATGGGTTGCCCTGTTTCTTGGGTTAATAATTCTTTTACTTTCTCTTCACATTTTAGCTGTATTTCAGAGCGTCCTTTAATGGATTTTACTTTTTCTTCAGGTTGTTTGCCGATAATTTCAATAATGGCGTCGCGTAATAATGGAGAATGATGCTCAACGACTTCTATATTTTGACTGGGTACCATTAATTCAACGGTTAGGCGTACATAACCCATTTTCTTCTTCAAAGGGATGTAATTGGTGACTATGTCTGGTTCAAAGCCAAAATAAGCATAATCCACAGCTTTAGTCGTTAAAGGCATTAACAAACAAGTTCCAATCAACAAATATTTAAACATAATGTTTACTTCTTAAGGTACATGAGTATAAAAATGAGAGACATTACTTATCATAACCTGAAATTAGTTTTTTTCCTGAAAAAACTCACTTTTTTTTAATCTTTTACTTTCTAGGTAAAATGAGTTCGGACAAAAACAATGGTATTATCAATCTGGCTTTCACTTTTAAATTAATATGGTTTTTAGTTTATGAATTTTCAATCGTTTTTTCCTGTTACCTTATCAAGTTTTTGGCATGATGCTAATGATAGCTCCTTAGATGAAAACTTAAAAAGCTGGTTGCTTGATCCCGCTTCACTCACTTTACGTCTCAAGTCTAATTGTCATCAGTTTAGGGTAGAACTTTTGGGTCAGAAAATTGAAAAATGTCAAGAAAGTGAAGCTGTAGACCTTATTATTGCTGGAGAAGGTGTCTTAGTGCGAGAGGTCTTACTTTTTTGTGACGACATACCTCAAGTTTTTGCGCGAAGCTTGTTACCTTTATCGAGCTTAACAGGTGCAGAACAGGCTTTAGCTAATTTAGGAACGCAGTCATTAGGGCAGGTTATGTTTAATAACCCTTCTTTGAAAAGGAAAACTATTGAAGTGGCAGAGTTTGATGCCACTAGCACAGTTAGTCAGTTAGCTAATAAGTTATCAGGAGTTACACAGCCTTTAGTATCGGCAAACAGCCTCTGGGGGCGACGATCAATATTTATTCTAGAAAACAAGCCATTGATGGTATCAGAGGTTTTTTTACCTGGCGCTTTCGCTTACCAACAAACAGACAAGTCAGGATATAAACATGTTTAGTAAAGCAAAACAAAAATGGCAAGGGATCAAGTTAATCACTCGTATGGATAAGCCTATTGGTACTTATTTATTACTATGGCCAACTTATTGGGCGTTATGGATTGCTAGTGATGGTTGGCCTAACTTCTATTTGTTACTTGTTTTTAGTCTTGGTGTGTTTGTTATGCGTAGTGCTGGTTGCGTCATTAATGATATTGCTGATATGAAAATTGATGGCAAGGTTGAACGAACTAAAAATAGGCCCCTAATTACGGGGGTAATTAGTAAAGAAGAAGCGATAAGTTTGTTTGGTCTGCTTATTGGTGTTGCTTTAGGATTAGTATTAACCTTAAGTTTACCGACAATTTATTTATCAATAGTGGCGTTGTTGCTAGCTTCTTCATACCCATTTATGAAGCGATATACTCAGTTACCGCAAGTCGTACTCGGTGCAGCTTTTAGCTGGGGAATGCTGATGGCATTTTCTGAAGCGCAAGGTGAAGTTCCGCTCGTTGCGTGGTTACTTTTTAGTGCGAACGTATTATGGACGGTTGCTTACGATACTATGTATGCCATGGTAGATAAGGACGATGACTTAAAGATTGGAGTGAAATCGACAGCTATTTTATTTGGTGAGCACGACAAACGTATTATCGGTTTTCTGCAATTATTGGTGCTAGGGCTTTTATTTACTGTTGGTGAGTTGTTAGCGTTCGGTTGGCCTTACCAATTAAGTTTGATTATCTCTGCAGGCTTATTTAGCTATCAGCAGATGTTAATCAGTGACCGTAATCGTGAACGATGTTTTCAAGCTTTTTTACATAACCATTGGGTCGGCATGGCTATTTTTATTGGTATTTTGATTGAATACTTATAGGTTTTTTATAATTAAAGACTAAAGTCTTGTTTACTTTTTGAACTCGAATTGCTATTAAATAGATTCAATAATAAAAAAATGATTCTAATTAATTCGGGGAAAGGAATGAAAAAATCAATATTGTTAACACTACTACTTGTATTGTCGTTAGGGGTTTCAGGAACAATAAATGCCGCAGATGGTAAGGTTTATCGTTGGAAATTAGCTGAAACGTGGGGACCCAACTTTCCTGTTTTTGGTGATACTACTAAAAACTTGGCTAAGATGGTTAAAGAAATGTCCGATGGTCGTTTGATCATCCGTGTTGACTCTGCTAACAAACATAAATCACCTTTAGGTGTTTTTGATTTTGTTAAAAGTGGTCAATATCAAATGGCGCATTCAGGTTCTTACTATTGGAAAGGAAAAAACTTCAACACATTATTTTTCACTACAATACCTTTTGGTATGACAGCACCTGAGCAATATGCCTGGTTCTATCATGGCGGTGGCATGGAGTTAATGAAAAAAGTTTATGACCAGTACGGTATTCTATCATTTCCAGGCGGTAATACTGGTAACCAAATGGGTGGCTGGTTTAAAAAAGAAATAAATACCGTTGAAGACCTTAAAGGTTTAAAAATGCGTATTCCTGGTTTTGCCGGTGAAGTTTTAGCAAAATTAGGCGCAAAACCAACAAATATTCCTCCAGGTGAGCTTTATACTGCACTTGAGCGTAATACTATTGATGCACTTGAATGGGTAGGTCCTTCGTTAGATTTACGTATGGGTTTCCATAAAATAGCTCCATATTATTATACCGGTTGGCATGAGCCTGCAACTGAACTTCAGTTTATGGTGAATGAAGAAGCCTACAATTCATTACCAAAAGATTTACAGAAAATCTTAACGATAGCAATGAAAACAGCCGCTTATGATATGTATATTCAGTCATATCACGAAAGTGCAATTAATTTAGCATCACTTAAAAAAGATTATCCTAACGTAAAAATGCGCTCTTTCCCTAAAGACGTTATGAATGCGATTCAGGAAGCAAATAATGAGTTGTTAAATGAATTTGCTGCGAAAGATCCTATGACAGCAGAAATTTTAAAATCTCTAACGGAGTATGAAGATAAAGCAAGGGCTTGGACTAATTTGTCTGATCGCGCTTATCTTGATAATTTCGACGCTAAGTAAGTAGTAAAATACTTAAAACATGTATCGCAGATGTCTCTACCTAGTATAGTCATCTGCTTTTTTGTTGGGGTTGGTAAATATTATTCAGTAAATCAAATAGGTATAAGTATTAATCATGAGAATTATTAGATGAATTTCACTTTAAAAGTCATTGGTAAGATTATTGATGCACTCGGTAATTTTTGTAGCATATTAATGTTGCTCATGATTATGAATGTTTTTTATGATGTGATTAAACGCTACTTTTTTAACGACGTTAGTATTGGCATGCAAGAATTAGAATGGCACTTGTTTGCTGCTATGTTTATGTTTGGTATTGCTTATACCTTAAAGGAAGATGCACATGTTCGTGTAGATATTTTTTATGATCAAATGTCTGCGCGTAAGCAAGCAATGATTAATCTTTTTGGTAGTTTATTTCTTGCTTTGCCAATCACCATCGTGATTCTCTACTACAGCATAGATTATACGCTAGGCGCTTATCAAATGAATGAAGGTAGTGCTGATCCTGGTGGGTTGCCTTATCGATGGATTGTTCGTTCTGTTATTCCTATCTCATCAGTTTTTCTTATTATGTCTATTATTTATATGGCATTAAATAGTGTTATAACCTTAATTACACCTGTTCTCACCACCAATAAAGAAGGAGAAGACTTATGACGGGTTTAGTTCTTTTTGGTATTGCACTGATTTGTTTGTTTTTAGGTTATTCGGTTTCTTTCACGTTTGCGGGTGTTTCGTTAATTGTTGGTGTTTATGTTTTAGGCTTTGAGTTATTTGAGTTTATGCCCTATCGCATAATGAGCATTATGGAAAACACCATTTTAATGGCTGTACCTATGTTTATTTTTATGGGTATAGTGCTACAAAAAACGGGCTTGGCTGAACGCTTATTAGAGTCGGCTGCTAAGTTGTTTGGTGGTATTCCTGGCGGGGTTGCTGTTTCAACTATTATTGTCGGCGCTTTACTTGCTGCTTCTACTGGCGTAGTTGGCGCTAGTGTCGTCGCTATGGGTGTTATTTCATTACCTGTTATGTTGAAGAATAATTATCATCAACCAACAGCCGCAGGTGTTATCTGTGCGTCTGGTACGCTTGGACAAATTATACCACCTTCAATAATTCTAATTATTCTGGGTGACGTGATGGGTGTCCCTGTAGGTGACTTATTTCGCGCTGCAATAATACCAGGCATGTTACTAGTTGTTTTTTATACGATATATATTTTAGTTTTAGGACAGTTTAAGCCTGACTTTATGCCTCCTTTAGAGGTGAACGAGAGTAAGCGTGAATTGTTGATGCAAGCATTAAAAGATATTGTGCCGCCTATGATACTTATTTTAATTGTATTGGGTTCAATCTTTGCCGGTATAGCAACACCTACTGAATCCGCTGCTATTGGTGCTGTTGGTGCGATAATATTATCGATATTGTATGGCACTTTTTCTTTTTCTAAGTTGCATGAAGTGTCAAAAGAAACGGTCAAAGTAACATCAATGGTATTCGCCGTGTTAATTGGTGCCACAGCCTTTTCGATGGTATTTAGTTATTCAGGCAGTGAATATCTTATTGAAGACTTCTTTTTGGAGTTACCAGGCGGTACATGGACCTTTATCGCTTTTGCGATGATTGCGATTTTAATCTTAGGCTTTTTCATCGATTTTATCGAAATTGCGTTTTTAGTCGTGCCCATTCTATTACCCGTTGCTATTGCGTTAGATATTAATTTAGTGTGGTTTGCGATTTTAATATCGATGAATTTGCAAACTTCCTTCTTAACGCCACCCTTTGGTTTTAGTCTATTCTACTTGAAAGGGGTAGCGCCTAAATGGATGAAAACCACTACCATATACAAAGGTGTTATTCCTTTTATTCTTATGCAAATCTTAGTGTTGTTATTAGTATTAATCTTTCCTGAGCATTTGATTTTTTCTTAACGAATGTCGCGGTAATAGCACTTATAATAAAAAGGTGCCAAAAGTAATTTTGGCACCTTTTTCTATAAGCACTTTCCTATAGATACTTTTTTATAAGTAAAGAATCAATTCTAATTAATACCGTTGTTTAATCGTTGTAATTGAATCGCGCTATTATTGCTTTTGCATCAGTTTAATCGCATTTTCTGTCATACCAGTAACCCCTGTTAAAATAGTCGGTTTTGCATCAGGGGCAAACTTACCAGAATGAAGGGAAGGTAAAGCATTGTTATTTTTCTTAGCCTCTTTATATTGAGTAGGATTTACCGTACCTAACCATAGTAATGTACTTGGTATTTTTTCTTTAGTACGCCCATAACGAGAAAAATCTTCTCCAGCCATTACGGGATCAACTATAACAAGGTTATCCTTACCTAATACCTGTTCAAGGTTATTAACCACTTGTTGGGTAAATTCAGGTTGATTATAAACGGCAGGAGTATATTCTTCTTTTACAACCACCTCAGGCAGAAGTTCATCTGGCATTCCCGCTGTTTTTGCAATGCCATGGCTTATTTGTTCAATACGCTTAAGTAAAAAACTACGTGATTCATCAGAATAAGATCGCACTGTTAATTGCAGTTTAACTTCGTTACCGATAATGTTGTGTTTTGTACCGCCATGAATGGATCCAACAGTTATTACGGCAGATTCAAGCGGTGATATTTCACGGCTGATAATAGTTTGAAGTTTAATGACTATTTCTGCAGCCATCAACACAGGATCTATTGTGTTATGAGGATATGCGCCATGACCACCAATACCTTTAATTAATACATCGACGGAATCAACATTCGCCATCGCATATCCTTTGATGTAACCGATTTTTCCTGCAGGTAAATCAGCGGAAACATGCATAGCGATATTGTAATCAGGTAATGGAAATTTCTCATATAAACCTTCAGCTAACATTTGCTTAGCGCCATAGCCTATTTCTTCTCCAGGCTGCGCTATTAACATTAAAGTACCTTGCCATTGATCTTTATGCTGTACCATTTGCTTTGCGGTACCTAGCAATACCGTCATATGCATGTCATGTCCACAAGCATGCATTACAGGAACAGATAGACCTGCTGCATCATTAAAAGTAGCGACACTTGCATAAGGGAGCCCGGTTTCTTCTAACACAGGTAGCCCATCAGTATCCGCTCTAAGCATTACCGTTGGACCCGTGCCATTTTTTAAAATGGCAACTAAACCTGTTTCAGCAATGCCTTCCGTAACTTCATAACCATACTTTTTTAATTCTTTTGCTAAAAAAGTAGCTGTGTTTACTTCATGTTTGGAGAGTTCAGGCGTTTGATGTAAGTGATGATAAATTTTTTCTAAGTTTGGCAATTCGTCTTGAACTGATTTATTTAGAACGTCAGCATTAGCGAAAAATGTTAACTGTGATACGAGAAAAATAAAAGTGAACGTATGTTTTTTCAAAATACTGTACCTGCTTTGTCGACTTGTTATAAAGCCTCAATGATTTATTGAGGCAATGAATTTAAAGTCTATCAGAAAAACAATTATTTTTCTGAATGCTCTTTGGGAAGGTATTTATAGCCAGTAATCATGGCAGATACGAGTGCTGATTTCTCTCTTCTTTCAGCAATGATTACGCCTAAAATATGTAAAGGAATCAGAAAAAGTAGGCCATAAAATGCATAAACATGGGCTGTAATAAAAGGGCTACGTATAGCTCGCATTTCTGTGTATGCTTTCTCATCAATGTTCACTTTTGAATAAGGCTGAATTACTTCAATATTTTGTTTGTCGATGGCAATGCTTTGGGCAAAATACTTGCCAAATGGCGGATAATAAATATCTGTTCCAGCAATGACCAAGCCTGAAACCATTTGAATACACATCAGGGATAATAAGGCTAATACCATCAATTTTCCAGCAGGATTGTGTCCTTTGTAAGCAGATTTTTTATGTTGTTTAAAGTCGGTTAACTCTTGTGAAAACCCTTTATTAAAAGGCAATACCTTTCCCCATCGTTCATGGGCTTTACCGACAAAGCCAATAATTAATCTAAAAATAAGATTGATAGCAAAAACATAACCAATATAAACATGAATTGTTTTTAATAATATTTTTCCATCGGTAGACACTCCTAACGATTTACTATTAAAAATGATTAAACCAATAACAACGAGCAAAGTTATCGCTAGCACATTAATCCAATGAAAAAATCTAACATTTCGGCTCCAAACAAAAATTGGTACACGTTTACTATTCATATTAACCTCTCAATATATTGTCTATAATATCAAAAATGATTTTATGCTTTAAGTATCTCTTTTATTAGATTGTAAATCATTGGGCATACGTTAGTTTTTTCTTTTTATAACGCTATAGTACATTTGTCTATTGTATTCTTAGCAAACTGATCTTTAAGGTTTTTATGAGAAATGTACTTATTGCTATAATGTTACTTACTATTATGGTTTTAAACTTTTTTGATGTTTTATTTGATATTTCCATGGGGGCGCCTGGTTGGCATGTTGTCTCAGAAAGTTTTATCGTGATAGTGTCAGGTATCGGTGCAACCCTTTTAATTAAAGATATTAATGAAAAAACATCTAATATATCGAAATTGAAAAAAGCACTAATGATTTCCGATGATAAATTGAAAAATATTTCAGACGAAATGAAAAATTCTCGTTATGAATACGGTGTTGTTATTCATAATCAATTCAACGAGTGGTCACTCACTCCCAGTGAAAAAGAAGTCGGTATGTTATTACTGAAGGGATTGAGTTTTAAAGAGATTAGCGCGGTTAGAAATACCAAAGAAAAAACAGTTCGACAACAAGCTTCTATCCTCTACAGTAAAGCTAATGTTGAAGGAAGACATGAGTTTTCAGCATGGTTTTTAGAAGATTTTATTTAACGAAAATACGTTACTTGAGCAGTAGTGGTTGCATTTTTTGCTAAGCACCACATTAAGTGGTGCTTAAATACGTAGTTAATAGCTCTATCTATAATAGTTATACCAATTGTTTGGTTAATATTATAATTAAGCCAAGTGCAGGCTAGTTATTACTTTAAATTACTAATCACCTTCAACGATCGTTGGTACTGTGGTGAAGGGCTTAATACCAAAATCAGGATAAACTTCGCTAGGGAAATAAATAGCCCCCCCTTTTGAAACCATGGATACAGTTTTTATTGCGCGTAGGTCAGATAAAGGATTGCCAGGTACTAAGAAAAAATCGGCCAGCTTTCCTACTTCAATACTACCAAGTTGATCGCCATAGCCTAAATAATTAGCCATGTCATATGATCCTCTTCTTAATACTTCAGCGTTAGACATCCCGATCTTTTTAAATAGCTCTAGTTCTCTATGTAGCTCAAAAGCACCACCTAAATCGGTGCCGGGCACTAAGAAAATACCTTTGTTGTGCATTAAGGTAAGTGTTTCTATAATTTTGTCAAAAGCCAATTTATAGGCAAGATCTTCTTCTTTATCTGCAACATTTAATAGCGCGATTTTTGCATTTCTTTGAACGCCCACAGGCATGTTATCGATATAATCTTGAGTGCCGATGCGAGTTTCACCATTTCTAGCTGTTAGGCCAAACTCATGAATGACGATAGTAGGATCAACGGCAATATCTTTTTCGACCATAGTATTTAACGTTTTTTGTACTTTTTCGCTATTGAGATCTAAATCGACAAAGCGTTTCATTCCTGTAATGCGATAAAGTGTTCGAGTATCTTCATCTCGCTCTAGCACCCAGCTGAGCATGCCTTGATTGATATGGGTAATTTCATCGTAACCTGCGGCAATCATGTCATCAACGGTTGAGAATGCTGGAATATGCCCGGTAACACGCATACCATGTTTTTTAGCGGATTTTGCCATGGCCGGCACCCATGCGCCGTTAATTGAACTGTATACTTTTATTTGAAAGTATCCGCCTTTTTCACCATACATGTTTACAAGATCAACCGCTTCTTGTTTAGTTGATGCTATTTCACCAGTAGCTGCTGAAAATTCGCTTTTACCTTCAATAAAGCCACTTTTAGTAATGCGTGGACCAATGATTATATTGTTTTCAATTTTATTAATTAACGGGTCGAGTATTTCTATTTCGTTCCCCATGTCTCTTACTGATGTTACACCAGTCATGACATTCAGTAGGGCATCATTATCGCTCATGTGACCATGCATTTCATATAAACCAGGGATTAATGTACCGCCATTACCATCAATTAATACTTCGCCATTGTTAGCTGCATCAACTGATGGTTCAATAGCTATAATTTTGTCATTCTGAATTAACACTGATTTAGAGGAGGTGAGTTTCAAGTTAATAGGATCAAAAATTTTGACATTATTAATACGAACAGGCTTTTTATATTGGTGTGTTGTTTTTTTCGCAATTTTTTCAAATCGGTTGGCATTCAAGGTTGCGGCTAAGTCACTTAATATTTTATTTTGTTTCTCAAATCCTTCACGAATAACAACGAAACGCGGAGATAAATAACCAAGCATATGTTGGTTTTCATCCAGGGCGATATAACTAGGATCAAGTTCAATACCGTTGATGGCATAAATCACTGCATCGACTATGTTGTCATGAATGTCACTGAGTTTAACTTTGTCGACTTGAGTGATGGTTAACTTGCCAGAAGGAAATGCAGGTAACGATTTACTTGTTTGATTTAGTAATGCTTTAGCATATATGTAAAGTGAATATGGGCTTGAGTTTTGTGCAATATATATTGAAGTATTGTTAAATTCGGTACTGCCTTTTTCAGCTGAACTCTGCCAATTTGCCATATTACCTTGTAAGCGAAACTGCTCATTAACTTCATTTCCAAAGACTGTTTTTCCTGTAATACGCCAATCAGTGGGTAATCCCATGTCTGATAACACCAGTCTTTCTTTGCTACTAGCACCACGACCGTTATTGCTAAATGAAAAGTCGATATTGATATTTTTTGTATCTCGATTTACTAATAGTTTGCCAACATCTGTTCCCCCGAATATTACGCTAAACTTTTCTTGCTTAGGCAGTGTGCTTGATACTGTACTTTCTGATTTGTATGGTTGAGCGCACCCAGCGACTGTTATCAGCATAACGCTACAGATAAATGATTGAATGGTTTTCATGGGTAATTGAATATACATAATAATGTCTATTGTTATGAGGTTCAGAATATTAAGATTAAGCGCTATGAATAATCTAAGCAACTTAATGTTACGAACTAGCTATTGATGTTTGGATATTATTACGAATAAGCACCTCATTGGTGCGAAAAATTAAGCAGTAAAAAGTGGTTTTAATTGAAGGAGATCAAACTTGAGTGATCATTATCTTGTTAAGGTTAATGGTTAATGGTTAATGATTAATGCCCTAGTTGGGCTTTCTATTTTGTGTTTACGTTGTAAATTTTTGTTTTTGTACAATAATGAATATATAAAGTTAAACAACAAACACTCTATTCTTATGTCGTATTTATAAGGCAATACGTATAAATAACGATGTAGTGGGTGATTTTAACAAGTAGAAATGATCACATAGTTAGTGAGATTGGTATTATATAGGTCATGGATATGAAACAACGGCAGATTATGGAAAATCAAACACAACAAAATAAAAGTAGATTAGATCTAGTTTTAGAGCAAAGTGGTATTGGCCGTTGGGAGCTTATTCTTAATGATTTATCCTCTTACCGCTCGTTAAGGCATGACATAATATTTGGTTATGATTCATTGTTACCTAAATGGACTTATGGGATGTTTCTTGAGCATATTATCCCAGAAGAAAGAGAGGATGTTGATAAAAAATTCCAAGAAGCAAGGGCCAATAAAACAGATTGGTATATTGAATGTCAAATTATGCGAAAAGATGGAGAAATTCGCAGTATTTTAGTTTCTGGAGGGTATACATTTGATATTAATGGGAAAACCAAGGCGATGTCAGGGATAGTTCAAGATATTACTGAATTAAAACAAGTCGGCATTAATCTATTACGTCACAATGCGGAACTAGAAAGTTTATTTAATGCGTTACCTGATACTTATTTTCGTATGATGTCTGATGGAACGATTTTAGATTGTCGAACACAAAATAAAGATGAATTATATGCAAACCCCAAAAGCTTTATTGGTAAACGGGTACAAAATGTTTTACCAGAAGAAATTGTAAAATTATTTCAAGAAAAAATTGAAGTACTCTCACAAAAAAATAAGTTTACTGCTTTTAAATATGAATTAATGATCAATAATCAAGTTATGCATTTTGATGCTCGTATCAATGTCATTCCTCATAATGGCCAGCTTATTTGTGTTATTCGTGATGTAACTGAAGAAGTTAAGTCGAAAGAGTCGCTAGCTGATAGTGAACAATTATTTCGTAGTATTTTTGAACAAGCTGCCATTGGGGTTGCTTTGATAAGTGCCAAAGAAGGTAAATTCATCCGTATTAATCAACGGTTTTGCGACATGCTTGGTTATAGTGTTGATGAGATGGTAAATGAAAAGCACTTTACAGAACTTACCCATCCAGATGACTTAGTAAATAGCGTTAGCAGTCGGGAAAAAATACTGAATGGCTCACAACGTGAAGTGACAATAGAAAAACGTTATATTCACAAAAATGGTCATATTATTTGGGTGAAGTTGACAATTTCACCTACCTGGGAAATTGGTGAACAACCTCAAAGCCATATTGTTGTTGTTCAAGATATTACCAATCGTAAAAAAAATGCAGAAAAGATCCAACTATTAGCAAGAGTTTTTAGTGATACTCATGAGGGTATTATGATTACTGACGCCAATCAGATGATCGTTGATGTTAATCCTGCATTCATTCAAATAACAGGTTATAGCCAAGAGGATGTTATTGACAAATCACCAAGGATTTTAAGTTCAGGTAAGCAATCCCCTCAGTTTTATGAACAGATGTGGCAGTCAATTACCAAACATGGTCATTGGAAAGGTGAGGTATGGAATAGAACCAAACAAGGTGAGTTGTATTCTGAATTACTCAATATTTCATCATTAACTAATGAGCACGATGTAGTCACCCATTATGTTGCCGTTTTTTCAGATATTACCAGTATCAAGCATCAACAAGATAAACTTAATTTGATGGCACATTATGATGTACTCACCAAGCTACCCAATAGAGCTTTATTTGTTGACCGCTTTCATCAATCGATAGCGCATAGCAAAAGGACAGGGCATCAGTTGGCTGTTTGTTTTCTTGATCTAGATGACTTTAAGCCTGTAAATGACAATTATGGTCATGAAGCGGGTGATCACTTATTAATTGAAGTCGCGACACGTATCACTAATTGTATTAGAGAAGAGGATACGGTATCTCGCCAAGGAGGTGATGAGTTTGCCATATTACTTAACGACATTACCTCGGCATCACAATATGAATTAACGATGCAACGAATTCATCAAGCCTTAGCGTTACCCTATATTATCGATGGTATTCAACATAATATTACCGCCTCTAGTGGTGTTACCTTATATCCATTAGATGACGGCGATATTGATACCTTATTAAGGCATGCGGATCATGCTATGTATCAATCTAAGTTGGCTGGTAAGCATCGCTCAGTACTGTATAGTCCAGATATAGATCAACGTATCATTGAAAAGAATCTGCAATTAGAAGAAATTGAGCTGGCTTTAGCTAACCATCAATTTCAACTGTACTATCAGCCTAAAGTGAATATGGTCACTGGCGATGTATTTGGTGTTGAAGCCTTAATACGCTGGTTTCATCCTCAAAAAGGCTTGATTCCACCATTAGATTTTTTGCCATATATTGATGGAACATCGTTAGAATTTATGGTTGGGGAATGGGTTATAAATGAAGCATTACAGCAACTTGTTAAGTGGCAATTGCAAGGCATTGAGCTTGAAGTGAGTGTTAATATATCTTCAAATCATCTGCATTCACCTTCATTTTTTGGTGTACTGGAAGCATCCTTAGCTGCACACCCCTCTATTGATGCGCAATTATTACAGCTAGAAATATTGGAAAGCTCTGCTTTAGGTGATTTAAAGACAATAACAAGTATTATTGAAAAATGTCAAAACTTATTGGGTATTAGTGCATCTTTGGATGATTTTGGTACGGGTTACTCTTCGTTGACTCATCTAAGAAGTTTACCTATTGACACAATAAAAATTGATCAGAGTTTTGTGAGAGATATGCTTGATGATCCAAGTGATTATTCAATTATTGACGGCGTTATTTCTTTAGCTAAATCATTTAATCGACACGTTATTGCTGAGGGTGTTGAAACGACTAATCATGGTTTAATGTTATTATTAATGGGCTGTGAGAAGGCGCAAGGCTATAGCATAGCGAAGCCAATGCCTGCGGCAGATTTGTGTCAGTGGTTGAAAAACTATGTTCCAAATCAAAGTTGGATGCTTTGCGGAAATCAACAATGTAATAGTAAAGAAAGCAGTGTAGAGATATTAAAACTTATTTGTTCCCGGTGGCGAAATAGCTTTATGACGAAAACTTTATCGCCACCTGAAGACGATAAACTGTGGCCAACCCTTAATAGTAAAAAGTGCCATTGTGGTAACTGGATTCGCCTGAAGACTCAAGAACAGTTATTTGATAAAAGTTCATTATTGAAACTTGATCAAGCGCATAATGAGGTTCATTTAATTGCAGAAGATATACAACATAAATATCAATCAGGAGATATTAAGTCGGCACGTGCTAACTTAAATGCTTTTGAATTAGCTTTTAATACGATGGATGATGCGGTTAGTATATTAACTACTTGAATGAATAAAAGTCATCAACATAAATATTGTATGCTATTGATAATAAAGTATAATTTTATATTTATGAGTGTGGCGCCACTTTAAATCCAGCCCTTTTGTTTGGCGATTCTAGCGGCATCAATACGGTTTACGGCATTAAGCTTAGATATAGCTTCAGATAAATAATTTCGAACTGTACCTTCAGATAAAAACAAAGCTTGGGCTATTTCTGAGGTTTTCAGTCCATCTGCGGCTAACTTAATGGCTTTACGCTCTTTATTTGATAGTGGGTCGTTGTCGTCTAACGCCATTAATGCCAATTCAGGGTCGATAACTCGTTGTCCCTTTTGTACTTTTTTTATTGCGTTTACTAAATATTCAGTGGGGGATTCTTTTAGAATGAAGGCTTTAACACCCATCGCCATCGCCCGTTTTATATAGCCTGATTTTGAAAAAGTTGTCATGATTAACATGTTAATAGATGCATAGTCAGTTTGAACTCTTTCTGCTAATTCCAAACCTGACATTATCGGCATTTCGATATCGCTTAAAATAAAATCGACCTTGATATCTTTTAGCATATCCAGTGCTACTTGGCCGTTTTCAGCCTGACCAACAATGTCAATATTGTCTTCTAATGCTAATAAGCTGCAAATAGCGCCACGTACCAACGCTTGATCTTCAACGACGAGTATTTTAATCATACAGAAACAATGGCCTTGTTCTTTACGTTGCTTCTCACTGTTGCCAGTAATGGAATAACTACAGTAAGCTTCACTCCGTCATCATCATTAATATCCAAAGAACCACTTAATTCTGCTACCCGTGAACGCATACCTTCTATCCCGTTACCCGGCTTTATTTTTGCTGTTTTTCCATTATCGCCAATACTCAATGTTACGTTATTAGCGTCAGTGGTAATAGCAATAGAAACACTATTACCATTACTATGCCTAAGAATGTTTGTTATCCATTCTTTACTTAGTATTATTAAGGTTGACTCTACCATTGGCGGTAAGTTCAAGGCATCAATATAACATTGGGTGTCGAATTTCATGTTTTTTAATTCATTTGTTAATTTTTGAAGCGAACCACTCAAGCCTTGCAGTTTTAACCCCGTTACCGCTAAACGAACCTCGGACAACGTTTGCCTAGCAAGACTTGCTACTTCAGAAATCTCTTTTTTAGCGGCTTCAAAGTGTTGCTTATTTGCTAGTTTTTCAGCAAGTTCAGATTTTAAAGCTAATGATGATAACGAATGGCCTAGTAAGTCGTGCATATCTCGCGCAATTCTTTCTCGTTCAGCAATCGCGGCTAGTTGTTCAATTTGTTGATTTTTCTTTTGCTGTAAACAACTATGTATATATTCTTTTTGGCTAAAAATACCATAGACAAACAGGCTAAATGAGCAAGCAAGAGAAGGTCCAAGATAATAAGGGCTAAGTAAATCAAGTATTAACGCGGAAGAAATTTGTGCTGCTAAGTTCAATATTAATAACAGTACCGCATACTTTCTTAAAAAATAGTAACCACTAAAAAAGGCAGCGTATCCAAATAATGCATTAGTTCCTGGGTTTATGGCTGCACCGACAGCTGATAATATAACAATTGCAATAATCGGTTTTAGTACAGCTTTCCCTGTTGACCGTATTGCTTGAAAAAATAAGGCAATAAAGCAAATATAGATAACAAATACGCTTATTAATTGGGTATTTGTATATTGTTCATACTTAGCAATGATATGAAAGAAATAGAATAATGAGAATGTTAGTGAAAAGTAACTCCATTTAGCTGCACCAGTATCGGCAATAGGGTCGATAACAAACGGTTGTTCATCTTTTGCTTTTAAAGGGTTTTCGGTCATTTTTCATTCCTTTTTTCTCTTGGAAAATAACATTATGTGCTATGGCAAAGTCGCGCTTTTTGAGTGAGAGCTCAAAAAGCGTTCAGTGAGTTAGCATAATGCCATTATTACTTATTGATTCTTAGTTATGTTATTGGTTTTGTGCTAATAACATTTTAGCCCAGCCATAATCAGGGGTAATGTTTAATGCTAACTGCCAGTCTTGTTTTGCTAGTTCAACTTCACCTTTTTTCATATGAATAAGTCCACGCCAAGTATAGGTTTCAGCATGACCCCAATTATAGTTAGCATTTTTATCAGCGTTATTATACGCAGTGATAGCTTTGTCAAACGCCTGATAGGCTGCTTCGCGACTACCGCCAAACATTTCTGGCGTGTTTAATTTACTAATACCGATAACGAGCTGTACTCTAGGGTTATTAGGCGCCAACGCTTCTGCTTCAGAGATTATGGCATTTGATTTTGGTCCATAATTTACGCCTTTCATCGGCTCTAGTGCAATTTTATAGCCGTAAACCTGTGCTAATAATGCTTTTACTTCTACATTATTAATGAATGATTCATTAAGTTGTTCAAGCAATTTAATTGCTTGATCTATTGCTGTTATCGCTAGTGCATTCTGCCCTTTTAGGTGTGCACTTAAACCAAGACGGTAATAGGCGAGTGCTTGGTCGTAGTCTGACACATTGGTTGCAATAGATTGTAATGTTGGGATATCTAATACGCTAGCAGCCTTTTCAATTTGATCAATGCCAGCCTGTGCTGCAACTGCGCTAAAAGACATTTGTAATGTTACTGCTAAAGTGATTAATGTTTTGTTGATGTTCATGTCATTCTCCTGTTTAGTTGACGTAGATAGTATTGGCTAAACGGTAGAATGATTGTAGAGAGTTTTGTCATCACATTGATGTGACAAATGTCATCAATTTTCAGTTGTGATGTTTCATCGTGATTAAGGTGATTGATTTTAGCTGTTTGTGTAATCTGTTTTATAAAGTATTGTGTAGCTGATAATGTTGTTATTGATCAGCTACACGTTTCTTATAAACCGCTATTAGTATTTTATAAGAATAGATTCTATTATTGGTTAAGATCTACTACGACACGACCACGTACTTTACCTGCTATTAAATCTTCAGCGACAGTAAGCGCTTCTGTTAAGGTGATATCAGTAGAAATATCATCAAAAACTGTAGGGTCTAAAATGTCAGCAAGGCGTTGCCATGCTTCTAGTCTATCTTCAATTGGGCGCATGACGCTATCAATACCGGCTAAAGTGACACCGCGTAAAATGAAAGGAGCCACTGTGGCAGGTAAATCCATACCCTGTGCTAAACCACATGCAGCAACAACACCGCCATATTTTGTGCTAGCGCAAACATTGGCTAAGGTATGACTGCCTGCAGAATCAATAGCTCCAGCCCATCGTTCTTTGGCTAATGGACGACCAGGCTCAGATAAAGTATTTCGATCAATAACTTCGGATGCTCCTAGTTTCTCTAAATACTGTGCTTGGTCAACTCGTCCTGTAGAAGCAACCACTTTATAGCCAAGTTTAGCTAATATCGCCACTGAGAAACTACCAACTCCGCCGTTAGCGCCAGTGACCAAAATTTCACCTTTATCAGGTGTTATACCGTGTTTTTCAAGTGCTATAACGCAAAGCATCGCAGTGTAGCCAGCAGTACCAATCGCCATTGCTTGATGCGGTGAAAACGCTTTAGGTAAAGGTATTAACCATTCACTTTTTAAGCGTGCTTTTTGTGCTAAACCGCCACAGTGAGTCTCTCCGACGCCAAAACCATTGAGTATAACGGCATCGCCTATCTTGAATTTTTCACTGTCACTGTGCGTGACTGTACCAACTAGATCAACCCCTGGGATCATAGGGAACTTTCTTACTACCGGTGATTTTCCTGTAATGGCTAAAGCATCTTTATAATTAAGCGTGCTGTGTGAAACATTAACAGTAACATCACCTTCAGGTAATATACTCTCATCAATGCTTTTCACCGCTGCTTGATAATTATTGTCATTCTTTTCAATTAAAATACCGTTGAACATTGTATTCTCCTTATTTAGACTGATCGTCTATGAAATGGTAAATTTTATCTCGGTAAACTTGAGATAAAACAATTAAAGTAGTTATCTAAAGGTTGGGTACTTTGTACTAGCTTCGATCGGCTTACCGCTCCTTCCCAACCAATCCAAAAAAATTCGGCGAGTAATTCACAATCAGCTGTTGCTGATATTTGACCTTCTGTTTTCGCTGTTGTTAAACATTGTGCTACGCGGTGTTGCCAAGAATGAAGTATGTCAACTAACTGTTCCCTATAGCTTTCGGGTAATAAATCGACTTCTTGACCTAAATTACCAACTAAGCAACCGCGTTTAAAATTATGTCGAATCATGCCCATTTTCGCATCTTCTACAAAATTACTTATGCGCTCTAAAGCTGGGTATGATTCATCTAATAAACAAGTATCGAGCTTATTGGCAAAATACTTTGCATAGTTATCTATAACAGCCTGACCAAACGTTTCTTTACTGGCAAAATAATGATAAAAAGAGCCTTTAGGTACTTTCACCTTTTTTAAAATTTTATCAATACCAGATGAAGCAAAGCCATTTTCTGTTAATTGCTCAAGTCCACTTCGGATTAACTCCGCTTTAGTGTCTCTATTTTCATGAGATACTTTTGGTGGTCTACCACGTCGTGGTTTGGTTGTTGGCATATTCATTTATATTCTATTTATTTCGATGTTACTTATTTCTATATAATAGACCGATCGTCTATTTAATTGCAAGGGATTTACTGTTACTATTTTATTTCAGCTATTTTTAGTAGTTTTTAAGATTTAATAGGATCTTTAATCTGTTTAGTATAAGTTCAGTATCAATTCTAATTTGCAATTATAAACGTACCGGAGAATAACCATGAAAGCCATTGGCTATGAAAAATCTTTACCTATTAGTGAACTTGCTTCTTTAGTCGATATTGAAATGCAGCAACCAACGGCTTCAGGGCATGATTTATTAGTGCGTGTTAAATCAATTGCAGTTAATCCTGTTGATTGTAAAATTCGTCAAAATGCCGCTCCTGAGGCGAATGAATATAAAATTATTGGTTGGGATGCTGTTGGTGAAGTCGTTGGTGTGGGCGAGTTAGTTACTCACTTCAAGCTCGGTGATAGTGTTTTTTATGCAGGCGATTTAAATCGTCAAGGTTGTAATGCAGAATATCAACTAGTTGATGAGCGTATTGTAGGTAATAAACCTAAAAGTTTATCCGATAGTGAAGCTGCGGCCTTACCATTAACGTCTATTACTGCTTGGGAGTTATTGTTTGAGCGTTTAGCAATTAAACAGCAACAACCCGATAACAAAGAGAAATCCAAGGATGTTCTTTTGATTGTTGGTGCTGCCGGTGGTGTTGGCTCCATTTTAGTACAATTGGCGAGTGCTTTAACCGGCGCAACTGTGATTGCTACTGCTTCTCGTGATAGCTCTGCAGAATGGGTGAAAAAACTGGGGGCTGATCATGTTGTTGATCACTCAAAACCGTTAGTTGCACAAATTGAACAGCTGAATGTTGGGCAAGTCACTCATGTTGCTAGTCTTACTCATACAGATTCATATATGGATAGTTATGTAGAATTGTTAGCACCAATGGGAAGAATAGCTTTAATTGATGATCCACAATCTGTCGATATTAAAAAACTTAAACCGAAAAGCTTGTCGTTACACTGGGAATTTATGTTTACTCGTTCTATGTTTCAAACAGAGGATATCAATGAGCAACATAATTTACTGAATAGTATTGCTGAGTTAATTGATCAAGGCTATCTCCAAACTACAGTAGGTAAGCACTTAGGGGGGATTAATGCGACAAATTTACGTGCGGCGCATGCAGAAATTGAATCAGGAAAATCAATAGGTAAAATAGTACTAGAAGGTTTTTAGCAAAAGGTGACACAAAATAACTTGGTATATACGATATAAAATTTCACTATTTAGTGATTAGGTAAGCCTTTTTGGCGATTATCTAATCACATGTATTTGTCTTATCCTCTTTTGCCTATTAAGGAGACCCGTTAATCGAAAAGTTAACGGGTTTTTAAATTTACATTACAAGTTTAGTAAATAAGATTGAATGAATTGGCGTTGGTTGGGGGCTTTAGGCGCTGTTTTAAATGTCAGAGTCTCACCATTTTGACGCAGTTTTAACTTATCAGTAAATTGACATTCAATAGCATTAATATGAGCTATATCGTTTTTAAAGCTTTGATTGTTTTTACACATATTCGCCATTTCAGTAGCTACTTGTGCGCAAAATGCCCCTACTGCATAGTCCTTTAAAATATCATCATTAATCGCTTTCCACTCGACTGTTGTTTCTATTTTTAATCCACACTGCTTATCAATTTCACTATTGGCTGCAGAGATCTTCTTCTGTTGATAACCTAAGTGTTTTTCGCGATTAAAATTCGCCAACTTAGCTTGAATACTTTGGCCTAATTGTTGTTCATATTGCGCTTTTAAATCTGCCACTATTGCCGGGCTAGATTCTTCTTTTTTTGATAAATAAGTGCCATCTCGTGTTTCTGGTATATAGAGAGTATAAGAGCAACAACGATATCCTTCACTAACTGTTACTAAGCTACGCTCAGATCCGTCATAAGTGTATTTATAAGCGTTGTTACTGCCGTGAGGCTTTAAATCAGTCAAAAATGTAATGCCATCAATCTCGTGATTAATACCTGTTACTTTTATTAACGCTTGTTTTTTGTCTGTTGTCGGCGCAATAACAACATTAACACCGTCACCAGAACTAAGTTCTATTGGGTATTTTGCAAGTTCTAAAGCAAAGCTTTTAGATGATAAAAATAGGTAGGTTAGAAGTAATATTTTTTTCACAGTTAATCCTTTAAGTATATATTTTGTCATTTTATATCATTGATAATCATCGATTAAAAGAGCTATATTGTAAGTAATCTTATATATTTATAATCCTAAGGTTTATATTTGTTAAACACTGATTTTTAGTTGTATTGTTAGTATGGTGACCTAATGCAATAAGCTTTAGATTGAAGTTTTTAGTCACAACAAACCAACCGTATTACACATCTTTCTTGCAACAGACCAATCGGTTTGTTAATATCTTGGTGTTAAAAACTGTCAATATTAAGAGTCGTAATCATGAGTGATGCTGAACAAACACGTGAAAAAATACTTGCTGTAGCGGCGGATGAAATCCATCTGCATGGTTTTCAAGCAACTGGTTTGTCTACTATAATTAACCGCTGTGGTATCTCGAAAGGGGCTTTGTATTATCATTTTACTAATAAGCTTGAGTTGGGGTATGCGGTTTTTGAAGAGAAATATATACCTATCTTTTTAGATACTTGGCAACCGGCGTTGAGTCATGATGATCCAATAGAAGGTTTATGTGATTTTTTCATGTCAATGTGTGATGCCATGGTCTGTAGCGAAGCTGTTTGCGGCTGCCCGTTAAATAACCTTTGTGAAGAAATGGCAAATGTTGATGAAGGTTTTCGCTTACGAATATTGACAATGCAAGAAAAACTTAATGAATTAATGGTTGAGTCTTTCGGGCGAGTAAAAAATGATTTGCGTGACAATATAACATTCACACAAGTTGCTTATTTTATTGTGGCCACTTTTTATGGTGCGACAACACTATGTAAAGGTTCACGTAATAAATCTTTATTTCAACAAGTTATGTTAGAGCTTTGTGTTTATATTCGTGCGTTGAGAAAGTAAATCTACGTTCAATATGTTTAAGAATTAATATTATCCTTCATCTTTTCTATGATGAATTTAAAAAATAATACAAATAAATAGTTACAAACCGATCGGTCGGTGATATTCTTCGCTTATCAAATAAACCGAACGGTCGGTTTATTGTTGGTGTTAATCACAAGAACTAAATTAAAAGAGTTTTTCAGGAGCAAAGAATGCAACGTATAGTAAATTCCATAGCGATATTTTTAGTAATATTTTCTATGTCCGCTTTATCTTATGGAATGGATCAATCTTCACCTTATGTTGTGTTGGAAAAGGTGGGTGATAAATTATTTAGTCGTATTGCTGCTAGCCAGCAAGAAATTATAAAGTTTCCTCAGTTAATGCAAAATATTGTTGAAGAAGAGTTGATGCCATCAATAGATTATAGATACGCGTCATATCGTATTTTAGGTAAGCATTTGAAGAACACCACTAAAGAGCAGAGAGAGCAATTTGTTGACTCAATGCGCAGTTATTTATCAAGAACCTATGCTAATGCTTTAATGCAATACAAAACTCAAGATATTGTATTTGAACCTGAAAAGTCTGTTGAAGGAAAAAAAATTGTAGGGATTAAAGTGCAAATAGTTGAGTTAAATAGTCCAACAATAGATGTTATTTTTAAAATGCGAAAAAATAAACAAACAAGCGAATGGAAAGCCTTTGATATGGTAGTAGAGGGTATTTCTTTGTTAAGTAGTAAGCAGGCTGAATTGAGTAACAAGATTGCTAAAGAAGGCATTGAACAAGTGTCTATAGAGTTAGCGTCAATCGCTAAGTAAAGTTAATAGGGTTCTAGCCGAACCCTATTTCTCATCGAACTGTTCATTAAACTTGATTTAATTAAATCTAATCACAATCAGTCCTACATCTGCACTGCTAACCTAATTAAAATTAACTCAAGCTATTTAGCCTAAACCAATTTATGGTTATCTAGCAATACTCTGTAAAACTTCAATAGAGACTAAATTAGTAATTGAAGATTTAAGCTCTGTCATACTAGGACATACAACAAGTAGTCCGTCATCATTTAATGCTAAATAACCTTGTTCACGCAAAGTATTTATTAATGTTGATTGAGATTTTTTGTCAATAAATTCAGGCGCTGTAATATTGTTTAAAACGGCTAAACGTTTGGCAATAGCGACTACTTTTTCTTCCAATTCTCTTCTCGTTAGCGGCGTTAATCGTGTTGCTAGAGACGTAATAATTGCAAGTCGTTGTAGGCTTTCATCAATACATTCAGCCATCAAGTGAATCTGGTTCAGTAGTTGTGTATCTTTTGTTAATGACCAAAAATCTGATTCAGTGTGTTTAATTACACCACTACTTTCTAAGGTTGTTAGCAGTTGTTCAACTTGTAAGGCAATTTGTTCAGGTGTTTGCCATAAGAATAAATCTTCTTTCAATGTTGCTATTAAGTTGATGCTTTGATTAACTATTTGCTCGTTAGATATTTTACTATTATGCGTTAGTAATCGACATATTAAAGAGCTTAAAGCATAGGTGTGTAGAATATTATTGCGGTAATAACGCATTTCTAAACTTGCAGAGCTGTCTAAAGAAATAATAGTGCCAAAGCTATCTTCAGAAATTGTTACTTTATTCAGAGAAATTACATGAGCAAGTAGTTCTGCTCCATTTTCTTCAGGTATAGTTAGTTGTTCACTGAAAGGGGCTTCTCGTTGAATATTGAGAAAGAAATCTAAATGTTTCTCTAAGTCATGCTTTGCAAGTGCTTTGTTTTCACTGGCATGCAAAATTAATGCGACTAATGCAACACCATTAATCGCCGCACATTGGTTAATGTTAGTCATTAATTGGTTTGAAATATCGTTTACCGTTGGCGTTAACCAATTGGGTTTCTGTGGATCGATAGGATCTATCGCATCTTTCCAGTGCGGTACTTGTTCCGTTAAATAATTATTAATATTAATGGGTTCGCCAAAATTAACATAGCCATTACCGTAATTTCGTAAATTTTTAATGGCTTTAAGTACACCTAAGATCGATTCATTTTTCTTTTCACTACCACTTAATTCTTTATGGTAAGTACCAACTTCCATGACATGTTCATAACCTAAATAGACCGGCACTAACGTTAATGGGCGATCAATACCGCGCAATAAGCTTTGAATGGTCATGGCTAACATGCCTGTTTTAGGTGGTAATAGTCGTCCTGTACGACTACGGCCACCTTCTGTGTAATATTTAACAGCATAACCTCGTTCAAAAAGTAAGCCTAAATATTCACGGAAAATAGTGGAATACAAACGGTTGCCAGCAAAACTTCTGCGAATAAAGAATGCACCACCTTTTCTGAAAATAGCGCCAGCTGGCCAGAAATTTAGATTTATACCTGCCGCAATACGTGGCATTACTAAGCCTTCTTGAATAATCACGTAAGAAAGTAGTAAGTAATCCATATGACTGCGATGACAGGGAACATAGATAATTTCATGACCATCTTGTGCTAATTTTCTTAATACTTGGGAATTGTTTACTTTTATATCTGTATATAATCGGCCCCATAACCAACGTAAGATTCTTTCGCCTAGGCGTACTAATGAAACGCTATAATCGCCAGCTATTTCTTCCATCATACCCAAAGCTTGTTTTTTCACTTTTTCAGGACTGATATTTTTATTTTTAGCTTCGTCTTTGATTATTCGTTTTATTGAAGGGTTAGCAAATAAGGCGGTAAACATTTGTTCACGATGAATAAGTCTAGGGCCTTTAGCTGCTATGTTTTGACGATGGAAATGGAAACGTGCAACACGAAGTAATTTATGGGCGGTATCTTTATCATTTCCGTGGTTGTCAGACATATTACGTAAAGAAAGTACTTCACTAAAACGTATTAAATTATCACGGCCTAAAAATAGCACGATAAAAAACTTTCTCAGCCAAGTCGGAGAAGCTTGCTCTGCCAATAGTGAAGAAACGTTCGCATTATTTTTTTCTTTGGTAGGAATACGTCCCCAAATAAGGTTCACTGGAATAAGTTGGCCATCAAGGGTTTTATCAATGTGGTGTTCATTTAATATGGCTAACCCTTGCTGTAATGCTTGCGTTTTTCGGCGTTTGAATCCGAAAAGTGACGTGGGTTTTGTTAAACATATAGTGCGCTCAAAGAGCTTATTGTTTATTTTTATTTTGCTTAAAGGATCAGGTAAATTTTGATCTTTACATGCTTTTTGTAATGCTAATAAATCACTAGCAGATTGATGGCTAACAATATAAAAAATAGGCTGTGTAGATGTTTCAACTGCTGTTTCTGCATCTAGTACAATTTTGCTACGTAAGAATAAACGAAGGGGAAACTTTAATAATAAATAAAAAAAAGAACGTAAAACAGATGTCATGACTGCTACTATTACTTGTGTAGGAAATTCAGAGACTCCAGTTTAACATTTATACGTAAACCAGTTCAAGATAACGCTGATGAACTCGTAGTTTTATGCACAAATACAGCGATTTCTTCCTGATTTTTTAGCCTGATAAAGGGCATTATCAGCTTCTTTAAATAAGCTTGGCCAATCTTGTGCATTATTATTTTGTGCTATGCCGATAGAAACAGAGATGGGGGGTAAGGGGTCATTTGTTTCTCTTTGAATTAATTTCATTTTTTCAATGGCAATGCGAATTTTTTCTGCCACTTCTTTGGCTTCAATAATTGACTTGTTAGTCATTACAACTAAGAATTCTTCCCCGCCAAAGCGTACGGCAAAATCTTGTTCTGTAAGGTGACTTTTGATAATTTTAGCAATACGTTGTATTACTTTGTCGCCAATAAAATGGCCAAAATTATCATTAATCTTTTTAAAGTGGTCTATGTCGATAACAAGAGAAGAATGTGTCTGTTCAAAATCTAATGCTTGTAATTTATCATCGCAACCCCGACGGTTTAATAAACCAGTCAACGAATCAACTAAAGCTTCTTGCCTTGATGATTCAAGTTTATGTTTTAGTTGATTGATTTCTTGCTGAGTTGTTGACAATTTTTTTGATAATTCATGATGCTGATCTTTGGTATTATTAATAGTGTCAGATAGATAACTAACAATATTTTTTAAGCGACTTATGATGTTTGTCTTCTGACAAAATAATCTTGAGTTTATGTAGGCTAGTGGTCACTTTATCTTCATTACCTACTTGTAAACTTATTTGCTCTAACGTGGAACTTAATACTTCTTCAAAGGGTGATATTACCGTACTATCAATTTGTTCACTAAAAGAAACAAAACGTTTGAATAAATCAGCTAGAAAGTCAGCCATAATAGGTATGTTTTGTTGAATTTTTTCATCTATTGCTGCAGTTAATAATTCATTTTCATTACTAATATAAAGGTAGATAACGGCATAATTTGCTGGTGTAGGCGGGATTAAATGGTTTGAAAGAAAATTATTAGCCAGTTCACTAAAATTTGATGAAACTTGATAGTTATTGTCGAAAGGCATACCTTATTCCTAAACCATGTGCTAATTTGTTTTAACCTTGTCTGTACTTTAACTTTATATTGTAATAGTAACAAGTATTTATGTCATTGTTCTGGTTGATTTGTAAACTAATTTTATTAACGTATTAAAGGAAATGTTTTGCAAAAAATTGCTGTTTTTGTTGATGTACAAAATATTTATTATACTACTAGAGATAGTTATCAGCGGCAGTTTAACTACCGATTATTGTGGCAAGAATTGATGTCACAAGGAGATATAGTACAAGCAAACGCTTATGCCATTCAACGTAGTGATGATCAGCAGCATAAATTTCAAAAAGCACTAAAGCACATTGGCTTTGATGTGAAATTAAAACCGTTTATTCAACGTAGTGATGGTTCCGCTAAAGGTGATTGGGATGTTGGTATTACGATAGACGTGTTGACTGCAGCGGCAAGCGGAAATATCGATACGGTAGTATTATTATCTGGCGATGGGGATTTTGACTTGTTATTAAAGCATATTAAAGCTGAATTTTCTGTCAAAACGATTGTTTATGGTGTGCCTAATTTAACTGCTAATTCACTAATTAATGCTGCAGATTCATATCATGAAATAGACCAAAGTCTGCTGCTATAGCCTGTAAACAAAGAAAAATATTATTGATATATAAATCATTGTCTAACCAATTAAATTTAAAACCTAATAAAAGTAAAATCAATTAAATATGACTGAATTAACTAACCTCCTTGGAGAAATCGCAGCTTTTATGTGGGGCTTACCCCTTGTTATTTTACTGGTGGGAGGCGGCCTTTTTTTTGTTTTTCATAGTCGTTTTTTACCCTATCGTTATTTAAAACATGCAGTTGATATAACGTCAGGTAAATTTTCAGAAGAAGAGAAAGCGCCAGGTGATTTAACGCATTTTCAAGCGTTAACGGTCGCGTTGTCAGGGACATTAGGGTTAGGGAATATCGCCGGTGTTGCTGTTGCTATCACTATTGGTGGTGCGGGCGCTATTTTTTGGATGTGGATCACGGCGCTTGTTGGCATAGCAACGAAATTTTATACTGCAACCTTAGCAGTAAAATATAGAGGGTTAGATCGCAGTGGGCGCATTCAAGGTGGCCCTATGTATGTTATTCGTGAAGGATTAGGCAAGAAATGGTTACCTTTAGCTTGGTTGTTTTGCTTAGGAGGAATGTTTGGCGCTTTACCTATTTTTCAAATAAACCAGTTGGTACAAGTGCTACGCGATGTTATCGCTATTCCTCACGGCTTAGCCACAGTTAATGAGCATTTTACTTTTGATTTAGTGACTGGTTTATTTCTTTGTATGTTAATTACTTATATTGTTATGGGTAAACTTCAACGGTTAGCGAAAATTACGAGTAGTGTCATTCCTGCAATGGTCATTTGTTATTTTGTTTTAACATTAGGAGTATTAGCTATGAACTTCTCTGCTATTCCTAGTGCTTTTTCTTCAATATTTGTAGGTGCTTTTAGTGGTTCATCTGTGGCTGGTGGCTTTATTGGCTCTGTTGTTTTAATTGGGGTGCAGCGAGGTGCTTTTTCTAATGAAGCAGGTATTGGAACTGAATCAATGGCGCATGGTGCAGCCAAAACGAATGAGCCAACCCGTGAAGGATTAGTTGCTACACTTGGACCAATAGTCGACACCTTAATCGTTTGTACCTGTACTGCTTTAGCTATTTTAGTTACAGATATAGGGGATTTACAGCTAACAGGTGTGAGTTTAACAGCACACGTATTTGAACAAGCATTTCCAAGTATTGGCGGCTATTTATTAACGTTAGTGGTGTTTTTTCTAAGTACAAGTACGGTACTAACTTTTTGGTATTATGGTAGCAAATGTGCAGAGTTTTTATTGGGCGAACGTTTTGAGCAAGCTTATGTTTGGTTTTATTTGTGTTTAATTATTGTTGGTGCGGTGTCTTCACTCGCATTGGTTATAAATTTAATTGATATCATGTATGCGTTAATGGCAATCCCAACAATGATATCTACTGTATTATTAGCGCCTAAAGTGACTGAACAAGCAAAAATATATTTCGCAAAAAATATCAAAGAATAATTATTTTCTGCATGGTTATCCGCTAAATAGTTACCAGCTAATAGTTATCAACTAACGGTTATGTTAACAGCGAATATTGTTCATTTTCTCTAAAAGCGCTGGGTGTTAACCCGGTCCAGCGCTTAAAGGCTCTTCTAAAGTTTGGTATATCATTAAACTTCAAGCTTGAGGCAATGCACTCATTGCTTTGTTGGTTTTCTATTATTGCAAATACAGCATGTTGGCGGCGCATCTTATCTAGTAATTGTTGAAAGTTGGTGTGGTGCTGAGCAAGTTTGCGCTTTAATGTTGCAGGACTCACTGCAAAGTATTTTGCGCAGGTTTGTAAACTAATATCTTTAGTAGCATCATACGGCTTGCATGCATTATGAGCTAAATTACTATTTATAAACTGACATACCGCTTGTGTAAACCCTATGTGTAACTTGTTTTTTTCGTTATTTTTAACTTCAGCTATAGCAAGCTTCTTTAATGATGAGCTACAGTTATCAATGGAGTGATAAAGCCATTTATCATAGATACTTAACATGGCAAGTGGTTGGTTGAAATAAGGTTTACTGCCAATATTTACATGGTATTGCTCTATATGCTCTACTGTTTCATAAGGTAACCGAATAGTGACTGGGATTGCCTTACCGAAACGATACTTTAGTGCGCCTGTTATGGCACTTAATACAAACTCATAAAGAAAACGTTCTTGGCTCTCGGTTAAAGAACCTATAGCGCTATTAAGCAGTAAATGTGTTTTTATTTCGTTGTTTTTACGACTTTTGATCAGTGTAAAAAATAAAAAAGGGAATAATTGAAATTGGAATAACTGACACAACTTTATCATGTGGGCAATGTTTTTACAGTTGAGCAAGGCTTGAGACAGAGCGCCCAATTGGCTGGGGAAATATTTACGTCCTAAAATAAAACTTAAATCGTCACGTTTGGTAAGTTTTACGGCATTATCAATAATAGTAAGAAATTCTTTCGTTGAAATAAGTGCGTTACTCATTGTTAAATCTGAATAAAAGCACTGAGTGCCTTTTAATACTTTATCAGGATGTATACCGCTTTGTTTGGCCAAATCAACTAAAGCTACCACAAATTGACGACACAGAATAACATCATCATCTCGGTCGAAAGTTTTCATCAATTAACCATATACTTATTGGTCTGTTGCTTTAATTGAACCGGAGCTAAGCCAATTATAGTGTTTTTGGTTGCAACGTTATCTCGCTGAGTTACTACATCTTTCTTAATTAGTTGTTGCTGGTGCAATCTTTGCTTAGTTATTCTCATGCGGTCGTTCAACTGCTCTAAAACCGTTAGGTGATCATCTTTACCATTAAAGCTCATCACGCAACTAGCGACATGCTGATAATTAGCCGCAGTAGAGGAGCCGACTTTAAAGGCTAAGTGCTCAATAGACTTTTCTATATGACGAGCTACTTGCTCAGCAGTTTTCGTGTCAGTATTCGGCATTAATACAATAAAACAGTCACTTGCATATCTACAGGCTAAGTCGTTATCTCGTAAGTTCATGAGAATAATTTGTGCAATTTCACGTAATAATATATTGCCTTGGTTATCACCATGTTTACGATTAAATTGATCAAATTGACGAATATCAATAAGCATTAAAGTGGATGTTAGTATTTGCTTTGGCTTGTTTTCATGATGGTTGTGGTCATTACCGTTTACATTTTTCGCGTTCACTATTTCGCGCTGCAATTGTGTTTTCATATATTTAGCGCTGTATAAGCCCGTGACAAAATCAGTCAGGCTATGGTCGCGATAATATCGCTCAGTTTTTCGCAGTTGTGTGTTAATGCTTACTTGCTCTAAATGCCATTGGTATAGTGCGATAGACATAATCATCATGCCAATAGGCGCTGGCAGTGACTCAATAGTTGTTAGCCAAGTATTATCTTCAGGGTAGAGTAAAAACTCATCAAGAAAGTCGAGTAACATCGAGATATGGGTGAGTGTTAATCCGGTGAAAAGTAAGTGAGTAACCTTTCCTGATGGACGACTAATTAATATAAAAAAAACCCAAACAAGTGTTATTAAGGTTATGCCTCCTTCACCCATTACATCAAAAAAATCAATGTCGGCATATGTTTTTAGTTCACCTAGTTGAAAGGTAAGTGTGGCAACGCTAGCAATAGCCAAAAACAAGACAATGAACAAGTAACGATGAAAACTAAACAAATCTAAGTTCATAATCTTAGTGCTTTATAAGTTGTGATGAAGTGATTGTGTACACGAATATATCTACTTTAACGAGAGTAGGGTCATTTTAGCTCAAACAAGTGACACTTTTATGACCGTTAATATATAACTACCTGCAAAAATTAACGCTATAAGTGTATTTGAATAGCCTTTATTGAGATGTACTTCAGTTTAATGGAGGGAGGTAGGGGTCATATAAGCTCATTTTGTTATTTTTTCATCAATAAATAGGAGGGAATTAGTTAGATTTTGTGGGTTAGCTTACTTTAAAAGTTGAGTGAAATATTTATGTCATTTTTGTTGTTTACCGTAGCGTCATTAAAAAGTAGCACCATCAAAAAATAACACTATAACCATGAGACAAAAAACATGAAATATACCAAAAAAAAATTACAATTATCCATCCTTAATAAAGCAATATTGAGTACCGCATTAGCGAGTACTATGGCGCTTTCCTCAGGCTATGTCTTTGCTGAAACTGATTTTTTAGGCCGTATTACTGATGCTAATAACAGTGTTTATTTTGAAGGTGCCTCAATAAAAATTGAAGAATTAAACTTAACCACGGTAAGTAAGCGTGATGGTTCATTCTATTTTTCTAACTTACCTGAGGGTCAGTATACTTTAGTGATTAATTATCTTGGTACACCAGAGATACGAAAAACACTAACGATAACGGCAGAACAAGCAGCAAGCCAAAATTATATTATCGGTGTAACTGATAGTAATGTAGATAATATGATTGTTTATGGTCAACGTGCTGGTCAAGCGGGGGCATTAAACCGTAAGAAAAATGCAAATCGCCAACTATCAGTTGTGAGCTCTGATGGCATAGGACAATTACCTGAT
Organism: Colwellia sp. 20A7; assembly: GCF_009832865.1. NCBI lineage: Bacteria > Pseudomonadati > Pseudomonadota > Gammaproteobacteria > Alteromonadales > Colwelliaceae > Colwellia > Colwellia sp. 20A7. The sequence goes on along the minus strand of NZ_CP047130.1, from coordinate 4,343,880 downwards.
CAAAATGCGGCTGAAGCATTACAACGTTTACCCGGTTTATCCATTCAGCGTGACCAAGGAGAAGGTCGTTTTGTTGCTATTCGAGGAATTGATCCTAATTTAAATAATGTCACTATTAATGGGTTAAATGTACCATCACCTGAAGCAGGTGTACGTAGTGTCGCTATGGATGTCATTCCTAGTGAATTAATTGCTAGCTTAGAAGTTAGCAAAACTGTAACACCAGACATGGATGCTAATGCTGTTGGTGGTTCAATTGAAGTAAAAAGTTTAAGCGCATTTGATCGTGAAGGTCAATATTATAGCTTAACAGCTCAAGGGTCATACAATGAGCAAGTCAGCGAGGCGAGTCCTAAACTTTCAGGAAGTTATTCAGATGTTTATCAACTTAATGATGGTATGCAGCTAGGTGTTGCTGGCGCATTATCATGGTTTAAACGTTCTTTTGGCTCGGAAAACAGTGAAACTGATGGTGGTTGGAATATCATTGAAGTTGAAGATATTAATGGTGAAGATATAGAGATATTTGGTGCTGAAGAAATAGAACAGCGTTCTTATACTATTGAGCGTGAACGTTTTGGTGCAGCATTAAATCTTGATTTATACGCCTCAGCCACAGACAAATATTACCTACGCAGCTTTTACAGTGAGTTTTCTGATGATGAATATCGATTACGTAAAGAATTTAAGTTTGATAAAGGGGTCTTGAACTCATACACAAGTAATTCTGCGCAATACAATAATGCGGAACTAGAACGAGACACTAAAGATCGATATGAAACGCAAGAAATTCTCTCAATGGTTGTTGGTGGTGAAAACCAACTAAATGACTGGTTAGTTGAGTATCAATTAGGTTATTCAAAATCGAGTGAAAATGAACCCGATAGAATGGATGTCACGTTTGTTGGTGAAGATATTGATTTGGGGTATACCAGTTCAAATGATAGTCCAGTATTAACACAATCCGCCAGTGCTCATGATTTAAATATTTTTGAAATGGATGAAGTTGTTTATGAAAATAACAACTCAGAAGATGAGGAAATAAGTTTAGGTTTAGATTTAACTAAAGACTTTGTTTGGCAAAATAATAACGGTGCTTTCAAATTTGGTAGTAAATATCGTAGTCGTGAAAAAGATAAAAGTGTTAGCTCAATACTTTACGATGGTGATTTTGGTGACGTAACGGCTGAAAATTTTAACAGTGGTACGGTCGATTATAGCCTAGGAGATTTTGGTCCAGGTCTTTCTCAACAGGGTATACAAGATTATGTTAAAGCGAATAGAAGTAGTTTTTCGTTAAATCAAACTGAGTCAGATATCGAAACACGTGCTAATTCATATACGAGTAGCGAAGATGTTTTGGCGTTATACGCTATGATGACTTTAGACATTGAAAAATGGCAAGTAGTGACAGGCCTACGTTATGAAAGTACGGATTTTGAAACGACAGGTAACCGTGTTGAATTAGTGGTTGATGACGTTAATAATACCGAAATACCAAATATTGAAACATGGAATGTGTCGAAAGATTATGACTACTTACTACCGAGTATTAACGTTAAGTACACTCTACGTGACAACTTAATCGCACGTTTTGCTTACACTCAGACTATTGCGCGTCCAACGTTCGGTGATTCAGCTGCATATCAATTAATTGAAACTGAAGTTAGTGAAGAAGATGGCGTAACGGAAACGGAACGTAAAGCTGAAGTAGGCAATCCTGATTTAGAACCTTATGAGTCACAAAATATTGATGCATCTATTGAATATTACCCAGAAAATATAGGGGTAATTTCTGCGGGTGTTTTTTACAAAGATATTGGTAACTTTATTGTATTAAGCGAAGTAGAAGACAATGGTAGTTGGGACGGTTTTACAGAAGTAATTCAGCCAATAAATGGTGGTGAAGCTTCATTAATTGGGCTTGAATTGGCATGGAACAAGAGCTTTGATTCAGGCCTTTTATTGGGTGCTAATGGCACACTTGTTGATGCTGACGATGCATTACCAAATCAGTCAGACGTTATCGGTAATTTTACGTTGGGTTATGAAAATAATAAAATTAGCACACGTTTAAGTACGAGTTACAAAAGTAAAACATTTCAATTCAATGAAAATGATGTTGCTGTCTATGAAGCCGCGCATACTCAAGTTGATTTTAGTAGTAAATATTACTTTTCTGATACCGTTCAGTTCTACTTCAATGCGTCGAACTTAACGGATGAACCAATGTATATCTACCATGGTGCGAAGCAATATAATTATCAATATGAGCAATATGGCCGTACGTTTGAATTGGGTATCACTATTTCATCGCTTTAATTGTAAAGCACTTTTAAAACACGTTTAAAATAAGAGTCATCCATAACAGCCTAGTATTAGTGCTCGGCTGTTATATTCTATAATTGAAAAGGTATTCACATGTTAAATAAAATTACTTATCTGGTGAGAAAAACGTGCACAATAAACGTAAAGCTTACTAGAGTATTAGCGGCAACAGTAATGACAGGTTCATTAATCGTAGGTTGCGCTGAAACAAGTATTAATGCCAATTTATCAGAAGCGAATGTACAAAATAATGGTGTTAAAGATAAGACGCGCGAAAATCAAAATATTTCGTTTTTAGCCTTTGGCGATGGTGGATATCATCATGATTATCCGAAAATTAAGCATATTAAAAACCCCAAAAATAAAGCAGAGTTTATTGCCAAAGAAAAAGAAGATTGGTTAGAAGACTACCGTCCGCTAGAAGAATTTGACCATGCACCCTTGTATGTTTATCCGAATACTGCAATAACAACTGAGCTTGGTGGTGCTTTAGCTGTGGGTAAAGCAATGACTGAAACCTGTAGCACTCGTGTGTGTGACTTTGCTATTCAGCTTGGTGATAATATTTACCCTGATGGTGCCGATGCTGATGATGGCAAAGATGATCAAAAGCGTATGAATGACCTTATCTTAAAGCCTTTACAGCCATTAATTGATGAAAACCCAGAAATAATAATTTATTCAGCTTTAGGTAATCATGATTGGAAAACATCACGTAAAGGTGTTGCGCTTCAAACTGAGTGGATGGCGAAACAGCCTAACTTCCATTTAGATGAAAAGGGCTATTATCAATACAAAATGGGCACGCCAGGTAATGATGTTGAGTTTTTTGTTTTAGATACCAATATGCTATTAGCTGCGAATCCTATTTTTGAAATTCCATTAAAGCCTGATGGCAGTGAAATGAGTGTTGCAGAAGCCAAAACTAAAGGATTAGGTGAATTTGATATCGCAGAGCCACATGAGAGCCCTGTTAACGGCGAAGATAAAATACAAGTTCAGTGGTTAAAAGAAGGGTTAGAAAAATCTACAGCTAAATGGAAAGTGGTTTATGGTCATCACATTCTTTGGTCAATTGGTGGCACAAAATATAGTGAAGGGCATGTTCTACGTGAACTACTTTTACCAACATTATGTAAAAATGCCGATGCATATATTGCAGGTCATGAGCATGACTTGGAGCTTTTAACAGATGATTGTTCAAAATATACGGATGAAAATACGGGTAAAACTATGGAGCCACTACCCTTAATTATTAGTGGTGCAGCTTCTAAAATGCGTGGTAAACATACCCCGTTTGCCGAGCAACAAGAAAAACGTTATCCCGAGTATGAATTATTATGGTCTAAAAGTTTTGTGTGGGGTTACGCGCATATTACGCTTGATAACGATGATGATAAGCTTAACGTTGATTTCTTCACAACGCCAATTGATGAATCAGGAAAAGTAATTAAAGAAGCGCACTTTAGCTTTAATCGTCGGTAAACATTTATTAAGCCGAGCTAAAGTTAATTTACATTGAGTAAGAATCAACGCAATAGATTTAATATTATATCTTTTATTAAAGGTTAGCCAATTTGAACTGACCTATTTTACCGTCACTTATTTGAAAATGATTAAGTTTATTATTATGCCTGTTTCATTACGTTTGTGATCTTGTTGTGCGCAGGGGGAAAATATCAGAGCAAGGTGCTTGATTGAGCTATAGCTATTATTTGAATTGAGAGCAACGGTGCTGTAGGGTATTTTAACTAGTACAAGTGGGCAATGCTTTACTGACATTGGTATTACTACACATCTATAAAAAGGGCTAACCAAATTAATTGGTTAGCTCTTTTTTATATTTTTAATATATAGCTAAATAATTACTTAGCTTGTTATTAAGAATCTTTATGAAGATGTACATCCATTTGAGGGAAAGGAATGTTCAATCCTTCAGCTGCGAATGTTTTATAAACTTTTTCATTTAAGTCGAAGTGTACACCCCAGTAATCTGGCGCATTAACCCATGCTCTTACCGCGAAGTTTACAGAGCTATCAGCTAGCGCTGAAACGGCAATAAATACTGCTGGGTCTTTTAATATACGTGAATCTTCATCACATAAACGCTTGATAACTTCTCGTGCTTTATCTAAGTCATCGCCGTAAGCAACGCCAATTGTCCAATCAACACGTCGTTTGGCTTCTGTTGAATAGTTAACCATTGATGATGTTGATAAACCGCCATTAGGGATAATGATAGTTTTGTTATCAGGTGTTTTCATGATGGTATTGAAAATTTGTATTTCAGCTACTGAACCCGTATAACCTTGCGCTTGTAGAACATCACCTACCTTGAATGGTTTGAAGATAAGAATCATCACACCACCAGCAAAGTTCTGTAATGTACCAGATAATGCCATACCCACTGCTAAACCAGCAGCACCAAGAATAGCAATAAATGAAGTCATTTCTATGCCTAACATACCTAGCACAGTTATAACTAACATTACTTTTAACAGGCCATTAACAATACCTGTTAAGAAAGGTATTAATGATGGATCAGTTTTGCTTTTGCTTAATGTGCTTTTAAAAGCACTGCCAATACCTTTTACTATCCATCCACCAATTATCCATACCGCGATAGCACCGAGTAATTTTGGACCGTAAAGTAAAGACATTTGCGTTATTTGTTCAATTATTTCTTCTGCATTCATAATTTTCATCCTGGTTTATTCGTAGTGTTTTAAAAGTGCAGCCAAGGCTCATTTATTTCACTTTTTTTAGCTTTCCTAATAAAATGCTGAGATATTAAGGTGATTAATAGTACACATTAAGCTCAACAATGTTGAATATACGATAAAAACCAAAATTATGCTTTAAAAATTGCACAATTATGTAAATAAAACGTTAATTTTTTGCTTTTAAGCGCTGAATAAGTAATTTTTTTTTATTGAAAGTGTTAAATGTGAAGATTACTAATAATCCTTTATTCGATGCTAGCATCTTCAAATAGAAGCGGTATACTTATATTTACATTGATAAAGCAAACTAAATTTACGAATGAAAATATTGTCGATTTTTTTATATATATTATTGTTTTCAAGTGTTTTTTCGGTTGCAGCTGAGCAACGTGATCTAGCAGGAAACGATTCTGTGGCTGAACATAACGCTTGGTTAAAGAATACATTTAGCGAGCAGCACGAGCAATTAATTCCAATTGTTGCGGTTGCAGACATGTTATATGCCTGTAATCAGGAACGTAAAATTGAGCCGGTTAAGTATAAGCTTAATGATCTCATTTTAAATATGGACAAAAATCGCTTAGCAGAAAAATTGATGCTTTGTCTTAATGAAGATAATATGCAGTCTGATACTGCCTTGAATTTTGGCCTTGTCGGTTGTTTTCATGAACAGTTAGCACACTTGCCAGATGTTGAACGCCAACAAAAAATGGTCTTAGTTGAAAAAACTATCGAATCTTTATCTCGAAGTGAACGTAAAAAAAGTTTTACTCAATGTGTTTCTGCGCAAGCAATTCATTATTTACAATAACGATTAATAGGATTAAACAGCCTAAGATTATTTCTTGAGCTTGCTTTAACGTAGTCATAAATTGTAACAAATGGCCTGAAACATTTACCAATCGTTCTTTTTAATTTGTTGCTATATCGCTTATAGTCATTTTAATAGAAAGCAAATATTTTTGTGAGAATAAAATGCCCCAAGAAACCCAAAAAATTTTAGTGGTCGATGATGATATGCGCTTACGCTCATTATTGGAACGTTATCTAGTTGAACAGGGCTATGTTGTTCGTAGTGCTGCCAATTCAGAGCAAATGGATAGATTACTTGAGAGAGAAAATTTTCATCTGTTAGTCTTAGATTTAATGCTGCCAGGCGAAGATGGCCTATCAATTTGTCGTCGTTTACGTCAACAGAATAACAATATCCCTATTGTAATGCTTACGGCAAAAGGTGATGAAGTTGATCGAATTATCGGTTTAGAAATTGGTGCTGATGATTATATGCCTAAGCCTTTTAATCCGAGAGAGCTTTTAGCCAGAATAAAAGCAGTATTGCGTCGTAGAATACAAGAAGCACCAGGGGCTCCTTCTATGGCAGAAAATAATATTTTTTTTGGTGACTATGAACTCAATTTGGCTACTCGCGAAATGGTAAAAGGCGATGTTAGCATGCCATTAACAAGTGGTGAATTTGCTGTATTGAAAGCTTTGGTAACTCATCCAAGAGAACCATTATCTCGTGATAAATTAATGAATTTAGCACGTGGGCGTGATTATTCAGCACTTGAACGTAGTATTGATGTGCAAGTATCACGTTTACGCCGTATGTTAGAGCAAGATCCTGCTAAACCTAGATATTTACAAACTGTTTGGGGTTTAGGTTATGTTTTTGTCCCCGATGGTACGTCAGCTTAGTTTTTATAGCCACGTACTAAAGGTTAGTTGTTGTAAGTGAGGTTTTAGTTGCGCATTGAAGGTTTTTCATGAAGGTATTGCCCCGTAGCGCTTTTGGCCAAACTGTTTTATTAATTGGTTTTTTACTATTTATAAACCAAGTTGTTTCTTATATTTCTTTTGCCTTATATGTAATAGAGCCTAATCAACAGCAAATAAATCAGTTATTAGCAAAGCAAATTCGGGTTGTGTTTATTGATCTGAACGATGCGAGCTTAAGCCCTAAAATGGCCGAAGCCTTTCACCATGAAACGGGAATAGGGGTTTATCGAGAGGAAGATGCGTTAAGGTTAGGTTTGGCATCTGCAGGCTACTACCCTTATCGTAGTGAGCAAATGTCAGAATTACTCGGTGGCCCTGCTGAAGTAAGAATTTCCCAAGGGGACGAATATCTATTTTGGATTCGTCCACCTCAAGCTCCTAATTTATGGGTTAAAATTCCATTAATGGGCTTAGAAGAAGCTAATTTCTCACCACTGATCTTTTTTCTTGGCATTATAGGTGTACTCAGTGTTGCAGGCGGTTGGGTATTTGTAAGGCAGCTCAATAGACCTTTGAAGTCATTACAAAGAGCGGCTGTAGAAGTGGGTCGAGGTAATTTTCCTGAGCCATTAACGGAGCATGGTACCTCAGAAATTATGGCTGTAACTCAAGCTTTTAATCATATGTCTAAAGGTATTAAGCATTTAGAGAATGATCGTAATTTATTAATGGCAGGTATTTCTCATGACTTACGTACACCGTTAACTCGAATTCGTTTGGCGACAGAAATGATGTCGGAGCTTGATGACTTCCTTAAAGAAGGAATTGAAAACGATATTGATGATATGAATAATATTATCGATCAATTTATTGATTATCTTCGTAATGGTTCCAAAGACCAGGCGGAGTTAGGTGATTTAAACCTTTTAGTAGCAGAAGTACTCAATGTTGAAACACCGGCTGATCGACATATTGTTTTTACTGCCAATGATTGTCCCGAAATACCCTTGCGTTATGTCGCTATTAAACGTGCTTTAGCAAATTTAGTTCAAAATGCACTGCGCTATACCCAAGGTGATATTGAAGTTATTACAGGACACGATAAAAATTATGCGTATTTTATTGTCAGTGATGAAGGCGAGGGAATTCCAGATAGTGATATTGATCGCTTATTTCAGCCATTTACGCAAGGGGATAAAGCCCGAGGTACTGAAGGAAGTGGTTTGGGTTTAGCAATTATCAAACGGATAGTTGATTCTCACGGCGGAAGCGTTGAATTATCAAATAAAGAGGCGGGTGGGCTACAAGCGAAAGTTTATTTACCGCTGAAGTCCTAAGCTATCTTCTCTTTACACCAATTTGATTAGATGTCTAACTAACACAGAGCCATGCTTGATGTTTAATAACAAAGCTAATTTCTTAGGTTTAGTCACACTATAAAAATATATTTTTATAGTGTTTTTTAATTAAAAAAGCCGCTAACAGTGACTGTTAGCGGCTTTTTATTTTATTATTTTATATTGTGATTACAGTTGAGGTCCAGCAGCAACAAGTGCTTTACCATTATCAGTATCAGTAAACTTATTAAAGTTATTCACAAAACGTTCTGCTAAGTCAGTCGCTTTCTTCTGCCACTCAGCGGTATCTTGGTAAGTGTTTCTTGGGTCAAGAATATCACCTTCAACACCTGCAACAACATTAGGTACTTCTAAGTTGAACATTGGTATCACTGTTGTTTCAGCTTCATCAATTGACCCATCTAAAATAGCATCAATAATTGCACGAGTTGCTTTAATTGAAATACGTTTACCCGTACCGTTCCAGCCAGTATTCACTAAATAAGCTTCTGCGCCAACTGCTTCCATACGTTTATGTAATACTTCAGCGTATTGGGTCGGGTGTAAGCTTAAGAAAGCCGCACCAAAACAACTAGAGAAAGTAGGTGTTGGCTCGGTAATGCCTCGTTCTGTACCTGCTAATTTAGCAGTAAAACCAGACAAGAAGTAATATTCAGTTTGCTCTGGAGTTAATTTAGCTACGGGTGGTAAAACACCGAAAGCATCCGCTGTTAAGAAGATTACTTTCTTAGCGTGTCCTGCACGTGACACTGGTTTTACAATGTTATCAATGTGATGAATTGGATAAGACACACGTGTATTTTCAGTTTTTGAGTTATCGTCAAAATCAATGTTACCTTCGTTATCAACGGTAACATTCTCTAATAACGCATCACGACGAATAGCATTATAAATATCAGGTTCATTTTCTTTACTAAGGTTGATTGTTTTCGCATAACAGCCACCTTCAAAGTTAAATACACCATTATCATCCCAGCCATGTTCATCATCACCAATTAATTGGCGCTTAGGATCTGTTGACAGTGTCGTTTTACCTGTACCAGATAAACCAAAGAAAATTGCAGTATCACCATCTTTACCAACGTTAGCACTACAGTGCATAGACGCAATACCTTGCAATGGAAGGTAATAGTTCATCATTGAGAACATACCTTTTTTCATTTCGCCGCCGTACCATGTACCACCAATTAACTGTACTTTTTCAGTTAAATTGAAAGCAACAAAATTTTCAGAATTTAGACCTTGAGCTTCCCAGTTAGGGTTAGTTGCTTTAGCACCGTTCATTACAACAAAATCAGGTTCATAGGTTTTAAGTTCTTCGTCACTTGGGCGAATAAACATATTTTTTACAAAATGTGCCTGCCAAGCTACTTCTGTGATAAAACGAACTTTCAGACGAGTGTTATCATTTGCACCACAATAAGTATCAACAACAAATAATCGTTTACCAGAAAGCTGTGTAGTAACCAAACCTTTAAGTTCAGCCCATGTTTCTTGACTCATTGCTTTGTTGTCATTTTTACCTTGATCAGACCACCAAACAGTATCGCGAGTTACATCATCACGAACAATGTACTTATCTTTAGGTGAACGACCCGTAAAAATACCTGTATCAACATTGACAGCGCCAAGCTCTGTGACTACGCCTTTATCAAAGCCTTCGAGGCCTGCTTTGGTTTCTTCACTAAAAAGCAACTCATAAGATGGATTGTAAACAATTTCTGCAACATTATTAATGCCGTATTGCGACAAATCAATTGAGTTATTTTGGGCGGTCATAGCGACTTTACTCCTAAGGTATGACGAATTTTAAGTTGTGGTTTAGTTTGAACTGGTTAGTATTTATTACTGTGTAATAGGGTATAAAAGTTTTCATCTAGCTAATAATCCGACATTCTATTTGATAAATACTCAAAACGAAAGTAAAAAATAACCTAAGATGAAAGTTTTCAGTATAAGCGACATGAATGGTGGGATTGGCTAGCTAAATATTGTTTGTAAGTTTACAACATTAATGCCAATAAGGGCTGTAGGAGGGTGGAGAACGACACCATTTAAGTAATAATTATCCAAAATGGTATCGATAAAGAAAATTGGCGTTACAATTGAAAGTTAGTAACTAATAGCTATCTTTCGAAATGAAACTTTTTAATTGTTCATTAAAAAAGTCGTATGTAGTCAAACAATAGTCACAGGTCATCGAAATTTTGCCCTGTTCCGCTAATATTGCTTCAATTTCATCTCCTTCAATTTGTGCAATAGCGCTAAAACATTTTTCACTTGAACAACCACATTGATAACTTACTGTTTGGGGATCAAATAAACTAACCTTCTCTTGATGGTATAAACGGTAGAGCAGTGCTTCAGCCTCTAAAGAAAATATCTCATCCGCTTTAATCGTATTCGTTAACTGCGCTAAATGTTGAAAATCTTCTTGTTGCTGTTCCTTATTTTCGATGCTGCCATCACCGTCAGGTAATAATTGAACTAAACTACCAGCAACTTGTTGTTTCTCATCATCGCTAAATAACCATACTTGGGTTGGTATTTGAGCTGAAACTTCAAAGTATTGAGAAAAACATTGTGCAAGTGTCGGCTGATCTAGGGCAACAATTCCTTGATAAGCTTCACCGTTTTTAGGCTTGACGGTAATGATCATATTGCCTTTACCTATAAGCTCTTTTAAAGAATGTGCATTATTGGCTTTTTCTGTTTCTACAACTTTGGCAATGCCGCGTAATTTTTGATTATTATCACCATTAACAGACATATAACCGACCGGACCATCTCCTTGTAATTGTACGGTGATTTCCCCTTCAAATTTTAAGGTAGCCGTCAGTAGGCAAGTGGCAGCTAGCAGTTCACCTAATAATAAGCGTACACCCAGAGGATAATTATGGTTATTAATAATTGATTGATAACTTTTACTTAATTGCACTAATTCGCCACGAACATGTCTATCGTTAAATAAGTAGCGGTTTAGTACGTCGGTTTTACTGATGTCGTTTGTAGACATAGTGATTATATCCTTTCTTTAAATTCTCGTAGTTTTCGGCGTTGTTTTTTATCGGGTTTAGTATCACTTGCAGGGCTAAGTAAAATGCCTTGTTGGCGAGCTAAGCTATTCTTTTTTCTTATTTCAATACTTTTAGCCGTTTCTTTAAATAAGGTTTGAGCAAAAGTAGCATCGCGTCGTTTATCGGCTAATGCGATAACTTCAACTTCCTTTTCATCAAAACCTTGTCGTACTTTAATAAAATCACCAATGGCTACAGCTTTACTTGATTTGGCTCGTTGTCCATTATAAAAGACCTTACCACCATCTATCATTTGCTTTGCTATTGCACGAGTCTTATAAAAACGGGCAGCCCAGAGCCATTTATCTAGCCTAGCTGATGTAAACTCAGTGTTTTTTATCATTGTCATATAATTAAAAATCCATCACGTTAACAGTTCTCATATAACTATTAGCTTTTAATTATAGTATGGGCTTTGGCAGAGTAATCAAGGATAAATATTAGAGAGCTTTATTAACTTTGTTTAATGTCAATAAAGTTGAACTATTCTTCATTGCTGTTGCCATATGAAGACTGTTTAATTTGTGTCGTTACTATAAAATATGTGTGTGTAATTTTAGATATTTATTTAGCAGAAAAATAGCATATTCACGTATAAACTTCGCACTCTTTTGTGTTTTTTTGTAAATATTAGTTAAAAACGACTGACATCGCTTGTTGGTGGGCTAATGGTCAAGTATTATCGGTAGCCTTATATTGTAATTGCACATATTTTACATTTTAAGTGAGAGAATCACTTTTAATGATGAAGTAAAAAAGAAGTTTAAAATATCAATGACTTTAACTAACAACTTTACATCACTCTCGGCTGCGTTAGCAAAATTACCACAACGAACTATTGCACAAGCGATGAGTGTGTTGTTGTTAATTTATATCGCTTTTATCTTGGCCAAGATCACCTGGATGATAATGCCAACGGCGGGACAAAGCATTGGTAATAAAAATGCAGGTAATCTCAGTGCCGCTCAACGACAAGCACAAAATCAATTACAAGGTAATAAGGTTGATTTATCGCAATTACAATCGTTGCATTTGTTTGGCGAGTATAATCAAGTAGCCAAAACACAAACGATAGAAGAAATCACCTCAGCACCTGAAACGCGTTTACAACTGACCTTATCAGGTTTAGTGGCCAGTGATAATATGGCGATTGCGGCTGCGGTTATTGAACATAATAAAAAGCAAGCGACCTACGGTATTGATGACATTATTGAAGGTACGCGGGCAACGCTTGAAAAAGTATTAATTGACCGGGTTATCATTAAGCAGTCAGGACGTTTAGAAACCTTGATGCTTGATGGCGCTGACTATAATCAACCGGCGCAAAGTGTGTCGCATAAAAAAGCGCACAATGCGAATGCCGCTGAGCGAAGTGGCCCGAAAGTCGCTCCTGAAAAGGGCACGGTCATTGACCAACGCAAGAATGATAATTTAAAACAAGCAGCACAACAGTTACGTAATGATTTAAACAACAATCCAGGAAAAATAACCGATTACCTTCGCATTACACCGGCCCGTAAAAACGGTCAGATTTCGGGGTATCGTTTATCACCGGGTAAAAGTCCTGAGTTTTTTGCCTTATCGGGTTTAAAGTCAGGCGATGTAGCAACACAAATGAATGGGCATGATTTATTGGTGCCTTTAGAGGCAGCACAAGCGATGTCAGCCTTAAAAACAGCACAAAACATTTCATTGTTAGTTGAGCGAAACAACGAGCTAATTGAAATAATGTTTAGTATTGAATAACAACCTATTTTAGCATTAACGTTTGCATTTATCTTGAGTGTGAGCCTTTAGTATTAACCTTTGGTATTCATCGTGGATAGCAAAGAAGCAATAAGGAATTTTTCATGGGCACAACCTTAAACGCCATTGTGGTTAAGCCATTACGCCACAAGTTTAAGCAACTTCAATCATTGAGTTTGGTTTTAGTGACAGCATTGAGCTTTAGCGGTATTTTTGCGGTGGGACAAGCGAGCGCTGCGGAGTATTCGCCAAGCTTTAAAGACACAGAAATTGTCGAGTTTGTCACTATTGTGGGTAAAAACTTGAAAAAGACCATGATTGTTGACCCGAACGTGCGCGGTAAAATTAATGTGCGCAGTTATGACTTGTTATCGGAAGAGCAATATTATCAGTTTTTCTTAAACGTGTTAGCGGTGTATGGGTTTGCGGCGATTGAGCGTGAAAACAACATTGTAAAAATCATTCGTAATAAAGATGCTAAAACCTCAGCTATTCCGGTAGTTGACAGCGGCGGCAGTATTGTTGGCGATGAAATGGTGACACGCATTGTTGAAGTAAAGAATGTCACGGTACGTGAGCTTGTGCCGTTATTGCGTCAACTGTCTGACCAAGCAGGTGGCGGTAACGTCACAAACTATGACCCAGCTAACGTCATTATGTTAACGGGTACAGCGGCGACGGTTAATCGTTTAGTGAACATCATTGAACGTGTTGATAGAGCGGGTGACCAAGACGTAGAAATTATTAAATTACAATATGCATCAGCAGGTGAGATGGTGCGTATTATTGAAGCGATGAATAAGCCAAGTGCCGGTAAAACAGCGCAAGCAACCTTCTTAATTCCGACCATTGTTGCCGATGACCGCAGTAACAGCGTTATTGTTAGTGGTGAAGTAAAAGCACGTGAGCGCGTTGTGCGTTTAGTGAAGCGACTTGATAGCGAATTAGAGAGCAACGGCAATACCCGTGTTTACTACTTAAAATACTCAAAAGCTGAAGATTTAGTCAAAGTGCTTAGCGGTGTTAGTAAAACTATATCTTCTGAAGCACAAGCGTCAAGAGCCGGTGGTAAAACAAATGGACAAAACGAAACCAGTATCGAAGCCCATGAAGCAACCAATACCGTTGTTATCACCGGACAACCTGAGATGTTACGTTCATTAGAAGGCGTTATTCGCCAATTAGACGTACCAAGAGCACAAGTTCATATTGAAGCCATTATTGTTGAAGTCTATGAAAGCGATGGCGCACAACTAGGTGTGCAATGGTACAGTGAAGCGGGTGGTTTTACTCAGTTCACTAACGGCGTAGCGCCTGTTTCAAGTATTGCCGCGGGTGTTAAAGCTGCGGACAGTATTGATGGTGATACCGTTCCTGCGGTGTACTCTTCTGAAACGGGTGAGAAAATTTCAGATGAATATACACTCAATGATACCGACGGTGATTACACTTTATTAGCGCAGCTATTGGGTACTGTTAGTGGCGGTATGTTTGGTATTATGAAAAATGACTGGGGCGCGATTGTACAAGCAGTTAGCTCAGACACTAACTCTAATATTCTAGCAACCCCTAGCATTACCACCATGGATAATGAAGAAGCATACTTCTTAGTAGGCCAAGAAATCCCAGTGATTACAGGCTCTCAAACGGGTAGTAATAACGGTAATCCTTTTCAAACGGTTGAACGTCAAGAAGTGGGAATTAAATTATTAGTGACGCCACAAATTAACGAAGGTAACAGCGTACAGCTTACCATTGAGCAAGAAGTCTCTTCGGTGAGTGGCGCAACGGGTGTCGATATTTCAATTAACAAACGTGAAATCAAAACCACCGTGATGGTAGAAAGTGGTCAAACGGTTATCTTAGGTGGCTTGATTGATGAAGATGTACAAGAAAGCGTGCAAAAAGTACCGTTACTTGGTGACATCCCGATTATTGGTCACTTATTTAAGTCAACAAGCAGTAGCACGCGTAAGCGTAACTTGATGGTATTTCTTAAGCCGCAAATCATTACTGATTCAGCAATGATGCACAGTATGGCGAAAGAGAAATATAACTTTATTCGCGCAGACCAATTACGCAAGCAAGAAGAAGGTTTATCGTTAATGGACGATGATAACCTACCTCTTTTGCCGCAGTGGAGTGATGAATTAACGTTACCACCATCGTTTGAAGCGTATCAAGAATCAGTACAAGACGATAAGCGTCTTAAAGAATACTCAATAAAAGACGATTTGCCGGTCAATGATGTTAAAGAGAATGATGAATAATGTCTGACGATGTAATAAAAGACAGCGGAGCAAGCAAAAGCAACACGGTCACTACAATCGATGAGCAAAGCGCAACAGCGCTTGGTGAGTCGGTTGATTTGGACCATGCGGCCATTGCAGATAATGTTGACAGCTTAGTGGAGAGTTTAGTCAGTAATACCTCAGGCAGTACAACTGAGGCGAGCGCTGATAACAACGCTAACAACGCAGCAGATAACCTAAGCGACAGTGAGCGTGAAGCGTTAACTGAAATCAGTGAAGAAACCGCTATCGCGTGGCGTTTACCGTTTGCCTTTGCGAAACGTTTTGGCGTATTGCTCGCTAAAGAAGATGAGCACTATGTGCTGCATTGCTTGGCCAATATCAGCGTTGATACCATTGTTGAAGTGCGCCGTATTATTAAAGCGCCCTTTAGCTTTCGAGTACAAGAAGTTGCCGCCTTTGAGTTATTACTCACGCAAGCGTATCAACGTGATTCATCAGAAGCGCAGCAGATGATGGAAGATATTGGTAACGAAGTTGATTTATACTCCCTTGCTGATGAGATGACCGAAAGCGAAGATTTACTCGAAAATGAAGATGACGCGCCAATCATCAAACTCATTAATGCGATGCTCAGTGAGGCCATTAAAGAAGGTGCCAGTGATATTCACATTGAAACCTTTGAAAATGCCCTGCAAATACGTTTTCGTGTTGATGGTGTGTTACGTGAAGTATTAAAACCGAATCGTAAACTTGCCTCATTGCTTGTTTCACGTATTAAGGTCATGGCGAAGCTTGATATCGCTGAAAAACGTATCCCACAAGATGGTCGTATTTCATTGCGTATTGGTGGTCGTGCAGTTGATGTACGTGTATCGACCATGCCAACCGGTCATGGTGAGCGCGTAGTATTACGTTTACTTGATAAAAACGCTGCGCGATTAGATTTACAAGATTTAGGCATGACTGATGCTAATCGTCACGCCTTTGGTCAGCTAATTGAAAAACCGCACGGTATTATCCTTGTTACTGGGCCAACGGGCTCGGGTAAAAGTACGACCTTGTATGCGGGATTAACACAAATCGATGAGCGTGAACGTAATATTCTAACCGTCGAAGACCCAATCGAATTTGCGATTGAAGGCATTGGACAAACCCAAGTGAACACCAAGGTCGACATGACCTTCGCCAGAGGCTTACGTGCTATTTTACGTCAAGACCCGGATGTTGTGATGGTGGGTGAGATTCGCGATTTAGAAACAGCACAAATAGGCGTGCAAGCCAGTTTAACTGGTCATTTAGTCTTATCGACCTTGCATACCAATACGGCTGCTGGGGCAATAACGCGAATGGAAGACATGGGTGTTGAGCCGTTCTTATTATCGTCGAGTTTATTGGGCGTACTGGCGCAGCGCTTAGTAAGAACCTTGTGTCCACATTGTAGAGAAAGTCATTTACCCAGTGCAGAAGAGTGCACGTTACTGAATTTACCGAGCGACAATCAACAAGTGATTTACCACCCG
This sequence comes from Colwellia sp. 20A7, assembly GCF_009832865.1. Classification (NCBI taxonomy): domain Bacteria; kingdom Pseudomonadati; phylum Pseudomonadota; class Gammaproteobacteria; order Alteromonadales; family Colwelliaceae; genus Colwellia; species Colwellia sp. 20A7. The sequence goes on along the minus strand of NZ_CP047130.1, from coordinate 4,327,154 downwards.
AAAGGTTGCAAGGAATGTAACTTTAAAGGTTATCGTGGTAGAACCGGTATTCATGAATTATTAGTGGTTGATGACACTGTCCGTGAGCTGATTCATAACGGGCATGGTGAGCAAGGCATAGAGAAATATATACGCACCAACACCGCGTCAATTAGACGTGATGGCTTTGATAAAGTCATGTTGGGGCAAACAACGCTTGAAGAAGTATTGCGCGTTACCCGAGAAGATTAATGGCTAAGATCCTAAAGTAAAGTTGGATTCGGCAATTATTAGATTAACGAAATTAGTTTAATTAGATAGGTGGTTAGGAAAATAATGGTTAATAATAAATTAAAAAACACGTACAAAAAATCACAAGGTTTTACCCTGTTAGAAGTTATGGTTGTTATTGTGATTATCGGCATGATGCTAAGTGTTGTTGTGCCAAATTTAATGGGCAGCCAAGATACTGCTAAATTACAAAAAGCAGTACAAGATGTTACCGCATTAGAGAACTCATTGAGTATGTACAAGTTAGATAATTACGATTATCCAAGTACAGAACAAGGGTTAGAAGCATTAACAGATCAAACTGACATCGAGCCTATCCCACGTCGTTTTCCTGATGGAGGGTATGTAAAACGTCTTCCTAAAGATCCGTGGGGCAATGAATACTTTTTATTGAATCCAGGTGAGCAAGGAAAAATGGATGTATTTACTGCAGGACCAGACGGGGAAGTTGGGACTGAAGACGATATCGGCAATTGGAATCTAGGCGACTATCAATAAATAATTTTATTTTTGATATTTTAGCCCAACTTATTTTCCGAACTGAAGCACTGTAGGACACAATTAATGGCCGAAACTTTATATATACGCCTAGGTAGCCAAGCCCAAGATGAAATATCTTGGTTGATATTCAATACGCTAGAGCAAGAAATTATTGCCAGTGGTGTATTAACCCATGCTGAGCAGTTAAGCGCATTAACCGAAAAAGCACAACAACGTATTGTTAAGGTCTTTGTACCCAGCTGTGACGTCTTATTAAAACGTTTAACCGTACCCACTAAGTCACACAGAGCAATGCTTTCTGCTGTGCCTTACATGTTAGAAGATGAGTTAGCACAAGATGTTGATGAGTTATTCTTTGCCTATGCCAATATTACTAATGATAACAGCGAACATAACTGCTTTGTTGCCATTACTCAACGTGCACAAATGTTATTGTGGCAGTCTTGGCTAGATGACGCCGGTATTAATACTAAAAGCATGCTGCCTGATGTATTGGCGATGCCTTATGTTGACGAGCAGTGGAGCGCTATTGCGCTACACCCTGAGCGTGTTTCATCGCAAGCGACTGTAACGGGACAGCGCTTAAGTGGGCAACATAAGCCAACGCAGATTATTATTCGCCAAGGTGCATGGCAAGGCTATGCACTTGATAGTGAAGCGTGGCAATTTACGCTACAAAATAGAATTGCTTTAGCCCAAGCGGCAGAAGACGTCAGTGACAAAAAAAATGCCGCTAAAAATGCGGTTAAAAGTGATGCGCAAAATAGTAGTCAAAGCAATGCTCAAAGCAATACAACGTCAGACAATATCTTAACGATTAATGCTTATTCAGCTTTACCCGCATTTGAATCAATCGATAAGCTTGATGCTAAAGACAGCAAGTCAGCGATTACCATAGTCAATGCAGGAGAAGAGCTACCGTTAGCCTTGTTTGCTCAACAGAGCAGTCAAAAACATAGCCAAGCGAGTACATTCAACTTATTGCAAGGCGAGTTTAAAGTAAAAGAGCGCCGCTCACCGCATATTAATAATTGGCTTTGGGCAGCAGGATTTGCTGTTTGTGCTTTATTGTTAAATGTGGGTTATAAAAGTGCACAGTTATTTCAACTCTCAGCACAACAAGCAGACATTGAAGCGCAAATTATTAAACAATATCAGCAAGCATTCCCTGGGGCTAAACGTGTTCGTATTGGCACAATAAAATCACAGCTTAGCCGAGAGTTATCAAGTTTGGGTAGTGCAACTGAGCAAGTTGGCTTTTTATCGATGTTGGCACAAGTACAACCCGCCTTTGCTAAAGTCCCGAGCTTAAAACCTGAGTCGTTAAAGTTTGACGGTAAAAGACAAGAGCTTAGGTTACAAGCCATTGCTGATGATTATCAGCACTTTGAACAATTTAAAAATGCATTAGCCTTAGCAAACGTTGAGGTAAAACAAGGTGCACAGAATAATCAGGGTGAGCAAGTAACTGGCTCCTTTAGTATTGTTAGCAAGGAAGGCTCGTAATGAATATCGCTTCACTTAAAACATGGTGGCAAGGGCTTAACTTACGTGAGCAACGTTTAGTGATGGGCGTTGGCGCAGTATGTTCACTTTTTTTACTGTATAGCCTCATTTGGCAACCTCTCAATGATAATGTTGCCAATGGCAAAACAAGACTTGAGAGCAGACAAGCGCTACTAACATGGGTAACAGAAAACACAGCACGTTATAAAAGCGCGAAATCAGTCGGTGGTGTAAAGCAAAGCAGTGGTAGTTTATCAAGTATCGTTAATCGCACGGCAGAGCGTCAACAACTGACCATTACACGTATGCAGCCTCAAGGTGAGATTTTACTGGTGTGGCTTGATAGTGTCCCATTTACCCAGTTACTACTCTGGTTAGAGAGCTTAGCGAATAATGAAGGGTTACAAGTGCAAGCTATTGACCTATCGCAAGGTGATAACCAAGGCGAAGTACGAGTGCGTCGTTTACAGCTAGGTAAGCACTAAGCGAGTACTCTTTTTAATTTTACGTGTTCCACTGAGTTAATCAGCAAGAAACAATCAATGAACAACCAAGACTGAGATAATCAATGAGAAATAAGATTGCCATGGGGATTATTTTTTTAATCGCTTATATTGGCTTTTTAATCGCAACATTACCCACTGCCTTTGTATTAAAGCATGTGACCTTACCTAAAAACGTGATGAATAGTATTTATCTATCGGGGGTGAGCGGCAGTGTTTGGCATACTCATATTAACCAAGCGATGATTAACGGTGCACCGATTGATAAAGTGGAAGCACGCGTCAGTTTTTGGTCTTTATTGAGTTTAACACCGAAGCTATCTATTACTTTTGGGGATTCATTTAAAGCAGGTCCTGAGGGTCAGTTTGACTTAGCACTGTCGTCAGATAAAGCGACATTAACAAACCTTAACTTATTAGTCAGTGCTAATGACGTTGCACAGCAACTACCACTGCCTTTACCGATGCTAGCGCAAGGTGATGTTAAGTTAACAGTATCATCAGCAGAAATTGACCTCACTAAAAACAACCAATGTATTAGTGCAACCGGTAATGGCGCGTGGTCGAAAGCCGGTATTACTGCATTAGATAAAACAGTGCCATTAGGTCAACTTAGCGCTGACATTAGCTGTGCAAACGGGGTATTAACCTTAGTGATGTCACCAAAAAATGATTTAGGCTTAACCTTTACCGCATCAGTTGGTCAAAATGGCAAAGCATCTGGCAAGGGATATTTAACACCAGGCCCTAAGTTTCCAGCCGCCCTTAACGACGCCTTACCTTTTTTAGGTACGCCAGATAGCCGTGGCCGCTACCGTTTAGTGTTTTAGTTTTTTCGTTAACTAGTACACAGGTCACCACCTTTGTCATTCCGTAGGTCATTTAATACGGAATCCCATGCATGTGGTTGAATAGTCGGTAGGATGGCGACTGAAGTCGCCCCTACATTCACCCTACATACGCCTTAACAAAAAACATTGTTAGGCAAAGGTGAACGACATCACCGTAGGGGCGAATTTATTCGCCTAATAATAAGAACAGGCGACATTCGTCGTCACTCCGTAGGTGTCTTAATACGGAATCCCATACGTGTAGTTGAATAGTTATTAAGCTACTAAATCTCAAAAATTATACGACTTAACACTTGAGATTTTGAATCAAGTTCAGAATGACGACAGTTCTCGTCATTCCTTACCTTTTTAGGTACGCCTGATAGCTGTGGTAGCTACCGTTTAGTTTTTTAGTTTGATTAGTGGCTCACTTTATAATTAAGTGAGCCACTATCTTTTATTTTTGTAGATCAAATGCTTACTCGCATTCTCTTCTGGATTGGCACTCAATTAATATTGATTAACTTGTTTTCTGCTTTCCCAAAATTATTTTGTTCAAATAAAACTGATAAATACGTATGTGTATTTATCAAGCTTAATCTTAAAGTAAATGATCAGGTTTTATACTCATTTATTCTCCTATCACGTTAATTATATTGATAATTTTAAGTCCATATTCTAAGAATATGATCCTAAGGTTATTAGTAACCCCTTGCGTTTACTAGTTGGCTGTATATAATGACAGTTGTGAATAAATACAGGTCTTTACCTCGAAAGGAAACGCTAATGCCAGCAGTAAGTGAATTAAAACCGTTAACTAATCGTCAAAAACAAATATTTGATTTGATTAAAGATAAAATTCAAGAAACAGGAATGCCACCAACTAGAGCCGAAATAGCAACTTTTTTTGGTTTTAAATCTGCGAATGCGGCGGAAGAACATTTAAAAGCATTAGCAAAGAAAGGCTATATTGAAATGTTGCCTGGCACATCTCGTGGAATACGTTTATCAGAGCAATTTATTGAAGAGGATGGACTTCCTATTATTGGTAGAGTTGCTGCGGGAGAACCTATTTTAGCTGAAGAACATGTTGAAGAACATTACAAAATGAGTGGTGATCTATTTCATCCTGTTGCTAACTATTTGTTGCGAGTGAATGGTGAAAGCATGAAAAATATTGGTATTTTAGATGGTGATTTATTAGCAGTACATCAAACGACTGACGTTCAAAATGGTCAAGTTATTGTTGCTAGAGTAGAAAACGAAGTAACAGTAAAACGTTTTAAACGTGATGGTAATATCGTCTATTTACAAGCCGAAAATGAAGACTTTGAACCGATCAAAGTGGATCTTAGTTCTCAAGATTTTCATGTTGAAGGACTTGCCGTTGGTGTTATTCGTAATGGCAATTGGATGTAGTTTTTATTTACTTATATTATCCTAAACTGTTACTACATCGTAATAGCAATTTGCATCAATATCATATCGCATTCTATTCCATAAACTAAGACATATCTCATGTTTGGTTATTAAGTAATCAATTGATTAGTATTGATTATATCAATAGCCAAAATTCCCCCAGACTATACTAGTCAAGCTGTAGAGAAAGCTTAGAGTAGTTACTCTATTGATTGTATTGCCTTTTATATAAATTATCATTTGACCTAGGTTAAGTTTTGAGCGATTCTAGAAGATGAATCGAACAAAGTATCTAGCAAGAAACTGAATAAGAATAAAAAAAAGACGTCAATGCGCTAATTCGATACCTAAACTTAATATTTACTATTGTGTAATTTGAGTTGGCAATTCTACGTCAGTTAATTTAATAAATTTCAAATTAAGTGCTTAATTAGAAAATAATAATAACTAAATTAACAGATCATCAGTTCAATGATTTTTGATGTACATTGCTGCTTTTCTGTTTTCTATTTTTATATTTTGTTTTAAAGAGTGAATTACATCACTTTTATTTAAAACAAAATAGATATTGATAGGGGAGAGGTTGAGTGAATAGAAGTAATCAACGTTGGTGGACGGAAATTTGTCTTGTTTGTCTAAGCTTATTTTCCAGTTCAGCTTGGTCAGATTCACAGTTAAATTTGACTAAAGGCGTAACGGCAGTTAGTAGGGAGGTGTATGATTTACATATGCTAGCACTCTACATATGTACTGGTATTGGGGTTGTTGTTTTTGGGGCGATGTTTTGGTCGATGATCTTCCATCGTAAATCAAAAGGAGCAAAAGCTGCTGATTTTCATGAAAGTACCAAAGTAGAAATACTCTGGACGGCAATTCCGGTCGTTATTCTTATCGCAATGGCTGTTCCTGCGACTAGTACCTTGATTGACATGGAAAATAATGATAATTCTGATGTTACTATTCAAGTTACAGGCTCGCAGTGGAAATGGCATTATAAATACTTTGATCAAAATATTGAATATTACTCCGTATTATCAACCCCGCGGGAACAATATGAAAATCAAAACGGTAGCTTTAATGGTAATGGTGCTCCAAAAGGAAAAGATTACTTACTTGAAGTCGATAAACCTCTAGTTATTCCCGCAAATAAAAAAGTTCGTTTTTTAATTACTTCTGATGATGTTATCCATTCTTGGTGGGTTCCTGCCTTTGCTGTTAAACAAGACGCTAATCCAGGTTTTATTAATGAAGCCTGGACTAATGTCGACGAGCCTGGAATTTATCGCGGTCAATGTGCAGAGCTTTGTGGTAAAGATCATGGCTTTATGCCGATTGTGGTCGAAGTTAAATCTAGCGAAGATTATGATCAATGGTTGGATGAACAACAGGCATTGACTGCCCAAGCTGAAAATGCAGAAAAAGCCTCGTTAAGTTCGTCTATGAGTAAAGAAGAATTAATGCAGCTAGGTGAAACTGTTTATCTAGCTCATTGTGCTGCATGTCATCAGCCTACAGGTTTAGGCTTACCTCCTACATTTCCAGCACTTAAAGGGAGTGCTGTTGCTACTCAAGGCTCTATTGGAGAGCATTTAGCTTTAGTCATTAACGGCAGAGGTATGATGCCTCCGTTTGGTAAACAACTCAGTTTAAAAGAAATCGCAGCGGTTACTACATTTGAGCGTAATGCTTGGGGTAATGAAACGGGCGATTTAGTACAAAGCTCAGATGTTAAAGCGGCAAGCGAGGAGTAAGAGATGACAACACATACAATAGATGAATCGCTTGATGATGCGCATCATGATCATAAAATGAAAGGTCTTAAGCGATGGTTATATACGACAAACCATAAAGATATAGGGACTCTCTATTTATGGTTTTCTTTTATCATGTTATTAACTGGCGGTGCTTTAGCTATGGTGATCCGTGCTGAGTTATTTCAGCCAGGTTTACAAATAGTTGAACCAGATTTCTTTAACCAGCTAACTACCGTTCATGGCCTAATAATGGTTTTTGGTGCCATAATGCCGGCATTTACCGGTTTTGCTAACTGGATGTTACCAATGATGATCGGTGCGCCGGATATGGCATTACCGCGGATGAATAACTGGAGCTTTTGGATTCTTCCTTTTGCATTTGCCATTCTTCTTAGTTCATTTTTCATGGAAAGCGGTGCGCCCAATTTTGGTTGGACATTTTATGCGCCTTTATCGACAACATATTCAAATGGTAGCACGGCATTTTTTGTTTTTGCTGTTCACATCATGGGTATATCTTCAATAATGGGGGCAATTAATATTGTTGTTACTATTATGAATATGCGTGCACCGGGTATGACCTATATGAAAATGCCATTATTTGTTTGGACATTTTTCATTATGGCTTATTTACTCATTGCTGTAATGCCGGTGTTAGCGGGTGTTGTTACTATGGTATTGACTGATACTTATTTCGGAACCAGTTTCTTTAATGCTGCTGGGGGCGGTGATCCTGTCATGTTCCAGCATATTTTTTGGTTTTTTGGACACCCTGAAGTTTACATTATGATTTTGCCAGCATTTGGAATTGTTTCAACTATTATTCCTGCCTTTGCTCGTAAAAAGTTATTCGGTTATAGCTCTATGGTGTATGCCACTGGCTCAATTGCACTGTTGTCATTCATTGTTTGGGCGCACCATATGTTCACTACAGGTATGCCTTTATTTGGTGAGCTGTTCTTTATGTATTGCACTATGCTAATTGCAGTGCCTACAGGTGTGAAAGTATTTAACTGGGTCGCAACAATGTGGCGTGGTTCAATGACTTTTGAAGTACCTATGTTGTTCTCAATTGCCTTTGTTATCTTGTTTACTATTGGTGGGTTTTCTGGCCTCATGTTGGCATTAACTCCTGTAGATTTTCAATACCACGATACTTATTTTGTTGTCGCGCATTTCCACTATGTACTTGTAACCGGTTCATTATTCTCTATTTATGCTGGAGCGTATTTTTGGTTACCTAAGTGGACAGGGCACATGTATAGCGACTCCCTTTCTAAATGGCATTTCTGGTGTTCATTAATTTCAGTCAATCTACTCTTCTTCCCAATGCACTTTTTAGGTTTAGCTGGCATGCCTAGACGTATTCCGGATTATGCATTGCAATTTGCTGATTTTAATAAATGGGTCAGCATTGGTGGTTTTGCTTTTGGTTTATCACAATTGATTTTCTTAGCCGTTGTTATTAAGTGTATTCGAGGTGGAGATAAGGCACCAGCAAAACCGTGGGATGGCGCAGAGGGGTTAGAATGGACCGTGGCAAGCCCTGCTCCATATCATACCTTTAGTACTCCGCCTAAGGTGGATTAGTTATGAGCAAAAATACAGAGCAAAAACCGGTTAAACCGAATAACAGTAAAGTTATTAAAAAGTTAGTATTCATGGTATTTGCTATGTTTGGTTTCGGGTTTGCACTTGTGCCTTTGTATGATGTTTTTTGTGATATTACGGGCTTAAACGGTAAGACCAATGATGTAGCCGTAGTTTATTCTGATAATGGTATTGATACGTCACGTACAATAAAGGTGCAATTTATTACTCGAATGGCGAAAGGGATTCCTTGGCAATTCGAACCTATGATTAATGAAATATCTGTACACCCAGGTGAGATGAAATTTGTTAATTTTTTTGCTAAAAATGAAGCGAATCATGATATTACTGGGCAAGCAGTCCCTTCTGTTTCGCCAGGCTTAGCCGCTGGATATTTTCAAAAAATAGAATGTTTTTGTTTTGAGCGGCAACCATTAAAAAGTGGTGAGGAAGTCGAGATGGGTTTACAGTTTTATGTTGATATTGATTTGCCTGTGGATATTCACACCCTGACATTATCATACACTTTGTATGATATTACTGAAAAAAAAGACTCATAAACTATTTATCACGCTTATAAATATTATGAGTAAAGAGGTAATAAAAATGACAACCAAAGAATATGAAAGTTATTACGTACCATCACAAAGCCATTGGCCAATTGTAGGTGCAGTTGCATTATTTATGATTGCTGTCGGTGCTGCTAATTATGTTACTGATATTAAAAATGAAGTTAGTGGTTATGGCGGTTATTTACTACTAGCGGGAATTGCTTTAGTAATTTATATGGTAGTTGGTTGGTTTAGTAATGTTATTAATGAATCGATGGCTGGAAAGTACAGTCGCCAAATGGATAATTCATTTCGGCAAGGAATGAGTTGGTTTATTTTTTCTGAAGTTATGTTCTTCGCCGCCTTTTTTGGAGCATTATTGTACGCACGTATTTTTTCTATACCTTGGCTAGATGGTGCTGGAAATAATGCGGAAACAGCGGCTGTTTTATGGCCAGAGTTTACTGCTAGTTGGCCACTAATTAAAACACCTGGAGGCACTGAAACTACTGCTATGGGATGGTATGGATTACCATTAATTAATACTATCTTATTATTAACTTCTTCCATTACCGCGCATTTTGCCCATGTTGCGTTAGAAAAAAATAAGCGATCACAACTAAAAGCTTGGTTAGGATTTACTATTATTTTAGGTTTGACCTTTATTAGTCTGCAAGTTTTAGAGTATTCCCATGGTTATTCTGAAGAAATGCAACTGTATTTAACAAGTGGGATCTACGGTAATACCTTTTACATGTTAACTGGGTTTCATGGTTTACATGTAACGCTAGGCTGCATTATGTTAATTGTTATGTTCTTTAGAGTGTTAAAAGGACATTTTACACCTGAAAATCATTTTGCATTTCAGGCAACAAGTTGGTACTGGCATTTTGTTGACGTAGTGTGGGTACTACTTTTTCTCTTCGTCTACATTTTGTGATGTTAAATACTTTGCTAAATCGGTAATAACTGCATTGAAGGTACTCATTGACTGGCGTCAACTTCGTGCCTTCGCTTTGTTCTAACGGATTTATCTTAGTATTTACCTATCAAAAAATATAAAAACATAAACTTTAATAAGGTCTTGGGTTTGGTGTAATTAGACCGGTGAGTAACCCTATTAGTATCAAAACCACTATGGCTACGGAGACCATTAATCTCCGGCCAATGTATTTAGTCATAGAAGGTTGGTTTGGATCAGGCTTTTTATTCATAATAAATAAAGCACGAAATAGGTTGTAAACCATGAATAGCATAAGTGTGATAATAATAATTTTAAATAACATACACTCAATATCCTAAGTATTAACTTGTTGTAAGGATTTTATTTTTGATGCCAAGTAGTACACCTTTAAGTCTTGATCAAAAGCGATCAAATTATTTTAGTAAGCATAATTTACTTTGGCTAGTGTTTACTTTGCTTGTTTTTTCAACATTAGTAAAGCTTGGCTTTTGGCAAATTAGTAGGGCATTAGAAAAAGAACAGCGATTAGCACAGATTGAAAATCTAAGCGCTCAAAAACCAATCTCACTAAGTCAGGTTTTAACCCTCTCAAATAATGGAAGTTCTTTAAATAAAATCAACGATTTCCCCGTATACATCGAAGGAAGCTTTGATGAAGGACAAGTATTCTTATTAGATAACCAAGTGAGTAAAGGGCGTTTAGGGTATCGGGTATACCAAGTAGCAGAAACAAGTAAACACGCAGTATTGGTAAGTCTTGGTTGGGTACAAGGATCAATAAATAGGCAAGAAATACCGAATGTATCAGCCTTGAGTGGGCAATATAAATTTAAAGGGCATATTCGTTTAATAGAAGTTGGTATTCAATTACAAGAGCAATCATTTTCTAACGCAAGTTGGCCCCTAAGGGTACAACAAATTGAATTGGATAAGTTTTCATCTTTAATCAATCGTGAGCTATTACCTTTTGTTGTTTATTTAGATAAAGATGAGCAAATAGGCTTTGAAAAGAACTGGCAGCCTATAGTAATGCCACCAGAAAAACATCGTGCTTATGCTTTTCAGTGGTTTAGTTTGGCGATAGCTTGGTTTCTTTTGATGTTATGGGCTAAGTTTAATGTAAGTAAGGGTAATAATAACAATAATAGTAAGGCGAAGTAGTATGAACTCAGTGCAGGATGAAGTGTCAGTTGCTCAAGAGGCAACCATCAAAAAAAGTAATCGTCGAAGTTTTTTATTAATGATTGTTGTTTTTGTTTTGCCCGTTATATTGGCTAAGCTTGCTTTAGATGGTGAGTGGTTGGCAAAAAGTGTAACTAATAAAGGGACTTTGTTAACTGATGAGTTAACGCTCGATAAATTAGGAATCGATAACTCAGCGTTTGAACATCAGTGGCTAATTCTTTATAACCTTCCTCAAAACTGCGAGGAAAACTGTCAACATACCTTAGAGTCTGTTCATAATACCTATGTGGCATTAGGTAAATATATGCCTAGAGTAACTCCCGTTGCTTTATATCAGACCGTGCTGTCAAATGATCAACTTCAACATCTTTCACAAAGTAAATGGCAGCTAGTGGCAACACCAAGTAAAGCACAAGCGTTTATTACTGAGTCAAAAGTATGGTTGGTTGACCCCCTTGGTAATGTTTTTATGAGCCATGAAATACCTAACGAAGCTGAACAATTACCGCATTTTGGTAAACAGATTTTAGCGGATATGAAAAAGATTCTTAAATATTCAAAGGTTGGTTAGTATGAAGAATATAGCATTGGATAACCAACACAACAATCTACTTAGAAAGTTAGTTTTTCTAAGTATTTTGCTAGCGTTTGTTGTTATTGCTTTAGGTGCTTATACAAGATTAACGCATGCAGGATTAGGCTGCCCAGACTGGCCGACTTGTTATGGTCAACTTGATGTACCTAAAACGGCAGAACAAATTGCGAAAGCTGAATTAGCGTTTCCTGAACGCCCGGTTGAGCCTCACAAAGCATGGAATGAAATGATTCACCGGTATTTTGCAGGAGCATTAGGCTTATTGATTCTAGCTATCGCTTTTTTGTCGTTTAAAAACCGTCATCACAAAACACCTTTTCGCCTGCCTTTACTTATTTTAGCGGTTGTTATTTTTCAAGCGGCACTAGGAATGTGGACAGTAACCATGATGCTAATGCCAATTGTGGTTATGGCTCACTTGCTTGGTGGTTTTACTACCTTGTGTTTACTATTTTTATTGTATTTACGTTTACGCAAAACTCAAATAAGTGTCAGTGAGGTATCAGTAAAGAAATATAGTGGTTTCGCTTTACTTGGTATTGTTGTTTTAGTTGGGCAAATAGGGTTAGGAGGTTGGACGTCATCTCATTATGCTGCGTTAAGTTGTGTCGAATTACCGATTTGTCAGCCTGGTTGGCAAGAACAACTGACTTTTGAAGACTCTTTTGACTTAGTACCTCCTGCAAGGGAAAGTTATGAGTTTGGTCACCTACCTCATAATGAACGTGTCACTATACATGTGACGCATCGCTTTGGGGCTATTATTACTACGGTGTATTTAACTTGGCTGATGGTAATGATTTACCTTAGGTCTAAAACTAATGTCCTTAAAGTGTCAACATTACTGGTAGGTGTCGCTTTAACTAGCCAAATTTTACTTGGAATTTCTAATATTGTGTTCTCATTACCGCTTGGTATTGCTGTTGCGCATAATGTTGTAGCAGCCTGCTTAATGTTAACGCTTATTAATTTAACTTATCGCTTATACCGAAAAGTATAAGGTAAGGAGATATAATGTCTGATGAAGTGCTCAATGATACAAAAATTCCTACGATAACGATTCCTAGGTGGCGAGCTTATTATGATATTACTAAGCCAAAAGTAGTCGCTTTGTTAGTATTGACTGCTTTAGTTGGCATGAGTTTATCTGTACCTGGAGGTTTACCTTGGCAACTATTGTTACCAGCCATGTTAGGGATCGCGCTATTGTCATCTGCAGCGGCTGCCATTAATCACATTGTTGATGAAAAAATTGATGCTATCATGGGAAGAACGCATAACCGACCCTTACCTGAAGGGCGAATTACCACTAACAATGCAATCGTGTTTGCCTTTAGCATAGCCTTATTGGGGTTTGTTTTACTCTACGGGTTAGTTAACCCATTAACTGCTTATTTAACATTATCAGGGTTGGTGGGTTATAGTTTTGTTTATACTCTATATTTGAAGCGTGCAACTCCACAAAACATTACTATTGGTGGTCTCGCTGGTGCCATCCCGCCGTTACTAGGTTGGACAGCTATGACAAATGAGATTCATCCACATGCACTATTATTGGTTTTATTAGTTTTTACTTGGACACCACCGCACTTTTGGGCACTGGCCATTCATCGTAAAGATGAATATGCGAAAGTGAATATACCAATGTTACCTGTGACGCATGGTGTTAGTTTTACTAAAACCCAAATTTTACTTTATACCGTGCTGTTGTTTATTGTTGGTTTGTTACCTTATTTAGTTGGCATGAGTAATTGGTTATACTTAATTGGTGCTGTAGTACTTAATGGTATCTTCTTTGCTTATGCGTGGAAGCTTAAATTTAATGCTGATGAAAATACGGCTATGGATACATTCAAGTTCTCGATCATCCACTTGATGCTACTCTTTATTATTCTATTACTTGATCATTATTTATTGCCAGTAGGCTAGAGAAATTAAAGTATGAAAAATTATATAATCTATATTGGCGGCTTTATTGCGGCCGTTATTGGAGTCTTGGCGTTTAAACAAATCAATAATGTAGAGCAACCCGAACATGCTTTATATTATCAACAGCCTAGAGAAATTAAGCCGTTTGAGTTAACGGATCACACTGGTCAGTTATTTACTAAAGCTCAATTAAAAGATAAGTGGTCATTAGTATTTTTAGGCTATACGTCTTGTCCCGATATTTGTCCTACTACATTACAGAATTTAGGTTTCATTTATGATGATTTAAAAGCGATAGCAAACAACAGCCAAGTATTGTTAGTAACTGTTGATCCGAATAGAGATACTCAAGAAAAATTAAACCAATATATACCTTATTTTAACAATGAATTCATTGCACTAAGGGGAGAGCATAGTGCTCTATTTCCTTTCGCACGTAATCTAGGTTTAATGTACGCTATTAGCGATGAAGGGGAAGGCTATTTGGTCGATCATAGCGCTTCAATAGTGCTTATCAACCCTGACGGAAACATCACTTCTATATTTAAGCCTGAGCAAGAAGTTGGCAAAGTACCGGCCATTGATAGTGAGAAATTACTTAGCGACTATCAAAAAATAGTCGCACTTTATTAAAGTCCGTACCAGGCTCCGCCTTTTTGTAAAATAAACCATGGTTTCGAGTACCAATAGTATTGCCCTGGGTTATTTATACTCGCGGCGGTACAATTACAGCGTACGCGGCCCACGGGCAAGTCTCCGTTAAAGTTGATGGTAAAGCTATTATCACCTTGCCATTCTACTTTTTGTTTACCTAAACCAGAAATATAACAGTTTAAGCCAGATTTATAAAAATCATCAGTCTCAATGGTAAAAGTGACTTGTGAAATTTGTTTGTGCTCAAAGATAGTTTCAGCCTCTTTGCCTTCTAATTTAATAGTAAAGGGCAACGAATTAAGTTTATCTCTTAACGCTGATATTTCATCGTAAGGCATTGAAGCAGGAAAGCGCGGTATACTGGTTAAATCTGTATCTAAACCAACAGCACCAGATTGTTGTGAAAAGGCAACAAAATCATTCTCTTTAGCCCAATTTTGTACAGCGGGACTATACTCACCATAAGGGTATGCATAATACCGCCAACTTTGGCCTGTTTTATCTTCAATTATTGCCTCAGCTTTTAACAGTAGTTTAGTTTGTTCAGCTAGCCATTGAGTTTGTGTAACCTCATCTGGAACTCTGGTCATGGAATCGTGAGTAAAACCGTGATTGGCAATAATAACTCCTTCATCACCTAAGGCTTTAAGTTGGTCCCATGAGAGATAAGAAGATGAACTTTGGGTAATAACACTTGGGTTAACAAAAATAGTGTAAGGGTAATTAAATTTATCAAGTAATGGTTTAGCTTTCGTTAAGATATCAAGGTAAGCATCATCAAATGTAATGGTTACTGTTTTATCTTTTAACGGTTGTTGGCTTTTAATCTTCTCTATCATTTGCGATAAAGGAATAACATTGAAACTATGCTCTTGCAGGTATTTTAAGTGCACCTTAAACTGAGCGGGAGTAATACTGGTACTTTTAGGGGTGGTTTCACTAACATGATGGTATTGTAAAATAACAGCACCAAAGCTAGTTGAGTGAAAAAGTAATAACAATAAGGTGATAAAATTAAGTTTCATGAGGTGTCTCTTGTCGCACTGATAACCTAAAATACCGTTTTTTTACCGAAATGACTAGTAATAGACTACTTAAGCATTTTTTTGCGTAAAAAATAGTATTATTTTTGCTAACAACCAACCAAACGTAAGCCCTATAGTATTAGCTAATAAATCTAACCACTCAGCATAGCGGTTAACGTAAGGCTGAATTAATTCAATTACACCGCTAAATGTAATAAAGCTAAGAACAAAATATAAAGAATATTTAGGGTGTCTTAACGCTGCGGGTAAAGCTAATGCAGCATAAGCAATAAAATGATGTGCTTTATCAGTACCTGGTACGCTAGGTAAGTAAGATGCTGGCCAAAGTGACAATGTGGTAATAGCTATAACTAGCGTTATTGTAATATGACACCAGTATTTCTGAATAAGGTGGAGCATTAATAAAATTCTTTATTTTTACGTTTATTTAGAATATTAAACCATCGATTAGCAAAAATACCTAAATACCCCCAGGCAGTTATTATACAGCCCAAAGCGATAATGATAAGACCGACAACCTGCCATAAGTGGTGGTAATAATAACCGATAGCAATAAATAACAAACCTACGCTAAAAAGGCCAAGTCCACGTAAAAAAATAGATAGACTACGTGCTGGGTTTTGACCTAATTTAGCTATTAAATTATTCATAAACTAATTTAATAGTAAGAGTGTTCACCACGTTCATGATCTGTGGCATCTTTTACGCCTTTAATTTCGTCACCCATCATTTCGATTAGTTGAGCTTCAATACCATCTTTTACAGTTACATCTATTTGACTACAACCATTACAGCCACCGCCAAATTGTAATACGGCATAGCCGTCATCAGTAATTTCAACTAAAGTACATTCGCCACCATGTCCAGCTAATTGCGGATTAACTTCAGCTTGTAAAAAGTAATGAACACGTTCAAATAAAGGTGCGTCGTCAGCAACTTTACGTAATTTTGCATTAGGTGCTTTAAGGGTTAATTGAGAACCCATTTGATCAGTAACAAAATCAATTTCAGCCTCTTCTAAAAAGCTTTTACTGTCAGCATCAACCATGGCAGAAAACCCCTCAAATGGCAGTTTTATGTCGTCAGGTTCTACAGCATCAGCAGGGCAATATGATACACCGCATTCTGCCTTAGCGGTTCCCGGATTAACAACAAAGACACGAATATGTGTCCCCTCTGCTTGTTGGGATAATAGCTTAATAAAATGCTCTTGGGCGGTAGGGGATATAGTGATCATAATACGTAACTCGCTTGTGCTCTTCAGTTTGAAACAGGAAATATAATCAAGCCATCTCATATTTGATGCTAATGAGGACTCAATAGCTTGAGTATACTTGAGCGTTTTACTCAAGTATAGGTATTTTACTTTGCAATATTGCTATGCGCTAATGATTTTTATGCTTTTATTTGCTATTTTAGCTAGGTTCATCAAATTGGAAGTTATTATGTCATTATATCGTATTTTTACCTTGTTTATTTTAGTTATCCCTTCGTGGGTTTCTTTCGCTCAACCAGTACAAGAATATTTACCAAAGCAAGCTACATTTAATTCAAGTACCCCTTTACCAAGTACAACGTTAGGTTTCGAAATAGGTGAACGTCACATAAGACATGATCAATTAAAGCAATACTTTAATACGCTAGCGCAAGATTCTACGCGTATAAAAATGACTTCTATCGGTAGAACTCCACAGCAACGTGAGCAATTTTTAGTTACTATTTCAAGCCCTGAAAATTTAGCTAATTTAGATGAACTTCTGGAAAAAAGGCGTGTACCTTACCAAACCCAAGTATCAAATAATGACAATGAACCATTGGTCATATGGTTAGGATATAGTGTCCATGGCGATGAAATTAGTGGTGCCAATGCAGCTATGGTCGTGGCTTATTATTTAGCGGCTAGTGAAGAAAAAAGTATTGAAACTATGCTAGCTAATACGATCATTGTATTAGAGCCGAGCATTAACCCAGATGGAATGGATAGATTTGCTAATTGGGCGGCTACTTATAGAAGCTCCGCAGGTAATAGTGATCCTGAAACTATTGAACATCACCAAGGTTGGGTTAGTGGCCGAACTAATCATTTTTGGTTTGATCTTAACCGAGATTGGTTGTTGTTAACGCAACAAGAAAGTCAACACAGACTGAAGTATTTTCATCAATATCAACCTCATGTGTTAGGTGATTATCATGAAATGGGCGCTAACAGCAGTTACTTTTTTCAACCAGGTATCGCAAGCAGAACACATCCTCTAACACCTACAGAAAACGTGACGCTAACTCAAACACTCGCAAAATTTCATGCAAAAGCATTAGATTCGGCTCAACGCTTATATTACAGCGAAGAAAGTTTTGATGATTTTTATTATGGGAAAGGTTCAACTTATCCTGATATTAATGCCGGTATTGGTATTTTATTTGAGCAAGCTAGCTCTCGAGGTATGCAGCAAGATACTATTAATGGGTTGTTAACGTTTGAGTATGGTATTCAAAATCACGTTTTAACATCGCTTTCAACTATTGAAGGTGCATGGGAAAACCGTCAAGTGCTTAAAGACTATAGACAAGACTTTTATCAACAAGCGATTAAAAAAGCTAAAAAAGAAAAGTTTACTGGTTATTTACTTAGCGAATCGCAAGATGCTTATCGTTTAAATGTTCTACTAGGTAATTTAACACAGCATCAAATTAACGTGTATCAACTAGCAGAAGACTTTAATTACAAAGAAAAAAATTATGCTAAAGAAACAAGTTATTATGTACCAATAGCACAAAGCCAATATCGAGTTATTCAAGCTTTATTTACCCAAGAAACTGATTTTCCAGATAATACTTTTTATGATGTTTCCGGCTGGACTATGCCGCTAGCAATGAATATTGATTTTCAATCACTCGATAAAACTAGAGGTTTAGCACTGAAAAAAGAACCTTGGTCTTCAAATGATATTCTCCATGTAAGCAAGTCATCTACTAATGATACAGATTATGCGTATGCATTTGAGTGGCATCATTTTTTAGCACCTAAGTTATTAAATAAATTACAAAATAAAAAGATAAAAACTAAAGTAGCAACAAGTGAATTTGTCAGCCAAGTTGACGGTAAAAAAAGAGTTTTTTCACGTGGTACTATTATTATTCCTGCTGGGATTCAACAAACGTCGAATTGGCGTGAAAGCTTAGCTGAGCTAGCAAATGAAACTAATATAGAGTTAGTAACGATTAATAGCGGTTTAACTAGCCAAGGCATAGATTTTGGGAGTAATTCATTTAAAACTTTAGAACAGCCGAAAGTACTATTGTTAGGCGGTAACGGTATCTCTCAATACGAAGCAGGCGAAATTCGCTATTACCTTGATGAAACATTACAAATTCCAGTCAGTATTATTGAGCATTCTCGTTTAACAACGGTTGATTTATCAAATTATAGTCATTTAATTTTAGTTAATGGTGATTATAAAGTTCTTTCAGATAGTCATGTTAGCCAATTGAAAAAATGGCTAAAACAAGGGGGGGTCGTTTTTGCTCAAAAAAGTGGCGCACAATGGCTAGCTAAACAAAATATATTATCTGTTAACTTTGTAGGGAAACAAGAGATTGATCAATTATTTAATAGCCAAGGACTAACTTATCAAGACAAAGAACAACTTAGTGCGAAAAAACGTATAGCTGGTGCTATTTTTGCTACAGAGCTTGATACATCGCATCCTCTTGCTTTTGGCTATACTGATAAGAAGTTACCCTTATTTAGAAATAGCACTTTAATTATGAATTCAAGACAGCAACCTTTTCTTACGGTCGCAAAATATAATAAATCTCCACTGCTAAGCGGTTATACAGATGATAACTTAGTTAATCTTATCGCGGATAACTCAGCGCTTGTTGCGCATAATTATGGGCAAGGTCGTGTTATTGCTACGGCTGATGTATTAGCCTTTCGTGGTTATTGGTTGGGCAGCGCAAAATTATTGGCGAATAGCTTATTTTTTGCTAAAGCGTTTAATACACCAACAAGGTAAGCATGGATTAATTATTTGTATTAGGTAAGGTCAAGCAAACCGCTACAATAGTTACTTCATTAACACCAACGCGTTTTAATATTTTGCTGATTTCATTGGCCGTACTGCCAGTAGTAAGCACGTCATCAACTATAATAATATGTTTGGTATTACCTGGTAATTCTTTAGCTAATGTAAAAGCATTGGCTAAAGTCTTGCGCCTTTCTTTACCGGTTTTTCCAACTTGGCTAGTATTGTTCTGAGTGCGAATTAAGGCAAATTCATCGTAAGGTAATTGTAAAGATTGGGCCAAAGGTTTTGCAAGTAAATGAGCTTGATTGTAACCACGAACCTGCCACTTATTAATATGCAAAGGAACGCTTAGAATGAGATCTACAGGTGCTATTAACTCTGTTAATTTTTGTTTTTCCCATTGCTGTGCAAGTAAGTTTGCTAATAGCGTGGCAAGTTCAAATCGTCCTTGATATTTTAGTTGGGGTAACCAATGAGTGAAAGGAGGTAAATAAGGTGAAAGACAAATTAAATGGTCAAAATTTATTTTTGGTAATCCTTTATTTATTGCTGGCCAATTAAGTAAATCACCTTGAATAATCGCTTGATCAAAAAGTGGTAAATCAGCAAGACACGATGAACATAGTAATGTTTGTTGGGTGAGACTTGAGTCGTGCAAGCAATTACCACATAAATCGCATTGACCAAGTTTGGATAAAAGATATTGATAGAGTGTTTGTGCTCTTTTTTTCCATTCCATTGCTAGTTTCCATTTTGTAAAATAAAGCGCATTCATTAATTCTACTAAGGATAAGCATGGCAGAAACTCTCAATATTTCCATTTTTCCTAAGACACAACCTTCAATTTGCCATAAAAAAATTTCTTTGGTGCTCCTTCATGGTTGGGGATTAAATTCAGCAGTATGGCAACCCTTTATAGATAGTTTGCCTGATAGCTTTTTTAATGATTTTAATATAATAACCATTGATTTGCCCGGTTTTGGTAATAATGTTAACAAAAAAATAAATCCTTATTCGATAGATAATATTTGTCAGTATATTGCCAATACCGTTACAGAGTCCGCCGTTTACTTAGGTTGGTCTTTAGGCGGATTAATTGCCACTGAAATGGCAATAAACTATCCGGAAAAAGTAATCGGTTTAGTGACGATTGCCAGTTCTCCCTATTTTTTGGAAGAAAAAGGTCAAGAAAAAGAAGAAAAACAATTGATATGGCCAGGTATTAAGGCAAAGGTTCTTGATAGTTTTCATCATCAATTACAAGTGGATATCCAGAAAACTATTACTAACTTTTTAAAAATTCAAGCTATGGGAAGTCCACATATTCGCCAAGATATTAATAAAATTAGTGAGTTAGTTTTTCAATATGATATGGCAAATAAAACAACACTTGAGCAGTCATTAATATTGTTAGAAAGTAGTGATTATAGACAGCAACTAAGCAGCATAACGCAACCATTTCTTCGTTTATATGGTGACGCGGATAGTCTTGTTCCTAAGGCTGTCATTGATAAAGTTGCACAACTGGCGCCTGCCAGTGACTTTCATCGTTTTAAACAGGCTTCTCATGCTCCATTTATTTCACATCTTGATGATTTTACAGTAGTACTTACTCACTGGCTTATTAATCGGCTAGAAGTTAATTTTGTTAAACCAAATTAACTTTACTTTTTTAGTGTTTTGGTTAATAATTAGTCAGTGTAAATAAGGTTATTATAAGATCTAGAGAGGTAGATTTAATGGAAATTCAATCAGCATTTAATTCTGGTTTACAAGGCTTTCAAAAAGCCACTGAGATGGCAAATCAAGCAGCGGTAGATATTGTTGCTGAAACCACTGCAGCCCATGATTCTTCTATCAGTGAAGTGAATGGTCAAAATACTGCTACATTCAGTAGTGAGTCATTTAATAATGCGAATAAAGTACCTGAATTAAATCAATCAATAGTTGAATTGAAAGTTGCCGAATATCAAGCTAAGTCTGCAACTGAAGTGATAAAAACTGCAGATGAAAGCTTAGGAACATTACTTGACGTAACCGCGTAACTTAACAAATATTCACTAAACGTTGAGTTGCTTGTAAATTATTAACTGTCTCGAATAATTTAATTATGAACATTACCCCGCAAGTACCAAATTTATCTATACCAACTGTGCTTAATCCGCACACAGAAAGCTTGCGCCGTGAAAATAACCAACGTGAAGTTATCACCCAACCAGCTGCGACCAGTCAGTCATCAGCAGAGAAAGGGGTCGCATCTGATAAAGAGCGTGGTAGAACACCCGCTCAAAATAATGCTGATATTGATTTTGCTAGTATTACAGAACAAGCAGAGTTAGCAAATTCAAGTATTACCGGGCAAAATGATCAGGGCCATACAGAACAAGAACAAGCAAACGAGCAAACTACTGAATCGCAAGATGCGTCCAAATCAGACGTTGGAGACTCGGTTGATGGTAATGAAGATCAAACCCCCGAACAAGTCTTAGAACAAGAAAGAGTTATTAGTGAGCTAAAGGCAAGAGATCAAGAAGTTCGAACGCATGAAGCTGCACATGCTGCTGTAGGTGGTTCTATTGCAGGTTCACCAAGCTATTCTTACGAACAAGGACCTGATGGTAAAAAGTATGCGGTATCGGGAGAAGTCTCGGTTGATGTAGCGCCGGTGAGTGGTGATCCTCGGGCAACGATTACTAAAATGCAAAAAGTGTACTCAGCGGCTTTAGCCCCTGCGAGTCCTTCAGCACAAGATAGAAGTGTAGCAAGCGCTGCCACGCAGCAAATACTTACAGCACAATCAGAATTATTGGTAAAGTTAGCCAATGAAGAAGACGCAGCGAAAACAACAAGTAATACTAAAGAAAGTGATAACACTGCGGTAATAGAAACTTCATCGTCAAATAGTCAATCTGACGTTATTACTCAGCGTTCATTAAGAATAGAAAGCTTTTATTCCAATATAACAAAAGCCTATGAAAAGGCTCCAACATACAACTTTGAACTTACAGCGTAATTACACCGTTAACTCTGTATGTAGCTATTGTTGGTAAGTCGTTAAGAACCCCGCTCATTAAAATATAAAAAGCCTACAGATGTGTAGGCTTTTTTTTTTACTAAATGGCTAAAAAATCAAATACCGTAAGCTTGGCGATATTGAGTAATACTAGCCAAGCTAGCTGTTAGCTCAGACTTAGTGTTTTGAGCATGTTCCGAGTTAGTTGCCAACTTTTCTTCAAGGAAGGTTACTACATCGGCCAACGTTACAATTGAAATAACCTGCGTGCCAAAGTCACGTTCAACTTCTTGAATAGCAGATAATTCACCTTGTCCTTTTTCTTGGCGATCAAGCGCAATTAATACACCCGACAGTTCAGCATTATGGCTTTTAATAATTTCCATAGATTCACGAATAGCAGTACCTGCAGTAATAACATCATCAACTAACATTATTTTACCCTTTAGCTCAGCACCTACTAATGAACCACCTTCGCCATGCGTTTTTGCTTCTTTACGGTTAAAGCAATAAGGAACATCTACGTTATGGTGATCAAACAATGCAACAGTCGTTGTTGTAGCAATAGGAATACCTTTATATGCGGGACCAAATACTAGATCAAAATCAATTTTAGCATCGACTAATGCTGCAGCATAAAAACGTCCTAAACGAGCTAAATCACCACCGGTTTTAAATAAACCTGCGTTAAAAAAATACGGGCTGGTGCGGCCAGACTTTAAAGTAAATTCGCCAAAACGTAATACTTGTTTTTCTAAAGCAAACTCAATAAAGTCACGTTGATAATCTTTCATTTTATTCTTTCCTACTGACATGTGGCTTGAATTCAGTGATTTAAATTAACCAAGCGCCTTAAATTAAAGCTGCTTTTTGTAATTCAAATAACTCATTAATACTGTTTTTAGCAAGACTTAACATCGCTTGCATTTCTTCAAAGCTAAAAGGTTCTTCTTCAGCTGTACCTTGAACTTCAATTAACTTACCTGTGTCAGTCATAACAACATTCATATCGGTTTCAGCATTTGAATCCTCAGCATAATCTAAATCAGATACTGGCTCACCTTTATAAATACCAACAGATACAGCGGCAATCATATGTTTAAGTGGATTAGTTTTAATAATATCTTTGGCGCGCATATAGTTAAGCGCATCAACAAGTGCTACACAAGCACCTGTAATAGAAGCTGTTCGAGTGCCACCGTCGGCCTGAATAACATCACAGTCAACAGAAATTGTATTTTCGCCTAAAGCTTTTAAATCTACAGCAGCACGTAAAGCACGGGCAATTAGGCGAGAAATCTCTAACGTGCGACCACTTTGTTTACCTGTAGATGCTTCGCGGCGCATACGTGTGTGAGTAGAGCGAGGTAACATACCATATTCAGCGGTAATCCAACCTTTTCCTTTACCCTTTAAAAAACGCGGTACCCCTTCTTCAACCGAGGCAGTACAAATAACCTTGGTATCGCCAAATTCAATTAATACTGAACCTTCTGCATGACTAGTGAATTGACGAGTTATAGTTACTGGACGAATTTGTCCTAATGTTCTACCGCTTGGGCGCATGTTGTATTCCTAAAGTGTAAATTCTATTTATTAAGGTCGCTATTATAATGCAGCAAGGGCGAATTTGAAATATAGTTAATGAAAACTTGGCCTGCTTATTGAAGCTATTTGCAGTGGCATAGTTAATTAGCGAAGAAAATATATTGGCTTGAATTTTAATAGCAATCGAAGGGTTATTTACGACAACCGAATAAAGTATTTTTATTTTATTGGCAAGAATAGAATTTTTTATTTAAAAGAAGGTATTCTCCATTTTATAGAAACACTCTATACTGAAAGTAACGTAAATTTTTAATTAGGTTCTATTTGGGTCTTTGTTTTATATGGATTTATACAGTTGACTATATTAAATGATTTTTTATTTTTTATTTTTTATTTTTTGAGTAGGTAGTAGGTAATTATTTATGACTAATACAAGTAAACTTTTTACAGCATTATTTTCAATTCTTTTTTTAGAATCACTCGCGATAGCGTTTGTCTACAATACTTTCTTAGCAGCACTTGTTATAGGTTTACCTACTACTTTAATTGTTTTGTGGCTGATAAAAACAGCGCCAGAAGCCACATTAACCAAACATACTGCAGCAATTGGTGCGATGATCTATGCCGCTTTACATATTCATCAACTGAACGGCTTGATCGAAGTCCATTTCGAAATATTCATTTTAATGGCTATATTGGTAATCTTTAGAGATTGGCGGGTGTTTATTTCAGCCATTATTGTCATTGCTGTTCATCATTTTTCATTTTATTTTATGCAAAGCAATAATATGCCTATATATATCTTTGACCAAGACAGGATGATGTTTTCTACCGTTATTATTCATGCCGTTTATGCGATAGTCGAAGCTGTTATTGCAGCGTTTATTGCTAAAGCTTTATATGATGATAGTTTTGTTGGAACAGAGTTATCAACAGTAACCGAACAATTAACCGCGCACGAAGACTCGATTGATTTATCCGTTAGATCGAATGATAAAAGCAATAAAGTATTAGGCAGTTTTAATAAACTTTTATCACGTCTCGAAAATGTGATTACTGAAGTTAAAAATCAAACCGGTGAATTAGTTGACCATTCAAATAATTTACTGAAAACTCAAGCAGAATTAACACTATCTGCTGCTTCGCGTAAGCAAGAAACGGACATGATAGCCTCTTCTATTGACGAAATTGTCGGCACTATAAATTCAATTGCCAATGAAACGGCAGAGTTGAGTGATCAAATGAATCAAGTCAATGACTTAACGCAAGAAACAAACAGCAATATTAATAATATAAATCAACATAATCATGAGCTTGCTTCATCACTTAATCGAACGAATACCGAAATAGAAGCGTTAGCAGAATCCAGTTTAATGATTACCACTGTATTGAATGAAATTACTGGTATTGCCGATCAAACAAATTTATTGGCATTAAATGCAGCAATTGAAGCTGCTAGGGCAGGAGAGCAAGGTAGAGGTTTTGCTGTAGTTGCAGGTGAAGTTAGAGCTTTAGCTAACCGAACCAAGGAAAGTACCGATAAAATCACCGATACATTGATAAAACTTAATCGCTCTTCTAAATCATCGACAGAATCTATGCACCAATGTATTGAAGCGGTAAATTCAATAATTAAAATCTCAGAAATGACGAGTGAAAAAATATTGAGTGCTGTTGCCTTGGTTACTAATTCAACTGATATTGCCACATTAGTTGCTACCTCAGTTGAAGAACAATCTTCCGTGATTAATGGTATTTCTCAGAATACAGAGAACATGAAAAACCTTGCGTTAGATGATGTAAAAGGTATAGAACAACTTAAAGAAGAATCAGACCATATTAATCACTCAGCTCTTGTGCTGAATGATAGTGTGAAACGCTTTTCTTAATTGTATAAATTACTAATTTAATGAGCCAAGTAAATAATAATGTGGGACGATATCAATATATCGTCTTTATTGTTTGGTTGATTTTTGTTGTGATTGCTGCCAAATATTTCCTCTATGACAGCTTAAGCTTGTTTGATCCAGAAAACAGATTAAATGGAGATTCGGCGGGCATTGTTAATAAAATAAAATCAGATTTAGTATTAGAGAATAAGCTGTCTAAGAAAACTATCATACATTTCACCAGTCAAGATTGCGCTTGTGCTGTTTATAGCGAAGATCATAAAAAAGCGACTAATCAGTATTCTATAGAGAATGGTTTTGAAATAAGAAATATAGAACTTTCAGATAAACAACGTCATATTATTCCATCAACGCCAGCAGTATTAGTTTTAGATGAGTATGGAGAGTTAATTTATTTAGGCCCTTATGCTAAAGGTCTTGAATGCTCAGCAGGGAGCTCTATTGTTGATATAGTGCTAAAAAATTATGTTAAAGGCTTTAATGCTAATTTAATTATGAATAATGCCAAGGGCTGTTATTGTAATCTTTAACTTAACTTAACTTAATTAAGCTAAGCTTAATTATTATCTATAATTTTTTGAAAGAAGGGCATAGTGAACACTATGCCCTTTTTGATAAAATATAGGTTACCAATAAGCAACTATTTTAATTTAACCTGTATTACGCATTCCTGTAGCAATACCCGCCATGCTCACCATTAATACTTTTTCGTTTTCTGTATTTTCAGGTTGTGCTCTTAAGCGCTTAAGGGCTTCAATTTGTAAAAGGTGCAAAGGTGCTAAGTAAGGACGACGAAGCTCAAAAGAGTTCTTGTTCCAAGGGTCATTTTCTAAGGCTTCATTTTGTCCCAATATAGCCAAGACGGTTCGCTTGTCTTGTACAAGTTGCTCACGTAATTCATCACCCATAGATTTAAGTGAATTATCGACCAAAGAATTGTCGTATAAGGCAGACATTTTACTGTCTGATTTAAAGTAGACCATTTCAGTTAATGAAATACGAGAGTTGAAGTAAGGCCATTGTTGTAACATTTCTTTAATGAGAGCTTCGTTGTCTTGATAAGCCTCTTTAATCGCAGTTCCTAAACCAAGCCAGCTAGGAATAACTAAGCGGTTTTGACTCCAAGCAAAAATCCAAGGGATAGCACGCAACGATTCAATTCCGCCATCTGACTTACGTTTACTTGGACGTGACCCTAACGGTAAAGACGACAGCTCCTGCTCTGGTGTCGCTTGACGGAAGTACTTAACAAAGTCGTCATTACCTTGTACATATTTACGATAAGCTTGGCAGCTTGTCTCAGACATTGTCTCCATAATATCTCGCCATGCTTGTGTTGGCACTGGCGGTGGATTAATTAAACATTCTAAAATGGCTGACGCGTATAAATGTAAACTACGGTTAGCTAAGTTTGGCGTACCAAATTTATGTCTGATAGTTTCGCCTTGCTCGGTTACACGTAATCCACCATCTAATGTACCTGGAGGTTGTGATGCGATTGCTGCATGAGCTGGACCACCACCACGACCAATTGTACCACCGCGACCATGAAATAATTTTAGCTCGATGTTTTTCTCAAAAAACACCTCAACGAGTTTTTCTTGGCATTTATATTGACCCCAAGTTGCAGCAAGCACGCCTGCATCTTTAGATGAATCACTATAACCAATCATTACGTTATGTTGCCCATCACAAGTATTATGATAGCTTTCAATACTTAATAGCTCTGCCATGACTTGTGGTGCGTTATCTAAATCATCAAGTGTTTCGAATAATGGCGCTATTGGCATATTCCATTGTACACCTAAGGATTTAAGTAATAATTTAACCGCTAAAACATCACTAGCTTGACTCGCCATTGAAATAATATAAATACCAAAAAGTTCTGCAGGTTGTTCGGCAATTAATGCATAAGTATCAAATACCTCTTGTGTGTCTGCGGTCCAATTATGTTTTGGTAATAAAGGGCGTGGATTTTTAAGTTCGGCGAGTAAAAACTCACGTCGTTTGGTTTCGTCCCAGTCGGTGTAACTGCCAAGGTTTAATAATTCTGTTACCTCAGCTAATGCACTGTCGTGCCGTTCACTATGTTGTCTAATATCGAGTTTAACTAACGAAATACCAAAGCTATTTACCTTACGAATTAAATCAAGTATTAACGAATTGGCGACATTGGTTAGCCCTACTGCTAGTAAGCTATTACGACATGCTTGTAATGGCTGGCGTAATTGATCAGAGTTTGATAATACGCTTTCTGTATAGCCCTCTTTCAACTGTTCAATAGAGGTTTTTAACAGTTGAATTACAGGTACTATTTGTTGTCGGTAAGGACCACGTGAATTGGTATCTGCTTGCGTTAATTCTGTCGTTGCTTTTGACATGGAAAGCTCTAAATAGAGCGCTTCAAAATCGCGTAAATATAACGTACATGCCATTAACCTAGCATTAATTAAGGCTTCTTTACTTAAATTTGCGGTAACGAAAGGGTTGCCGTCACGATCACCTGCCATCCAACTAGCCATAGTGATCGGTGTATATTCTTCAGGTAAACGCTGGCCAGTGACTTTATAAGAAAAATCATCTAGCTCTCTCATAAAATGAGGAATAGCATACCAAAAATTGTCTGAAATATTATTTAAGCCCCAGCGGGATTCATCGAGTGGACTTGGGCGTTGTTGTCTAATTTCATCAGTGTGCCAAGCTTGTTCAATTAACTCTTCAATGCGAGGAGATAATGCATTATCGGGCGTATTTAACGCTTGGCCGATTTGATTGTATTTGTGAATAAAGGTTCTACGGTTAATTTCTGTAGGATGTGCCGTTAGTACTAGCTCAATTTTTAATTTTTTCAGTGCCGCTGTGATTACATCAGGGCTAACTTTAGTAATATGATTTTCAAGGTCTTCAAGTGGATGAGCAAGATCTAATTCACTCAAACCTTCTTCACTTGTAGTGTATTGCTGTTCGGCTACATTTAATAAATTTAAAAATTGACTGAAAGCTCTAGCATAAATAAGCAGCTCTTTCTCACCACTATTAGCAAATTTCTCTTGTAATGCAGCGATAGCAGCAACATCGCCAGCAGCTATTTCTCTGCCTTCTAAACGCACAGTTTCTATTCTTTGTAGCCATTGCTGACCTTGATCTACAGCAATAGTTTTACCTAATAGGGTACCTAAGTCGCGTACATTTTGTTGTATAGGTTCTAGCATAGAGTCCTCTTAATGATTAGTTTACGGCTAAAGAAGTAACCTCTATTTGACTTGGAAAATTACAAAATAGAGTCGAGGTTAAGTAATAAACACTAATTGATATTATCATTATCATCAAAATTAAAGTTATAACAAAGATAACATATATATAATTTTTATAATAAATATAGATATAAGGTTACATTATGCAGAATGCAACATTATATCTTCTGAAAACAAGCGATATTACAATCACTTGCTGTAGTGTCGTAATTTATTGAAATCAAAGTTGTTTTAGTTGGCTTTAGCTTATACCAGTTTCATTAATTAGGTGAACAATTTTATACGTAGAAAAAATTGCCTAATACAAGGCATTTATTTCAATAACTAGTTGTTCTAATTATTAAATAAATAACGATGTAGTTGGTGATTTTAGCAAGTAGAAATGATCAGATAGCTAGTGAGATTGGTATTATTGTGATTTTAATAATAAGCTTAACTAAGTGAAGCTCTAGCTAGATTAAACAAGCTCAGGCATAATTTACCTTTATTTGTAACAATATGAACAAGGGTTAACTATGATTTACAGCATGACTGCTTTCTCTCGTGTAGAAGTTAAAGGTGATTGGGGAAACGCCGTTTGGGAAATTCGCTCAGTTAATCAACGCTTTTTAGAAACCTATTTTCGTTTACCTGAACAGTTTCGCGGTATAGAACCTGTGTTACGCGAACGTTTTCGTAAACAACTTAATCGCGGTAAAGTTGAATGTAATTTACGTTTTAATGCCAATGTAGCTAATAAAAGTGAATTAGCATTAAATGAAAACCTTGCGCTACAACTTTTACAACATGCCAATTGGATTAATGAGCAAACACTTAACAGCCAAGTAAACCCATTTGAAGTAATGCGTTGGCCAGGCGTTATGGAAGCCCCTGAATCTGATATGTCTGCTATTCAGGCTGAATTACTTGCCGCTTTTGATCAAGCCCTTAAAGATTTTATTGCCGCACGTGCTAGTGAAGGTGAAAACCTTAAAGGTATGATAGCTCAACGTTTAGATGCAATAACCACAGAAGCTAATAAAGTACAAAACTTTATGCCTGAAATTATTGCTTGGCAGCGTAATCGTATTATTGAAAAATTTACTGATGCGAAGATTGATCTCGATTCAGGGCGCGTTGAACAAGAGTTAGTTTTACTTGCTCAAAAAATGGATGTTGCCGAAGAACTTGACCGCTTAAATAGTCATGTTGGCGAAACTAAAAAAATATTAGAGAAGGGTGGCGCTCAAGGCCGTCGTTTAGACTTCATGATGCAAGAATTTAATCGTGAAGCGAATACCCTTGGCTCAAAATCGATTAATACCGACATTACTGCTAGTGCAGTTGAGTTAAAAGTATTAATTGAACAAATGCGAGAGCAGATAGCAAATATTGAATAATTTTTTTTCAGTTTAATTTAGTTCTATATTTCTAAGAAAGCCTCGATAATCGAGGCTTTCTTTATGGATGTTTGTGTCAGGTTTAACAATGATTCACACTTAAAAAAGCTAGTCGCTAATAAATTGATCAAATATGATCAGGTTTAATTGTTAACACTTTATAAAGCTGATTTGAGAGTTTGAGGATGGTAAGTCGACAAAGTGGACATTCGGCATTAGCTGCCCATTACGACAAATATTAGCCAAAGAACTAAACCGCTCCGCGGTAATGGCGTACTTGGCTAGCTCTGTATTACCTTCTAATTTTCATATTCTTTTCTACTCTTAGTATTGAGGCATTTCGTCTCAATTAACGAGGGGTTTTAACATGATTTTTTCTACTTATTTTAATCCTGAGCTGAGCCAACGTTTCACTGAAGACATGGTTATCCGTAATCTTACAGCTAAAACACAAATAGATTATGTCCGAGCACTAAATCGTTTTTGTGAAAACACAAACATTCACCTGAACATGCTACCCGTGACAATTTACGCGAGTTCCAATTGTTTTTAGTTAAAGACGGCGCAACAGGACCAACGATTAATAGCACCCTTTCTGGTTTAAGGTTTTTATATAATGTTACGTTAGATAAACCACAGCTACTCACCAAATTAACCACTGTTTCGGTCGCACGTAAGTTACCTATTATTTTAAGTCTAGAAGAGATAAAGCTGTTTCTTGCAAGCGCTGCTCACCCCAAATACCATGCTGCATTTTCTGTTGCTTATGGTGCGGGGCTTCGCGTTAGCGAAGTTGTTTCGCTTAAAGTCTCAGATATAGACAGTGAGCGTATGGTGCTTCGCGTTGAACAAGGTAAAGGAAGCCGAGATAGATACGCTATGTTATCTCCTGCGCTACTCGCGCATTTACGACAATGGTGGTTGTTTGCTAATAAACATGGGCAAATGCACCGTGAAGGTTGGTTGTTCCCAGGACTTAATCCAATTAATCATATGACGAGTCGTCAGCTTTCTAGAGTTTGTACAGCTACAGCCAATAATGCTGGTATTAATAAAAGGGTATCGATGCATACCTGACGTCACAGCTTTGCGACACATTTACTTGAAGCGCATGTTGATATACGTGTCATACAGGTATTGCTTGGGCATGCTAAATTAGGTACCACGGCTTTATATGCTCAGGTCGCAACAAGCTTATTACGCGAAGTTATCAGTCCACTTGATGCTTTAGAAAACAAGGATAAGACAAAAGATAAGGACAAGTCGTGAGTATTCACCATGACTCGTCCTCAATTAGAAATATCTGATATATTTCGACATCATGGTCAACAATGGCGTGAACACAATCAAGGACATATTAACCTCAGTCAATTGAAAATCATGTCAGCCATTGAAAATTGTCGAACAGAGGTGTTAGGTGGCCATCAACTTTATTGCCAATCATGTCATAAGACGCATATTTCTTATAACTCATGTCGTAATAGACATTGCCCAAAATGCCAAGCAAGCTCAGCAAAAAGATGGCTTGAAGCGAGACAAGCGCAACTACTACCTGTCGATTATTATCATTTGGTTTTTACCTTACCAAAAGAAATCGCAGACATAGCCTACTACAACAAGTCGATAATGTATGGTTTATTACTGAAAACTGCTGCACAAACGCTTCTAACGATAGGCGCTGATGAAAAGCGACTCGGCGCTAAATTAGGGGTTACTTTTGTCCTACATACATGGGGATCTGCGATGACTCATCATCCACATGTGCATGGTATTGTACCAGGCGGTGGTTTGTCTCTTGATGGGGAGAAATGGGTATCGAGTAAATCAGGCTTCTTCCTGCCTGTTCGTGTGTTATCTCGATTGTTTCGTCGACTATATCTTGAGAAATTAGCGCAAGCTTATCAACAAAACCAACTGGTATTCTTTGGTAAAAGTAAGCAGCTTGAAGATGAAGTGTCGTTTACGCAATGGCTTACGCCATTACGAAAAAAGGAATGGGTCGTTTATGCTAAAAGACCTTTTGCAGGGCCTAAAGCTGTTTTCGCTTACCTTGCTCGTTATACACACCGCGTAGCCATATCCAATAGTCGCTTGGTTAAAAGTGATGAAAAGGATGTCACGTTTCGTTGTAAAAACTATCGTGCTAAAGCGTCAAAGCGATACCGAACGATGACATTAAGCCATGGTGAATTTATACGGCGCTTTTTATTACATGCTTTACCTTCAGGGTTTCAACGTATTAGACATTATGGCTTGATTGCAAATACGACTTGTAAGAAGAATTTAACTAAAATTAAGGGCCTACTCAATGTAAAAGTGCCGGAAGTAACCACAAGGGAATTAGTTGAGGGTAAATCACTTCCACCTGCAAAAGGTATTGTATTTACCTGCCCAAAATGTAGTGGGCCAATGATTATTAGTGAGATTCTACTTTGTCAGTTGAAGCCTCGCGCACCACCAATCAAGCGTGTAAATTAGCAAATAGAAATAAGTGTTAATATTATCGAATGTTGATAAGGGATCGCTTTGCCAAAAACACCACAATAGCGAATATGGCGCTATACTTCATTGAGTTTTTACTCGTTAATAAGTCGCTTATGCCAACTAAAACCAAGCAACATCAAGCGTTAATTCAAAATTACCCAATAAAACCCTCAACCACGATATAGCAATCCCCATAGTAAGTGTTTGTGTCACGCGGTTTCGTTCTCTGGAGTTTGTTATACACCCGTCTGAGGAGTGAAGCTTGTGGATCTTATGGTGTTTTGTCGCGACTGGTATCTAACAAACCTAAACAACAGCTGACCTTAGCTTTTGAGTTACTAACGTCAGTTCATTGAGCCTAAAAAGGGAAAAAATAAAATTAAAAAACCGTCGATAAAATATGTTATTGGCGGTTTTTTATGCAATTATCCAAATGAACACTATGTTGCTTTTAGTACCATTTTAGCGGTTTTAGTTAATCGACCTAACGTGATATCAAATACTCACCGAATAAATTTATAAGTACAATTGGAATCGAGCCATATTCACCTGAAAATAGTAACACATGACCTAAAAGAGGCTTTGTGCCCATGTCCTTGATAACCTTATTTTGATAGAGCCTCCTGTTAATTCTGCTTGATTGCTTGTCTTGCTGCTTTTTGTAAACGGCCGATAGTGACACTAAACACCCATCGAATAAATTTTTCGGTGAACTCAATAGGTATACTGACACCTTTGCCTGCAAAAGCTAACATGCACGCAAGCAACCCTCTTAATGGCTCTGTTTGCTCTGTTTTTATTTTTGCAATATCCGCGAGAGTGCGCGCCATAACATCGTAAACAGTGCCAATAGCGGTACCAGCAACTTGTAGGCTGGCAATAATACCGGTAGCGCCACCGTCTATCATTACCGCTGCGGCTATTTTATCAGCCCAATGAGTAGAGTATGTAGTATGCAAACGGTTGTTATAATTGAGTACTACCCGTTGGCTAACCGAAGTTGCAGATTGGCGGTATAAGCCATCCCAACTACTGTGGTTCGCCGTTTTAATATATGCAGGTCCTTTTATCATTGAATGAGCTGAAGTGTCGATACCTTGAGCGCGAGACAATACATATTCATTACCATTTAATGGCGCATGATAAAACGGCCACAGCGGTACTTTAGGTACGGGATCGGCTCCGTGTACACATCTAAACATTTTATCAACACGAGCACTGTGGTGTATGACAAAGTCTTTTTTGCCTACGCGCGGCGCGCCAAAAGTGTATAAATAAACTGTTTTCTTAAATTCTGTTTTTATCCAGTCTGCGG
Source organism: Colwellia sp. 20A7 (assembly GCF_009832865.1). Taxonomy (NCBI): domain Bacteria; kingdom Pseudomonadati; phylum Pseudomonadota; class Gammaproteobacteria; order Alteromonadales; family Colwelliaceae; genus Colwellia; species Colwellia sp. 20A7. Next base: position 4,292,926 of record NZ_CP047130.1, on the reverse strand, counting down.
CCAATGTTGCTAAACCGCCACCTAAACTATGCCCCACACAATGTACAATGCCTTGCTGCTTTCTGACTTCGGGTTGATTAAAGTAGTCATAAAGAGAAGGTCTTAACGAGGCAAAACTGCGTTGAAATCCCGTATGTACTGCCTGACTATTATCGCTATTAGTACTATGACAAGTAACATCTGTCAGTGCATCCGCTAAAGAGTCGGTTCCTCGAAAAGCAACAACATGATCTTGTTTGTGTAGTGTGCTATGTCCTTGGCCAATTAAAGCAAAACCTGTTTCTTGACGCCAAAAAAAGCCGCCCGAAGTGCCTTTATGAACATTTTTAGATAGGTTAAATTTAAAATTGCTTTTTGTTTCAGGGTTAAGTATTAATTTATCACTTTTATTTAGAGGACCTTTTATACTGTATGATACTAAAGCTAGATCAGAAGCCACTCGTGGTGATATTGCTGTCATAATGTTTCCTTACGTTATGTATTTATAAAAAGTAATAATTTTGCTTTAATTAACTTCAGCGTATGAGGTAATTAATTCATTATTGTAATAGGTCGAAATTAACTCGCTTTGCCAGTAGCAAATAGATATGACTCCTTGAGAAGGCATTCCACCGAAATCTGTTGTATCTATTTGATGCTGTACTTCTTTATTTTGTAAGTCAGCATTAAGTTGTAACAATAAATCAGACATCGGCTGTATTGGATCCCAAGGTTTTCGAGTGAACCATAATGAATATAAATCCTCACCACGCTCAACATAAACCGATTGTTTAACTAACATATTCTGACCAAACAAATCACCGGGCATACGAGATTTTATTATCATAGGCTTAAAAGAAAACTCACCATTTTCATTGGTAAAAGTATGCTCTAATTGTTCTTTTCCTTTTTCATACCCTTCATACGAAAGGCTGCGTGCGACTTGCATCCCCACGATAGGTTTACCACCGTCGGTAATACGACCACGTACTTCTGGGGACATTTCTACCGTATGACGTTTAAAAAAACCAAACATGGCTTGACTCTCCATAGAGTAAATAAATAGAGCTATAAGGGTTAAACACAGAATAAATAAGCTGATAGGAGAAAGTAATTTACGATACGATTGATCCTTCAACATAATAACACCCTCCTTTGACGTTATGCTTAATAATAGGTTGAAGATTATATTAAGCTATTTAAAGTAAATCAATAAGTCGCTTATAATATAAGTTTGCTCAGTAGTAATATATAAAGCAATCAGGATAACAAACTAATAATTCATGCAGTGTTAAGCAAAACATTGTCCCTATAACTAATATGAAGAGTTCACCAAAATGGTACAAATAATTATCTAGGCGAGAATTACGCGTGGGTATTGGTTGTTGGTCAACGACGAGATTAAATCTTTGACTGACTTTACAAAGATAAAACAGTGAATTAAGTATTTTATCTAACGTCTGCTCTACGCCCTGAGACCTTTAACAAGCTTTTTCTTTAAAAAGTAATGGGGAATTCCTGTCGCTCAATGCTTTTAAATACTTAGCTTCATTGTATGGCTCTTTAGTTTTCCAGCAACGATATACGATCCGTATCCACTTAAATGCTAACGAACGCACAGCTGCCTGGTGGGTATTACCTTTTTCCCTTTGCTGCTGATAATAAATTTCCGCCCAATAAGATTGCCTTATGCTTTTAGCCGCCCACTCTATAAATGATTGGCGAGTAAATTTACTACACTGATATCGCCAATGGATCCAGCTCTTTTGACCACTACGCACCGTTACGGGCGCTATCCCTGCATACATTTGAATTTCCGATGCGCTATTGAATCGACTACGGTTTTCCCCAATAGCCACTAATAGCCTAGGTGCTAAACATGGGCCAGTACCCGGCAATGAGTTGTAAAGCTCTGCATCAGGCACAGCATTAAACAACTCACTAATTTCTTTATCAAAGACCTTAATAACCTTCACAGCAACAAGCATTTGATTAGCTAATGCAACTGCAAGCAGTTGGTGCGACTCGATGACTGCGTTATCGAGCGTGAGTGGCTCTGCTTCACTAATAGACTGAATACGCTTAACGCTATATGCCGCAGTGCGTCCTGGGTATGAACCAAAGAACTTTTTCAATGTATCAGCTCTAGCTCTTTTAAGTTTTTGTAGGTTGGGCCAACGTGTAATGAAATCACAAAACATCCCAGACCCTCGATGTGAAAACCAATCGAGTAAATGAGGGTAATATTCTTTAAGTGTAATGATTAATCGGTTGCTAAACCGCCTTTTGTCTTCAACTAACTTACGACGCTGTTCGACTAGATACGTCAACTTCCTAACCGATTCACTTTCCATTTTTAATGCTTTAATTTTATTGGGATATCTCAGCATTAAATCTAAAGCAAGCTCGGCGTCCGTTGGGTCGTCTTTTGCACCGCTGGGTGAAAAAGCTTTACGGTATTGAGCTAACATTGAAGTGTTAACGGGATGAATAGTGACAAAATCAAACTTTTGAAGTGCGTAAACTATAGGCCCTTTGGATAGTTCAATAGCAACAGCTATTTGTCCTTTGTATTGCTTATGAAGACTGCTTATCCATTCGTTGATCGACTTAGGTGAGTGCTTAATTACTTCAAACTTTCGTGTACTTGAATTAGCCACTTGAACACATACATCGTGCTTATCATTTGCCCAATCAATACCAATATAAACTGAAAACTTAGTCATAATTACCTCCAATTGTTATTGTCAGCATGTATGCCAAAGCTTTTCGAAAGCGATATAGATAGCGTTTATGGGCAAGCCCTGAGTATTCGTTTTTAAGCTAAGGCGTCCCTATGACATCGAAAGTAAAGCGGTAACCATCGAAATGATATCGTATCAATATTCGTATGAAATAGGCACATGATCTGAACACCCTAATTATAGACTTATTCAGACTGAAAGGACTATATTCGTATCCTAGCCGACTTAACTTTAGGTAAGTATAGCCATTATTTTTGACCGATTTAGGTTCTGAATAGCCATCAGATGAGTCAATGAATAGACTGTTTATGATATGATTAATGTCTGGGATAGTACACTGAGTTGAGTTCAAAAATCAGTTAATTATTCCTCAGTTTCAAGATATATGGATAAACTAGAATTTTATACGTTTAGCGAATAACAAAGTCGATAAAAACGAGAGCAGTACAAATAATCAGTAAAGTAATAGAAGGCCATTTTACCCAGTGAGTTTTAAGCCATAAAATGCGCAAAGCACTCGTTTCTTCTACGTTTTTCAATTTTCCGGTTTGTCTTAATCGTAAGAAGTACATATAAATGCCACTAAAGCTAAGAAAGCTTAAGGCAAGACCAAAGACAAACCAAACATACCGGTATATCCAACTTGAAAATGTACCAAAATGTAGTGGGTCTGCGGCTTCAGATATTCGAAGGTGCCAATTTAACTTATCGCCTTCTCGGCCACCAATGTACTCACCACTAAGGCTATCAAATACTTTTTTATTAGCACGATCTCTTACTAATAAAGCATGTTCTTGTCCGTCAATTTCAATCCGTTGTTGATCAGGAGTAAAACGTATTTGGTTAATAATATAGTGAGGATTATGCGTTGATAGATATTCAACAGCCTTTGATAATGCTGTTGTTGATGATGACGTTATATCAGTTGATGAAACTGTTGTTACACTATTTTCTATGGTTGGATAACTAGCGTTAGCCCCCCATTTTTCAGCTAAGTACCAAGTACCAGTGAGGCTAATGATCAACACAAGCCATAAACTCCACAAACCAATAAGTTTATGTAATTCAGCCCAAAATAGGCGTTTTGTACTGGCTTCTTTTCGTGGTGTTGTGGCAGGTGCTAATGTTTTACTTGCATTGAAGCTTGATTTTATACGACCAAATGCAAAGAAATATCGCCACCAATGTCGATATATATAAAATGAAGTAATGAATAGTAATAGCATTGCTAGGCCTAGTAGACCAACAATAGTAATCCCCCATTGGGTCGGTAGCATTAAATGTCGGTGTACCTGTCGAAAAAAGCGTTGCCAATTAAGCCATAGACCTTCACCTGTAATGCGATGATCAAATGCATCGAGATAAATTCTAAATCGTTCACCTTCAATATCACGCGCGATCACTTCAATATTATGCCATGGTAATTGAGGCCTATTAATACTGTCTATTTTGGTTTCAGGGAAGTGATAATTAACTCGCGTTAATAATGCTGGCCAATTTAATTTTTGGTCATCGGTTACTTGGTGTTCAGCTCTAATAGCGGAGTTAGTTAACCAATCTAAATCAGTTGAAATGGTTGCGAATGTTCCGGTTACTAACACAAAAGAAAGCAGCAGACTTAAATGAAAGCCTGCCCAGTGATGTAGCGAAAACCAATTTTTTTGTGTCATAAAATAGAAGGGTGAGTTTAAATAAATTTAAGCGTCATTTCCTTAAGGGATTAAAATTGGTAAGTTAATTGGCCGATAACACTGCGCGGACTTCCAGGAAAGTGGCCATTACGCTGACTGAAACCGCTAACAGCATATTCTTTATCTAGTAGGTTATCGATATTAATGCTTAGCAGTAAATCGTCCCATCTTGTTGTCCAACTCATATCAAACACGGTAAAAGGTTTAACCGTTTGCCCATCTAAACTATATTGTTTACTAACATAATTTACACCAAAGGCAATTGATGAATCAATAGTGCTTATTGCATATCGAGTCCATAATCCTGCTTGATGCTTAGGTGCGTTAGTAAATTTGCTTCCATCACCAAAGGCATTAGTAATTGTATCGCCAGTGACACCTTTAATAACCGAAGTGTCGTTGTATGCATAGTTAGCTGTAATCGTGATATTGTCATTAATATCACCGACTAAGGTGGATTCAAATCCGTTACTTTCTACTTCTCCAACATTAAGTAATTCAGGAATTCCGCTATCACCGGCATTTTCATCTGGATTTGACATCACTACATTTTGCTTATTAATGCGATAAATAGCGAAAGTACTCATCATTTTTCCGTCGAACCACGAATTTTTTATACCAATTTCTGTTTGTTTACCTGTTTCTGGCTCTAGTAACCCTTCACTAGCAACGCCTTCTTGATCGCTTGAAGATACAGGATTGAAACTCTCAGAGTAGTTGATATAAACAGATAAGTTTTCTTGTGGTTGATACGTTAACGCAACGCGTGGTGTTACACCATGGTCAGAGTAGCTATAACCTGTGGCTTGATTATATTCTTTAAAATTGTCGTAACGAAGACCTGCTATAAATGTCCATTGTTCATTAAATTTCATCACATCTTGTACATAGATACCATAACGATCAGTATTGACACCGTCGCCACCTTGATCTGTTAAGTTGTATGTTGAAGGGTCTGTTAAGCCATAATTTAGTGTGAAAATATTAAGATTTTCTACGCCATCCGCTTCGTATCGAGCACGTAAATAGTCATATTCTGTGTCAACGTGATGAATATCTGCCCCGAATAATAACTGATGATCTATGCTGTCTGTATCAAGCAAATAAACAAAATCTGTCGTTAAGCTGCTTTCTTTATTGGCACGGTATTGTTTACGGTATTCACGTTTAATTGTTTGGTCGTCAATATTTGCTTCACCATCACCGTTTACATCTACCCATTCACGAGACTCATGATATGCTTGGTCACGTTCGTTATCTAAATAACGAAATGTTGTATCAACATAAAAATCATCAGTAAAATAATGATTTAAGTTTGCTTGTAACACTAAGGCTTCCATATTTTGGTAGTCGAATTTTTCGTTAGCGTTATACGATGGATCAACAAGGAAATTACCTTGATCATCGGTAGGTACACCACGTAAGCGATTACCGCCTAAGTCTTGTTTAATCCAGTCAACACTGGTTGTTAATGTCGTTGCATCGGCAAGGTTAAAGGTTAAACCACCGACTATTTCGGTGTTTTTAGCGTCAGCATTATTTCTAAAGCTATCTTCTTGCTCGTAAAACCCACCTAATCGGTAAGCAACATCTTCCGACAATCCACCGGTTAAGTCTAATGATGCACCGCGTGTAGCGTTATCACCAAGGGTAAGCTTTACTATACGCTTATCATTGAAACTTGGTTTTTTAGTGACGTAATTAATCATACCACCGGGTTCACCGCCACCGTACAGTGCTGAGGCAGGACCTTTAAGCACTTCTACACGATTAACATTGAAAAGTTGTGGTACACCAAAACCTGAATAAGGGTCGCCTCTAACGCCATCGTAAAACACATTAGCATCATCACGAAATCCACGGAAAGTTACACCTGAGTAGCTAAATTCACTCACACCAGCAATAGAACGATAAAGATCGGTAATATCTCGTGCAGCTTGGTCAATAATAAGTTGTTCAGTTAATACCTGTGCTGATTGCGGTAATTCAAGTAAAGATAAGTCAGTTTTAGTACCAATTTTACTTTCAGTTTCTAGGTAAAACTGCTGCGCTCGGCCAACAACTTCAATTGTCTCAATTTTTTCATTTGTTGCAGCGGATAAATTATCTGAAATGATAAAAGTAGACAGGGATAAACAAACTAATATTTTTTTTCTTGTAAACATCACAACGCCTTAAAGAACAAAATCACTGGTAATAATTGTGTAAATGGTAACTATTATCATTATTATAAGCAATTAAATAGTGTATATACTTTAAAGTAATCAGTATTAATAGACGATTTTTACATTAGGTTGATCGTTTTGTCGGCATAAATATTTACATAGTAATGCTTACTTTTGTGATGGTATTTATATGTAAAAATTGTAACCATATGTTTTTAATTGACTTATTTTTTTTTGAGTAGCGTTTGATTGGCAAGTGGTAAATAATTGGCCACTTAACCGATAATTATACTGAATAACAATACAACATGTATGATAATGGGGGACTAGATGCTTCTAAGGCTTTAGTGCTACCATGATATATCACATGGAAAATTAACATCATATTTCAAAGACACTTTTCTATAAGTGTGGCTAAGTCGAAGAGTTAATAATAAAAATTTATGACTAACAATACATTTACACCTGAATTACTTGAACAAAATTTTACCCTGAATGAGTGGAAAAAAGGAACAAGGATTTTTCAAAACAAAGGTGTTAAAACTTGCGCCCTTGATGGAGAAACTATTCGAGGTGTCGTTTTTAGTGAACGTTCTCGTCAGGACAGTTATTTAACACGTTTAATTTTTAATAATAAGTCGGGTGTTATTGCCAGTTATTGTGATTGTTATATTGGCCGCGATTGTAAACATGGCGCGGCATTAGCCCAGTGTTTCATTCTGCAGAACTTTGATGAGAGTAGTACCGCTTCTTCTGAGAAAGTTATTGAAAAATGGATTAATCGTTTTCAAGCACAACCGAGTCGTTATCAGTCTAATAGCCAACAAAAATCACTCGTCTATTTCTTACAACCAAACAGTTATAACGAAGACGACTACCTTACCTTAGAAGTTAAGTCTACGCGGCCAAAGAAAAGTGGTGGCTGGAGCAAATCACTTATTAGTGAATATTCTACAACCTCTCTCATTAATAGTTCTTATGCAAATAATGATGATGTTGCTATTCTTACTGAACTGATGCGAACGAATCAATTTGGTGAAAATATTAAATATTTTGATTTGTTTGAACGTATTATTAACACCAATCGTTGTTTTTGGCATGCCAATTATGACTTAGATCAAGCGATTACTTTAGGTGAGCCGTTAGAGGCAAACTGGCAATGGTTATCACTAGATAACAGCTTACATACTCTACAACTGGTTTTAAAAGAGCCTTCAACGAGTATACATATTATTAAAGCACAACCACTGTGCTATTACGATGAAGAACATAATTGCTTTGGAGAAATTAAAACCAATACGCAATGTGATTTTGAAGCTGATTTACTTAATTCTCCTATTTTTGAAGAAGATAAATTACCTTGGGTAATGAATAAATTATCCATGTCTTTGGGAGATGCTGTTCAGCGTTTACCTAAGCCTAAAACACAATTTTCACAAGAATTAACAAAGCCTGAGGTGTATTTACATTTTTCTACACCTGCAAGAGCAGAGCCTCAGTCGGGCTATGTCAAAGTTAATTTTTCTTATCAAGGCCATTTAGTTAATCCGCATAATGAAGATGCTACTGTTAGTGACCCTGACAATAACACCAAGCTTTATCGTGATTTATCTTTTGAACAATCGGTTATTGATAAACTAGATACCTTGCATTTTTTAACTCAGCCTAAGCGTAAGGCTTATACTCACCAAGGTTTTTTAAAAAAAGAAAAACCAGCTGAATTTTTAATGTTAATGCAAGGTCGCTATTTTTGGCATCGCTTTTTAGATCAAAAACTACCCTTGTTGAAAGAATTAGGGTGGCATATAACTTTTACGGACGATTTTCATTATAAAGCACTAACTACCGATAGCGTATTTGATGCAGAAGTAATTGAAACTGGTGATCATGATTTTTTCTCATTAGGACTAAACTTAACGATTGATGGCAAAAAAATGCCAGCATTTCCTATTTTGATTAGCGCGATTGAGCAGTTGCCTAGATCCGCACTTTTTAATCAGGAAATAGATGATAGTGAAACAGATGCTAAAGAAAAAGAACTGCAAATAGAGCCTGATGCACCAATTTATGTTGATTTAGAAAATGGTGAGTTTGTTGCTTTACGCTATAAAAGTGTACAACCAATTTTAAAACAATTTATTGAATTGTTTATGCCTAATGCGTTAAACAAAGACGGCACTATGGAGTTGTCACGTTTTCAAAGTCATCAAACTTTATCAATGTTAGATGATCAAGGAATGGTAGCAACAGGCACAACTAAGTTAAGAGCACTTGCTGATAAATTGAAAAACTTTCAACAAGTTGATTCAGTTACCGTACCAGAAGGCTTAAATGCAACGTTAAGAGCTTATCAGCATCAAGGGTTAAATTGGTTGCAGTTTTTGCGAGAGTATCAATTAAATGGTATTTTGGCCGATGATATGGGGCTAGGAAAAACCATTCAAACCTTGGCGCACTTATTAATTGAAAAGCAGCAAGGTCGAATGACTAAACCTGTATTAATTGTGGCGCCAACAAGTGTTATTTTTAACTGGGCAAATGAAATAGAGAAATTCACACCAGAGCTTTCTTATCAAATATTACATGGTACAAAACGTAAACAGCACTTTGGTTGTCTTGAAGGTGATGAAGGGCTTGAACAATCGGTTGATATTATTATAACCAGTTACGCTTTAATAACTAAAGATTTAGAACATTATTGCGAACAACAATTTTATTACCTAATTCTTGATGAAGCGCATTATATAAAAAACACCAAAACTAAATTATATCAAGCGTTTATGTTGCTTAAAGCCAAACATAAATTATGTTTGACAGGCACGCCAATGGAAAATCATTTAGGCGAATTCTGGGCACAATTTAACTTTTTACTGCCTGGATTTTTAGGCGGACAAAAACAGTTTACTAAGCTTTTTAGAACGCCAATAGAGAAACATGGTGAACAAGAGCGTAAACAGTTATTAAATCAACGTATTAAGCCGTTTATTTTACGTAGAACTAAAGACAAAATAGCAACTGAATTACCGAAGAAAACAGAAATTATTCAGACTTTACGTATTGAAGGCAAACAAGCTGAACTTTATGAGTCGGTACGTTTAGCAATGGATAGTCGTTTAAAAGATATTATTGCTGATAAAGGCTTAAAGCGTAGTCAAATTGAAGTATTAGACGCTTTATTAAAGCTAAGACAAGTTTGTAATCATCCTAAATTGTTGTCTCTTAAAGGGGCTGACAAGGTTAATCAATCAGCTAAGCTTGATTACTTAATGGAAACACTGCCTGAGCAAATTGCTGAAGGTCGTAAGATACTTATTTTTTCACAGTTCACCAGTATGCTGGCGTTAATAGAAGATGAATTAATAAAAGAAGATATTGGTTATGTTAAGTTAACAGGATCAACCAAAAACAGACAAGAAGTTGTTGATAAATTCCAAGCAGGTGAAGTACCGGTATTTTTAATTAGCTTAAGAGCAGGTGGTGTTGGCTTAAACTTAACTGCGGCAGATACGGTTATACATTTTGATCCTTGGTGGAACCCTGCGGTAGAGAATCAAGCGACAGATAGAGCTTATCGTATTGGACAAAATAAACCTGTTTTTGTTTACAAGTATATTATTGAAAATTCAATTGAAGAAAAGATTCAAAAAATACAAAAAAATAAAGCAGAGTTAGCTAAAGCATTATTGTCGGAAGAAGTAAGTGATAACAAACTGAGTTTAACTGATGATATTCTAAGTTCGCTGCTTGCGCCGTTAAGTTAGCATATAAGTAAACCTAACTACGCTATATTTGTACCAATTTGAATGCGTTTTAACTAGTATTCACTACTAGTTAAAACGTTATGTAATTAATGAACTTGAAATTAGAAAGTATATTGTGCTCTTAAAGTAATAGCATTCCCTGCGTCAAATTCAGTACTGTTTTTCAATTGCTTGGTTTTTATATAGTCAGCCATGAATTTAAGGTTTTTGTCCATGGTATAGTTTACGCCGACTGAATAAATTTGTGCTTTCTCTGCTTCGTTAACTAATTCTAATTCACTATATCTGCTCGTTAATTCCCAGCCCGGTGTAACAACACTACCCAATTCACCTTTTTTATATTCTCGGTTGTCACCCGACAATTGATAGCTTACTTGTAAGTAGCCACCTTCATAATCATACTCTTGTGAATTAACATCAGTTACTCGGGCTTTCTGCCATTCTGCCGTTGTCGTAAAACCATGTTGTTGCCATAGAAATTCTATTCCTTGTAAAGAAACATCTTCAGCTAATAGATCTGTACCCTCAAATAAAGAGTCAGAAAAATTGACTTCAAGGGGTTCATTAATACGATATTCACTCCCATCAAGATCGCGCTCACTAAATGCGACACCCAGGTGAATCAGATTATTATCTTGTTGCCAAGGAAGCCAAGTCAATCTCCCTGTTACGGCTGAGCTACTTTGAGTTTCGTCGGGTCTAAAATAACCAAGTTGCCATGTAAACGATGAGAAATCACCCGATAAATTGGCCCCGATAGAACGTCCAGGACTAAGGGCTTCGGTAACTAAGCTGCGCTCCATCATCATGGTGTTACGTGAACTGGTTAACTTTTCTAAGCCAAAGCCTTCTTTTTGTTGTCCTAAGGTAAGATCCGCCCATTGCCAGCCGCTATATTTTAGATACGCGTCTTTAATCTCTGCTGTGTCATCGGAAAACCCTAATTGTAGTTTTGTTTTCCAATTATCATTAATTTTATTTTTAAAGCTAAGTCGAGCGCGACGAATAGCTGTTTCGCTTGTTGGCTCGCCCTCATTTTCTAAAAAGGAATCGTCAAAATCATTATGATCAATCATAACGTAACCACTGATATCAACATCATTACTTTTTGCTTGTAATATTGGGCTAAGTACACAGCAAGATAATGTAAATGTTATTAATTTTGCAAGTAAGGGAGTCTGGTTCATAGTATTACCTCTAGCTTGTTTTAATTAGAGTTTGTGAAGCTGCATGAGCCGCATTGCGGGCCTGCGGGCTATAACTCACCATTAATTGAGCGGTATCACGCAGAAAGTCGATATGTTCAATTTCTACAGTTTCAACTTGTAACCCCGTTCTTATCCTTAAGTCGTTAATTAATATATTTCTATTTGCAGGCGTTATATTTTCTATACGTTCATAACAAATACTTTGTGTTAGATAACCTTTGCTAAATAGTTTGGAGTCCATTACAAAAGCGAGGAGACAAATCACAATGTTAAGTGTCATTAAATCCATTAAGTTCATTTGACCAACCGATGTTAATAAAGCAATCGCGGTTACTAAAAACAAGTAAGTCATTTCTTTAATAGAAATAGATTCAGTTCGGTATCTGAGCATAGTGAAAACAGCAAATAGTCCGAAAGAAAACTCCATAGACATATCAACGCCATGCAGAAGGTAAGTGATCACAAAAATACCCACACCAAATAAAACAAAGGAACTTGCTACGGTTGAGTTTTTGTTAACACGATAATAACAGGCGTAACATAATAGAAATAATGACGCTAAGTTTATGAAAAAACGGGTGATAAAAATGATGTCTAATTCAGTCATACTAATTACTCTTTAAAAATGAAGTTTGCTCAATGCGGTTAAGTTTTTCTATATGTGACAAAATGGCTTTAAATTGATTCGATTTTATTGACGTGTTGTATAGCAATGCGCAGCCAATACAGTACTTACTAAAAGAAGTAGGAAAAATATTATTGGTGCTCATTAGTTGATAAAAAGTTGAACGTTTAGACTTTTTATTCTGTTTAAGCTCTGCAATAAAAAAACCAGGAAGTTTAACGTTGTTATTTCCTCTACGGTCTTGATACCAAAGTTCAAAGTCTAGCGTTAGTCGTTCTGCCTGTGCTTCGTTGGCTAGTGCAATACGCTTGTAACCACCTTGCTGGCTGATATCTAAGGTATTAACGTTGATGTGCATTTTTTTATCAATAAATTGCGCACATCGAGCATACTCATTTTCTTCACCAGAAAGCTTAATTCGACTTTTGATAGTACGTTTTTTATTGTTTTTTAGTTTTACTTCTAAAAATTCAGTATTCGTATCAACATAACGACGACGACGTACTTTATAGCGGTTTAATTTACCATTATGGTGATCGTGGTACAGTGACATATTGGGTGTGTCAAAATACTGATTGTGGTAACTAGAAACTCGATTACTGTTTATTTCAAGTACGGTATATGAGCTTTTTAACTGTATAAGTAAATCAGGTAAAAATGCTAATGGCAGAATAAATTTACTATCCACTCTATTCATTAAATTAGCCGCATCAAGGTCATTAAGTCCATGACTGTTAAATAAACTTAATGCTTCTTCTAACGATGGATGGGGCGAAATTTTTGTATCTGCTAATACGCTCTCTTCATCAAGATTTATTTTGTTTTTTAGATGTAAATCGGGGTTTTGAAAAAAATCATTGTTGTTACCATGATCAAAATTAGGTTGCATAGTTTCCATTGGTTTCTCGCTCAAAATTAATAGTGATAGATGGGAATACAGAGACAGAATTGAGCGTTATATGGCGATGCTCACTTCTGTCACTATAATTATTATTGAGCCTTAACGCGGTGGACCACCAGCTGAGCTACTACAAAAACCACTACCATTATTGGTTGAAGGAAGATCACCTAGCAATTGCTTAGTCATATTCTCTACACGGTAGTCGACAAACTCGGTTAAGCCAAAGAAGTTACTCACTGTCGAATTAAGGTTTTGCTCGAATGCAGCTTCACCATAAAAAGCACTTGGGTCGTTAGCTACATGCTCACGAATTAAGTCCGCAATTTCTGTGACACGTGCACTAAAATTACCACTCGATAAAGGCCCGTCGATTAATTGCCATAAATATTCATGGTAAATAGCTAAGCTGTCATCATCGGCGAATACATTAGCAATCATAGGTCTATCAGCCAGAGCACCACTGGTTGGCTCGTCGATATAAAGCTCTCTCATATCTGCATTACAGTTCATTGAGAATGTGCCAAAAGATTCATTGAAATCCCAAGGTAGGAAACTAAATACGCCATCTTGTTCATAAATGTAGTAGTTATGCGCTAAAGTACCGTGATAGCTATCGAGGTTTGATAGGGCAACGCTAACCGACATATATCTAAGTAAACTATCAGTATCAATTACGTCAGTAGAGCCATTATCCATTTGTTCAACAAAGTTGATAAAGGCGCCGTTGTCAGTGGTATCTTCATTGGTTTGTAAATTAATATCACTGTAGCTGTTAATATCATCATTTATCCAGATAAGATCGCTACCAGTCCCGTCTGGCTTATAAAGGTCACCATTCGAGTTGGCGAAGTTGTTTTCTAAAAATTCACCGTCAATCGCTTCAACCATAAGATATAAGCCAAATAATTCACCATTTACGTAGAAGTTAACATAAGAATTTTTTGGTGTTGCTACACCCATCTCATCCAGTAATTCGTAGGCAATCACTTCACGCATATAAGAAGGGTCGTTGAAAGAGTTTTGTAAGGTAAACTTTTTCAAACCAAAGAATTTCTGTCCGTCAACATATTCATTAATATCAAGTTTAAAGCTATATCTATCACTACTTGATTGCGCAACACTGCTTAAACTTGAGCCGCCTTTGGTACGAATAGCAACACTGTCTAATGTTACACCGTTAAAGGTAATACTGGTTTCATGATATTCTTCGTCAAGTGGGTTATATAAAATATCCTGCCAATTTTCGGTACTGATATTAATGTATAAATTATTAACAATATTTGAATTAAATGCTGTTGATAGTTCATTTTCACTGCCTGGTGTTGGCGTTAAAAAGTCTTTATCCCAACTAGTTTCGCTAGTACTTGAACTATCACTTAATCCATAACTAAAGCCAGCAATAACATCACTATCGTCCCAATCGATATAGTCGACGGTTTCATCATTTAATATAAGACTTAATTCGTCTGTTTTACCTAGTTTAAAAGGAACGTAATAATCATTAGGATCTTCATCTGTTGCGTAAATAACAATATATTCATTAGGCGCTAAAACAATATCAGGAAGAGTTACAGGATCAATGTCATCACTTTCATCAAGGACTTGATAATCGGCTAAAGAAATATTTGTACTGCCATTGTTATATAGTTCAAACCAATCATTACCGCCATCAATATCACTTGCCATAATCTCATTGATTAATAATGGTCCATGAAGTGCAGTGCTATTACTGGTTCTAGGTGAAGGTGTTAGTGTTTGAGTACCATCACTGCCATCAGGGAAGCGACCATAACTATAATTAATTAATGCTTGTCCTTTACTCCATTTAAGTTGGTCAACAAGATCGTCTCCTTGATACAAGCTTAATTGGTCACTTGAACCTAATTTTAAGTTAACGGTTTCGCTATTTTCGACTTCATCACTTGTTGCATATATCTGATAAAACTCTCCTGGATTGAGTGTTATGCCAGGCAGAGAAAATAATTCATCATTTTCATCTGCTATGGTGTAGTCACCTAAATAAACAGCAGTATCTCCAGTAGCATAAAGCTCAAACCAGTCATAACCTCCGTCACTATCATTAGCGACAACTTCATTAATACGTAGTGGTGCATCTTCGTTAAGTATTACATCGCGAATAACTACTTCAGTGGCAGTGTATTCTATATTAGCCTCTCCAGGGGTTGGTGATAACGTTTGCTCACTACCCGAACCATCAACGAATAATCCGTAACTAGTGCCTTCGAGTGCATCGTCTTCTTCCCAGTCTAGTTGATCTACTTGCACATCATCTTTAAATAAGGTGACAGCATCATCACTACCCAGTTTAAAAGTTACATAGTATCCATCGCTAGGTGGAGTGTCGGCTTCATCAATGGCTTGAATAACAATAAAGTCACCTTGTGCTAGTGTGATATCAGGCAAAGCCTGAGCATTGTGTTCTTCATTATCATCTACAATGCTATAGCTTGATAAGTCGACAGGACCTTCAAGTGCATAAAGTTCAATCCAGTCGTTACCACCATCTGCTGCGCTGGCAACAATTTCATTGATAATCAAACTTGAAGAAGTTGAGGGTTGTGTTACTTCGGTTGGGTCACTTTCAGTGGAATCATCTTCACTACTTGAACCACCACAGCCGAATAACAAGCTACTACTGAGTAATAAAGTATAAGATAAGAGATATGAGGATTTCATTTGTTAGCTTCTTAAAAAATCATACGAGAAGTACACTTTATTAAGTGATGGTGCAAACAATGTGCAACAAATGAGGAATATTACAATAGTATGACAAAACTAAAAAAAGCGTTGCCTTTATAAGGGCAACGCTTTTTTCAGAACAACACGAAATAAAACAAGCTAATTAAATTTTATGCAGTCGTATTAATAATGGATTCACCATCTTCAATATCAAATTTTTCAAAAACTTGCGTTAAGATAGATTCCTTATCTTCATCGCTTAATTCGTTGCTGTTACTTGCCGCTAACTTTTCTTCCATCAGCTCTGCTAAGTAATCAACCATTGAAGTGATTTCTTCCGTACTTTGTTTCGGTGGTGGCGGTGGTCTGCTACCGCTTTCAGATACTTTCGCTGAATCACCAATACTTTTTGCATCAAAACCTAAATCAGACATAGATTTTTCAACTGCGGCACTAGGTGAAATGCCAGCTTGTGACAAAGTCTCGACAATACTAAGGGCATCTGATTCGCTCAAATTTTCCGCGTCATATTGCGATAACGTTTCGGTGAGGATACTTTGTTGCTCTTCAGTTAAACTTTGCTCAGTTCTTTGTTGTGGCATTTGCATGCTTGAGCCAATGTTATTAATCATTATTAATTATCCTTACGACCTTTTGGTCTTGGTGGTTTATGATTAGTAAATTCTTCATTACTGATTACGCCATTATTGTCAGTATCCATTTCATCAAATACAGTTTGATGATCACCATGCGGCAGTTCATGAGATGAAAATTCGTCAAAATCGATATCACCATCACTATTACTGTCTATTGATTCAAAAGTAGGGCGAGATGGTCTATCTTCACTGTTTTGATTACTTTTTGCTAATACTTGGCTTGAGGCTAAGACTAATAATGTAACGACTATTGCCTGCTTGATATATATATTCATAAGATCTCCTGTTGCTGCATGGTTACTATTATTGTGAATAACCATGTTCAAAATTACTATGTAAAGCTATTGTTCAACGCTAATTTTCAAAGTAATGTTAACAATAGAAATAGCAAATAATGTGCAAGAAAAGAGGAAATTTTAGAATTGGTATCATTAATATAACAAAATTAAAAGGGTATTTATTACGCAGAAGTTCCGTTAATTAAGGCACGGTATTAATACTGTAAAGCTTATAGTTTCAAGTAAGCTACAACATTAAGCGATAACCCGTGCCATAAACGGATTGAATCCAGTCTTTTCCTTCACTAATATCAGCAAGCTTCTTGCGAAGTTTTTTAATGTGACTGTCAATTGTACGGTTGTTTACAATGCGTTGATCCGAATACATGTTTTGCATTAACTGTTCACGGGTAAAAATTCTTTCTGGTTTGTTAGCCAAAGGTTTTAATAATTGAAACTCTACCGAGGTTAGTGTTACTTCTTGATTATGATATTCAACGGTAAAACGATGTTCATCAAGTTTTAATATCTCAGTAGCATATTGAATCGTTTGGGTTCTTCTTAAAACGGCTTTAACTCGAGCAACAACTTCACGCGGGCTAAAAGGTTTACATATATAGTCATCAGCACCTAACTCTAGTCCTAATAATCGATCGATTTCATCAACTTTTGCAGTAACGAGTAAAATAGGGATATTCGAAAATTGGCGAATTTCTTTGCATATATCTATGCCATTTTTACCTGGCAACATGATATCGAGTAAAATTGCGCTAGGCTGGTGTTTTTTTACCCAATCAATAACTTCATCGCCATGATGAATTAAATGAGGTTCATATTCTGTTAGTTTGAAATAATCAGCTAATAGCTCTGCAAGCTTAATTTCATCTTCTACAATCAATATTGAATTTGACATTCTAGTACTCTAAAGCAGGAATAAGTATAAGTATATTATGTATTATTAAACTATAGGTAACTTAA